>JAEZHZ010000036.1 GCA_023436745.1 Pseudomonadota bacterium | reverse complement strand
ATGTCCATGGCTTCGCCCGCTGCGGTCTGGGCCGGGCACTCGCTGGCGGCGCCGCCATTGCCCAGCACCAGCCATGCCGCTATAGACCCGGCGACCACTGCCAACCCGATCGCGGCCGGCAAGAGCCAGTGCCGTACACGGTGCGAGCTTGAATGCGGGTCCATCTGCATGGTGCCTCCGGAGACCAGAATGAGCAACAAGATGTGGGGCGGCCGGTTCGCCTCTGGGCCCGACGCCATCATGGAGGAGATTAATGCCTCCATCGGCTTCGACCAACGCCTCTATCGCCAGGATATTGCCGGATCGAAGGCGCATGCCACAATGCTTGCGGCGACGGGCATACTGACGCAGGCCGATCGCGACGCCATACTTTCCGGTCTCGAACAGGTGCTGGCGGAGATCGAGGGCGGCACGTTCACGTTCTCCCGGGCGCTCGAAGACATCCACATGAACGTCGAGTCTCGGCTGCGCGAACTGATCGGGGATGCCGCGGGTCGCCTGCACACCGCGCGCTCCCGAAATGACCAGGTCGCCACCGACTTCCGGCTCTACGTGCGCGACGCGATCGACACCCTGGTGGCTCAGATCCGCAGCCTGCAGATGGCGCTTGTCACCCGCGCCGAGGAAGAGGCCGAGACCATCCTTCCCGGGTTCACCCACCTGCAGAATGCCCAGCCCGTGACCTTCGGGCATCACCTGCTGGCCTATGTGGAAATGCTCGGGCGTGATGCCGGGCGCCTGCTCGATGCGAGGAAGCGCCTCAACGAATCGCCCCTCGGTTCCGCCGCTCTTGCCGGCACGCCCTATCCCATCGACCGCCAGATGACCGCCGAGGCGCTCGGCTTCGACCGGCCGACCGCCAACTCGCTCGACGCGGTCTCGGACCGTGACTTCGTGCTCGAGACGCTGAGCGCTGCCACCATCTGCGGCATGCATCTCAGCCGCTTCGCCGAGGAGATGGTGATCTGGAGTTCGGCGCAGTTCGGTTTCGTGCGCCTGTCGGACAAGTTCACCACCGGCTCCTCGATCATGCCGCAGAAGCGCAACCCCGACGCCGCCGAGCTGGTGCGCGCCAAGGTGGGCCGCATTCTCGGCGCCCTCACCAGCCTCACCGTGGTGATGAAGGGGCTGCCGCTCGCCTATTCCAAGGACATGCAGGAAGACAAGGAAGTCGCCTTCGATGCGCTCGACGCCCTGTCTCTGTCGCTGGCGGCGATGACCGGCATGGTCGGCGACATGCAGCCCAACCGCGAGCGCATGCGCGCCTCCGCCGCCGCCGGCTTCTCGACCGCGACCGACGTCGCCGACTGGCTGGTGCGCGAGGCGGGAATTCCCTTCCGCGACGCCCACCACATCACCGGCCAGATCGTGGCCCTCGCCGAGCAGAAGGGGTGCGGGCTGGAGGGGCTGACCATCGAGGACTTCAAGTCCGTCGACCAGCGCATCGACAGCCGCATCCACAAGGTGCTCACGGTCGACGCCTCGGTCGCTGCACGCAACAGCTATGGCGGCACCGCACCCACCAGGGTGCTGGAACAGGCCGCGCGCTGGAAGACAGAGCTGACCAGCGAGGTCCACTCGCCCCGCCCGTTGTCTGCAAAACGGCATGGCGGCCATGGCGAAGGCGGGGTTGAATAGCGGCGGCGAATAGGACACCGTCCCGGCAAGGATCGGAGACACTCGTGCCCAAGCGCCCCCGGCAGATGCGCCTCACCGAGCGCCATGTCGGCTATCTGCAGCCCCCGGAGATCAACGAGAACCTGCCGGCCCCGCCGGAGGGTTACCACGCCGCGACGCCCCAGGATCATGACCGCACCATCCGCGAACTGCTCGGCCCCGGACCGTGGCACGAGGAGGTCTGGGTCTTCGCCTATGGCTCGCTGATCTGGAAGCCGGCCTGCGAGGTGGTCGAGATGCGCACGGCCCTGGTGCGGGGATGGCACCGCGCCTTCTGCCTCGGCTGGAACACCCGCTACCGCGGCTCCGACGAGACCCCCGGGCTGATGCTGGCGCTGGATCGGGGTGGCGCCTGCAAGGGGGTGCTGCAGCGCCTCGCGCCGGATCGCATCGAGGAGTCGATGGTGAAGCTGCTCGAGCGCGAGATGGGCTGGCTCCCCTCGGCCTTTCCGCCGCGCTGGGTGAATGCCCGCACCGGCGACCGCACCGTGCGGGCGCTGACCTTCTGCATCGACCGCAATTCCGGCCGCTATGTCTCGGGGCTCAGCGACGAGGCCATTGCCGATGTGCTCGCGACCGCCGTGGGCACCCGAGGGTCCATGGCCGAGTACCTGTTCGCCACCGTCAGCCATCTCGAGCAGATGGGAATCCACGATCCCCACCTGTGGCAGCTCCAGCACCTCGTCGCCGAGCGGATCGAGCAGGCATTCGAGGCCGAGGACTAGGCTTTCGTTTTTGCCCAAGGTGCCGTACGAACCACCCTGATCCCAAGGGCAGGAACTATGGTCCACCACTTCCACTATCGTGACGCGGCACTGTTTGCCGAGGACGTCGACCTGACCGAACTGGCGGACAGGGTCGGCACGCCCTTCTACGTCTACTCGGCCGCGACACTCCGCCGGCACGTCCGGGTGGTGAAGGCCGCCTTCGAGGGCATCCCCACCCTGCTCGCCTATGCAATGAAGGCCAACTCCAACCAGGCCGTGCTGAAGCTGATGGCGCAGGAAGGCTGCGGGGCCGACGTGGTCTCGGGCGGCGAGCTCGAGCGCGCGCTCGCGGCCGGCATCGCGCCCGAAAAGATCGTGTTCTCGGGTGTTGCCAAGACCGTCGCCGAGATGCGCCGCGGCCTCGCGGCCGGCATCAAGTGCTTCAACGTCGAGAGCGAGCCGGAGCTCGAGTGGCTGTCGATGGTGGCGGCGGACATGGACCTGACCGCGCGGGTCTCGGTCCGGGTCAATCCCGACGTCGATGCCCGCACCCACGCCAAGATCTCGACCGGGAAGGCGGAGAACAAGTTCGGCATCCCCTTTGCCCGCGCCAGCGATGTCTACCGCCGCATTGCGGCGCTGCCCAATGTCGAGGCGGTCGGGGTCGACATGCATATCGGCTCCCAGATCACCGACCTCGAGCCCTTCGGCAACGCCTTCGGGCTGATGGCTGAACTGGTTGCCTCACTGCGCACCGACGGCCACCACATCGAGCATGTCGATATCGGCGGCTGGCTCGGCATCCCATATCACCACGATCAGGAGGCCCCGCCCCACCCCGACGCCTACGCGGCGGTGGTGCGCGACAAGGTCGGCCAGCTCGGCTGCTCGCTGGTGATCGAGCCCGGGCGGCTATTGGTCGGCAATGCCGGCATTCTCGTCACGCGGGTGGAGTATGTGAAGGAAGGGACGACCAACTTCGTCATCGTCGATGCGGCGATGAACGACCTGATCCGCCCCACCCTCTACGAGGCCCATCACGATATCGAGCCGGTGCGGCAGTCGAACCGTCCGCCGATCACCGCCGACATCGTCGGACCGGTCTGCGAGACCGGCGACTATCTCGCCAAGGGTCGCACCCTGCCGGGCGTGGCCGAGGGGGACCTCCTCGCCGTCATGAGCGCCGGCGCTTATGGGGCCGTGATGGCGTCCACCTACAACTCGCGGCCGCTGATCCCCGAAGTGCTGGTAGACGGCGACCGCTGGCACGTGATCCGCCCGCGCAAGCCCATCGAGGACCTGCTGGCCCTCGACAGCGTGCCGGACTGGCTCTGAGGGCAAGGCGCCCCGGGCTCGACCCGGGGCAAAGCGTCTAGTGCTGCATCGCCTGACGGCCGAGGGACAGGATTTCCACCGGCCGCCCGATCAGGGCGTCGTCCACCTTGGTCAGGAGGTCGGCGAGCGCGAACGGCTTGGTGATCACGTCGTAGATCAGCGCCTCCATCCCGTGGGCACGTTCGCGCTGGTCGGCAAAACCGGTCATCATCAGGATGGTCAGTTCCGGAAAGCGCGCCGCGACATGCAGGGCCAGCGCGATGCCGTCCATGATCGGCATCTTGATATCGGACAAGAGCAGGTCGAAGCGGCCCTCCTCTTCCTCGGCGATCTCGGCCGCCAGCCCGCCGTCTTCGGCAGCAACGACCTCATGGCCCTTGAGGGCCAGTGCGCTGACGACAAAAGCGCGGACTGAGGGGTCGTCTTCGGCAACGAGAATTCGGGCCATCAAGGATGCTCCGGTACAACAGGCATAGGGCTAACTGTGGTTCCGTTCACTGCCGGGGCAGCGGACGGGCTTGTGACGGTGGCTTCACCACCATCTCGCATGCCGGGGCGGGGGGCTCCGTTGCCACCGGCAAAACTGAGGCGCACCCGCGTCGCCCCGGCGGGCGGAGTGCGAAGCTGGGTATCGAAGCTGGCACGCTCGCCGGCCATCAGGTCCCGCACGGAGGGCATGACGCTCCACTCGTAGATCGGCATGCCGCGATCATCGAGGAGGCTGACCACCACCGGCGGCACCACGCGTGGCTCGCGGGCAATGCCGACGATCTGCGCCGACACGGTCAGGAGTTCCTTGCCGTCCCGCAACGAATGCAGGGTCGTGACGTCGGTGAACTCGAGGCCGACGACGTTGACGCCGAGCCCCACGGCTTCATAGGCGCCGGCGAGATCCGGGAAGCGGGTCACCACGGCTTCCCGAGCGAAACCGAGCCCCAGAACAACAGCGGCCAGCGTCAGCCCGGCACCGAGCCGAACGGCACGGCGCAGCCGCGCGAGCGGCAGGCGCGCCTCCATGCTTCGGCGCCGCCGCGAGAAATCCCGCTGCCGCGTCTTCAACAGGGCAGTATCCACCGGCTGCGGCTTTCCCGCTGCGGCACGTCGCGCGAGGTCGCTGGCGACGGCACTGTCGGCCAGTTCCGCGGCAGCGGCGCGCTCCTCGGCCATCAGCATGTCGTCCAGCGCGTCTTCCTGCATGGCTTCGAACGCCGCCATGTCGGCAGGATCGGGCGGCGGCTCGAACGGCAGCGGCTCCTGCTGCCAGGCCTGCCTGCAATGCGCGCACTGCACCTTGCGACCCGCGGACCCTATGGTCTCGAAGGTCACCTGGTACTGCGTCCGGCAATGTGGACAGGTAATGATCATCGGCCGGCTGGATTGCCCGTTGCGCTGGTTGGGGGTTGCCGGGCGACCCTAGGACCATGGAGTTAAGACTCCTCAAACCCGCACCACACCACATTGACGCCGTTTTTAATTGGGCAAGGGAGAGCGGGCCGCCGCAGCGGACGGCCGGGGCTGCTATGATGCGGAATCAGTGATTCGCGTCCGGCGACACAGGGGAGCTGAGCCGAGTTGATCGAGTTTTCCGATGTGGGTCTGCGTTACGGCAATGGTCCCGAGATCCTGCGCGACCTGACCTTTTCCATCGAGCCCGGCTCGTTCCATTTCCTGACCGGCCCCTCTGGCGCGGGCAAGACCAGCCTCCTGCGCCTGTTGCTGCTGTCGCTCAAGCCGACGCGGGGCCGGGTGACCATGTTCGGGGAGGACGTCTCCGATCTCACCCAGGATCGCCTGCTGCAGATGCGCCGGCATATCGGCATCGTCTTCCAGGAATTCCGCCTGCTCGATCACCTCACGACCTACGAGAACGTGGCGCTGCCGCTGCGCGTGCTCGGCCAGCCCGAGAGCGAGTACCGCTCCAACGTCACCGAACTGCTGGACTGGGTGGGTCTCGGCAGCCGCATGAACGCCCTGCCCTCGCTGCTTTCGGGCGGCGAGAAACAGCGCGCCGCCATTGCCCGCGCCGTCATTGCCCGACCAAGGGTGCTGCTGGCGGACGAGCCCACCGGCAATGTCGATCCGGACCTTGCCAGCCGGCTCGTGCACCTGTTCGCCGAGCTCAACCGCACGCTCGGGACCACAATCATCCTGGCCACCCACGAGCTGCCGCTGCTCGACCGCTTCGAGTACCCCCGCATGTTCCTCGACAAGGGCGAACTGACCATCCATGCTTGAGCGCATCCTGAACGTGTTCCCCCGTCGCACCGGCGCCGCTCCCATCGTGCCGGAAAAGAGCGTGGCCGGGCGCACGCTCTTGCTGATGATCACCATCATGAGCTTCCTGTCCGCGGTCACTCTTGGCGGGGTGGTGCTGGTGCAGAAGTCCGCCATCGCGTGGTCGGCCGACGTTGGCCGCGAGGTGACCATCCAGATCCGCCCGGTCGAGACCCAGCCCATCGACGCCAGCGTCCGCACGGCTCTGTCGCTCGCCCAATCCACCCCCGGCGTCACCGGCGCGCGGGCGCTGACGCTCGAGGAAAGCCAGAAGCTGCTCGAACCATGGCTTGGCAGCGGGCTCGACCTTGCCGCCATCGAGGTGCCGCGCCTGATCGTGGTTCAGCTCGCCGATCCGGTCGACGCAGACATCGAGGGGCTCGCGCGCAATCTGGAATCGGTCGACGGCGCCAGCCTCGACACCCATGCGGCGTGGCGGCAGCAGCTCAACACCATGTCGGGCACCATCGTCTTCTCGGGGCTGATGGTGCTGGTGCTGATCGGCGCGGCCACTGTGCTGGCAATCGTCTTCGCCACCCGCGGCACAATGGCGACCAACCGCGAGATCGTCGACGTGCTGCATTTCATCGGTGCTTCCAACCGGTTCATCGCCAGTGCCTTCCAGGGCCGGTTCCTTTCGATCGGCCTGCAGGGCGGGCTCCTGGGGGCGGTCGCGGCCCTGCTGTTCTTCACCCTGATCGGGACGGCGGCTGGCAACATGCTGTCGAGCGAGGCCGGCGCACAGGTGGGCATCCTCTTCGGCCGCTTTGCCCTCGGCGCCGATGGCTTCGTCGGCATCGCGGCGGTGGTGCCGGTGATCGCCGCGCTGACCGCCATCACCTCTCGGGTCACGGTCCGGCGCTATCTCAGCCAGACCTCGTGAGGCGGAACGGGCTCGTCAGCCGCACGTTTGCCCGCTAAGGAGGCGCGTGGCGGCTCGCCCGCCACGGGAGGAAACCGCTGATGGCAGCTATCCAGGCCATACGCACCGCGCTGTTCTACATCGTCTTCATCGGCCAGACCGCCATCATCGCGATCATCATCGGCATCATCGGGCTGGTGATGCGTCGGCGAACGGCCGTAAGCTGGGCCCTCGCACGCTACTGGTGCTGGTCCAACCTGGTGTTCCTGCGCTGGATCGCCGGGGTGCACACCGATGTGTCCGGCGAGGAGAACATCCCGCCGGGCGGCTGCATCATCGCCTCCAAGCATCAGTCGGACTGGGACGTCTTCGCCGTCTTTCCCCATACGGGCCGCCCCGCCTACATCGTCAAGAAGGAGCTGATGCGCATCCCCTTCTTCGGCTGGGCCGCACGCTCGCTCGATTGCATCGAAGTCGACCGGCAGAAGGGGGCAGAAGCCATTCCCGACATGATGCGCGCTGCCAGGGCCGCAATCGATGGCGGCTGCCGCATCGTCATCTTCCCCGAGGGGACCCGCAGGGCGACCCTCGCCCCGGCCAGCTACCGCCAGGGCATAGTTAGGATGTACTCGGAACTGAACGTGCCGGTGGTGCCGGTCGCGCTGAACTCGGGCCTGTTCTGGGGGCGCAACTCGCCGGTGATCTGGCCGGGCACCGCCAGCGCCCGGTTCCTGCCGGCCATCGAACCGGGCCTGCCGCCGAACGTCTTCCTGGAACGCCTGCGCACGGCAATCGAGACCGAATCCGACCGCTTGACCCTCTCGGCGATCGACGCGGGCCTCGCCCGGCCGCTCACGCCCTCGCTCAGGGCGCAGGTCGCGGAGCGTCGCGCGGTAACGCAACAACAGGACACCATATGTTGACGAACATGCGCCCGCAGCGCATACATATAGATGATCCTGCAGCGGTCGCTTGACGACTCGCCGGGACATGTTCTATGTTCGTTCTGGTTGTCCATGCCGGGGAGCGGTAAGATGGGGACTGTTGCCGACACTGCCATCCGACTGCTTCCGGCCGCCCGGCCGAACTGCTGGCTGGGCCGTTCGGGCCGGTCCTACGGACTCGTGGGCGAGAACCTCGAGAGTTTCGCCATGGATGGGGCCGACCTCTACCTCCTTGCCAAAGGCAGCCACGTGCTGTGGGTCGGCTCGGCCGGCGATCTGGTGGCCGATCCCATGAGCCGCCGCCGGTTCCGCCTGGCCCTCGATCTTGGTGACCGGGTCTTCAGGCTTGCCGCCACTCCGGCCGAAACCGAGCGCATGGCGACGATCTGGGATCTCGAGGGCGCCGAACCGGTCGCCGTTGCCGCCTAGGCAGCAAGTTCCTCCGCAGCGAGCAGAGCTGCCAGTTCCATCACCTGGCGGTCGCGGATGCCCAGTTGCTCGAGATGCCGGGCCGTGTTCAGCACATAGTCGACATTGCGGCCCGACAGGCCGACCCCCTGTCGGACCATGGCCAGTTGCGCCTCGAGCGCCAGCCGGCCCGCGAACTGCTCGTGCCGCTCGTCGACGAGAAAGGCCAGCGCCTGAACGGTGCGGCCGTCATCGAGCCGGACGGGACGGTGCACGTCGCGATAGACCATGGTCACCTGCTCGCGCGCCCTGAGATAGTCCTGCACGTCCGGCCAGTCCTGGTCCTCAACCTCGAACACCATGCCCCGGCACGAACCCCCGCGGGCGAGCCCGAACACCAGTCCCGGCTGCTCGGCCGTGCCCCGGTGATGATGTGAAATGATCGACAGGCTCCGGTGGGCACCGCGCAGCAGGCCGAGCTGGTGCGAGCGATGGGGAAATCCGGGATTCCACATCAGCGAGCCGTACCCGAATACCCAGTGTGTCGCCTGCGCCATCGCTACCATGTCCAGACCTCAGAATATGGGAGCCCGCCGCCGCTCCGCAACCGTTCCAGCATGTCACCACCTCAAGCGGCCACCCGGATTCGCCGGTGATGAGCCGCAGCGGCTTCCCGCTCCGGCGCAGCAAGGGTAGAAACGCGCCATGAAGACACGAATCATCATCCTCGGCGGCATCGTCGCCTTCGTCGTCGCCGGCTGGGCCGTCGGCTGGTTCGTGATTGCCGGAATGATCCGGCAGAATGTCGAAGTCATGGCAGCCAATGACGGTGTGTCCGCCCCACGCATCGCCTGCGCCCGGATCGACGTCGGCGGTTTCCCCTTTCGCTTCGATGTCGGCTGCAGCGATGCAGAGATCACCAGCGGCGACTTGACCATCGCCCTGCCGCTGCTGGAAGCCACGGCCCGCGTCTATTCCCCGACCCACCTGATCGCCAAGGCGACCGGCCCGGCGACCCTCGACGACAGCTTCACCGGCGCACGCAACGAGGTCACCTGGGACAGCCTCGATGCCAGTGTCCGGCTCGATGGCTGGCGCATCGCCCGCGCCTCGGCCATCGCGTCCAGCCCCGCATGGGCAGACACCCTGATCGGTCGCACCGAACTGGCGCGGGCCGACGGGCTCGAGCTTCATCTCATGGACATGCCCGAGGCCCATGACCCCGAGCGGCAGCAGGCTTCGCTCGCAGCCTTCGGCCGCGCCAACGGACTGATCGCTCCGAGCGTGCCGGTGCGCGACGGATCTGCGGAAGTGCAGCTCGAAATCAGCGGCCTGCCGGACGACGTCCGCGACTGGAGCGATCCGCACTTGCTGCAGACCCTTGCCGCCAATGGCGCGCACCTGCGCATCGTCTCTGTGACCGCCGATGACCTCGATACCGACCTCTCGGCCAGCGGCGATGTCTCCCTCGATCAGGCCGGACTGCTCAACGGGCGCGTCGACATCGTCTCGCGCGGCGTCGCCGAGCGGATCGGCCCGCTGATCCAGGAACCCTGGCGCACCCTGGTGCTCGGCGTTCCGGGTGCCGACGGTCGGCACACCAACCAGATCAACTTCACGGCAGGCACCGTCTCGTCCGGCCTGGTGCCGATCGCCGCGGTCCCACCACTGTTCTAGGCGTCGTCGCCGCCGCCATGCTCGCGCAGCAGCGGCATCGCCCCGGGCTCCGGGGGAGCGTCGTGCGGGCGGCCGAAATCGGGCGCCTCCGTTTCCTGGCCGGCATCGATGATCGAACGGCGGATGGCGCGCGTGCGGGTGAACAGTGCCTCGAGCGCGGCTCCGTCGCCGGTGCGCACATGCCGCTGCAGGGCCGACAGGTCCTCCGAGAACCGCCCGAGCATTTCCAGCACCGCATCGCGATTGGTGAGGAAGATGTCGCGCCACATCACCGGATCGGACGCCGCGATGCGGGTGAAGTCGCGGAAGCCGGAGGCCGAGAACTTGATCACTTCCGACTTGGTCGCGGTTTCGAGATCGGCCACCGTGCCCACGATGTTGTAGGCGATCAGGTGCGGAATATGGCTGGTGATCGCCAGAACCATGTCGTGATGCGCCGCGTCCATGGTCTCGACCTTGGAGCCCATGGCACGCCAGAAGGCGGCGAGCTTCTCGGTCTTTGCCGCATCGGTCCCTGCGACCGGCGTCAGGACGCACCACCGGTTGGCGAAGAGTTCGGCAAAGCCGGCCGAGGGGCCGGAGTGCTCGGTGCCCGCGATGGGATGGCCCGGCACGAAGCTCACTCCGGCCGGAACATGGGGGCCCACCACCTTGACAACATGAGCCTTGACCGAGCCCACATCCGACAGGATCGCGCCGGGCGCCAGCGCCGGACCAATGGCGCGCGCGATGTCCTCATAGGCACCGACCGGCGCGCAGAGGATGACGAGGTCCGCCCCCTTGACCGCCTCGGCAGGATCGAGTGTGTAGCTGTCGCCGAGCCCGAGTGCGCGTGCCTCCTCCAGCGTCTCTTCCCGGCGCGTTGCGATGCTAATCGTGTCGACCAGCCCCTGCCGCCGCGCTGCCAGCGCAATGGAGGAGCCGATCAGGCCGATGCCGATCAGGGCCAGCTTGCGGAAATGGACGCTCATGACGTGTGCTCCATGGAGTTGAGCACGCGGGCGACGGCACGCATGGCCTCCTCGCTGCCGATGGAAATACGCAGGCCGTCTTGGATGCCGTAGGACGGCCCGATCTCGCGCACGATATAGCCGGCCGCCGACAGTGTCTCGAAGGCGCGGGCGGCCGCGTCGGGGCTTTCGAACAGCACCATGATGAAGTTGGCCTGGCTCGGGATCACCCGCATGCGGTTGGACGAGAGCTGCTGCGTCAGCCAGTCGCGCCAGAGCGCGTTGTGCTCCTTGAGACGCGCCGTGAACGCCACGTCCCGCACTGCCGCGGCGCCGGCGAGCTGCGCCGGCAGGTTGACGTTGAACGGTCCGCGGATGCGATGGATGGCATCGACCACGTGATCCGGCCCGACCATCCAGCCGATCCGTGCCGCCGCGAGGCCCATCTTCGAGAAGGTGCGGACCATGACGACATTGTCGTGCGCGTCGACGAGATCGAGCCCCACCGAATAGTCGGCGGCAGTGACGTACTCGGCATAGGCGCTGTCGATGACGAGCAGGATATCGGGCCTGAGGCCCCGGTGGAGCCGCGCGACCTCAGCGGCACTGAGATAGGTCCCGGTGGGATTGTTGGGGTTGGCGAGCCACACCACCTTGGTGCGCGGCGTCACCGCTGCCAGAAGCGCATCGACATCGGCGGTGTAGTCGCGCTCGTCCACCATGACGATGCTGGCGCCGGCCGCCCTGGTGATGATCGGATAGACCGAAAAGCCGTAGCGGTTCATCACCGCCTCGTCGCCTTCCCCGAGATAGATCTGCGCCAGGAGGTGCAGCAGGTCGTCCGAGCCGTTGCCGCACACGATCCTTGCCGGATCGATGCCGTGCACTTCTCCGAGCGCCTCGCGCAGCAGCCGCGACGAGCCCTCGGGATAGATCGCCAGCTGCTCGGCTCCCTCGCGGAAGGCGGCGAGCGCCATCGGGCTGGCGCCGAGCGGGGACTCATTCGCCGAAAGCTTGATGGTCTTGCTGCCAGGGGCGCCGGATTTGCCCGGAAGATAGGGAGCAATAT
>JAEZHZ010000008.1 GCA_023436745.1 Pseudomonadota bacterium | reverse complement strand
ATCGACAACCGAACGCGGCCTAGTGGCGCACGCGGCGAAGAGCTCGCCTGCATTCTCCTCCGGCAGCACGACCGTCTGCATCAGGTGCGGGCCCGCAGCATGGTTCGCGCCAGCGCACGCCCTTCCGACCCCACGCGCCCGCCGAAGCGTTCGAGCACCTCCTCCAGGCCACCCGACTCCGCGACCACGGTGGCTATGAGATTGTGGTGGCCACTCTCCGTGACCTGAACGCGGAATATGTCCCTGTTCAGGGCACCCAGGTTCTCCCCAAAGGTTTCGACTTCGGGGCGTTCCACCGATACGGCCCCGCCTGGTCGGAACAGCAACGTCACGCAATCTGAAGGGACCTCCTGCACTACGACGGGGGAATGCGTGGCTAGGATCGCCACTCCATTTCGTCTCGAAAGCAGGTTCGACAAGGCCCGGACGAAGGCCATCACCAATGGCGGATGCAAGTGCGCCTCAGGCTCGTCTATGAGAACGAGAGTCCGTTCGCTGACCAACTCCGCCAACCGCGTCAGGGTTAGGAGCACGATTTTGTGTCCTGAACTTGCTTTGGCAAAAAGTTCGCGAACCGCTTCCTCGATGCTCTGAGCAGGCAAGTCTGCCAAAGAGGAGGGGCCCAACGCGCTGAACAAGGGGTCCGCCTCAAGGATGCGCATCGCCGCCTGCCAGCGCGGGCGGCTCGAACTGCGGAGGCAGTGGAGGGTGCTGTCCACGAAATCGGTCAGTAGATCCGCCTCGCTCTTGTTGCCCGTGGCACGCTCGTCGCCTTGCTTGACGCGCTTCTTCAACCCTACATAGGTATAGCTGAGACCACTCCGCGTGCCGGCCTTCATGCTGCGAAGCAGACCTGAGGCGGAACGTGGCGGTGGATCGAAACTGTCGAAGGCGCTGAAGGCCACGGTGATCAGGTTCGCGAACTGATCCTTGGCGTCTACCATGTCTGCGCCCGAAAACTGCAACTGCCCCAGTCGACGATCACGCCCGTTGCGAAGCAGCGAACTCATCGAGGTGAGCAGCGTGGTCTTCCCCACGCCATTCCGTCCGATCACGACATGGATGTTAGTAGGCGGCAAGCTGTTGGGCTCGACCTCAAACAGGATTTCCTCCTCGCTGTCGGGGAACCGGTACGAGAAGTTGAACGAGGTTAGTACCGCATCCTCCTGCAGGGTCGACGCGAATTTGGCGTATCGAGTGTCACCAACGGATCGCATGAGAGAAACGTCGTAGGCTTGCTGTTGCTTAAGCGCTTCCAGATCGCCTTGATTCCAAACCACGTCCCGCAAAGCGGTCAGGATTTCGACCCTGACCTGCTCGTCCAGATGTAGCAGCGTTTCATAGTACTCCTGGCTTTGGCCTAGCGAGGCGTATTCTGGCGTCAAGAGCTCGAACTCTTCGTTGATAGGCGTATAGCCGCTGGTCATGCCGGATTGCATGATCTTGACGTCACCGATGTCGAGGCGTGTCCCGTCTCTATCGAAATAGACCAGCGCGAAATTGGTCCTGAAGCCGTAATCGTCCCAATTGTCGCGTACCACGAATACCTCGTCCCGACCTTCCAGGTTTCGGTATCGGCGAGCGCGCTCCGAATAGGGGACGACCGTGAATTTCATGGGTGTGGCCGATCTCTCGAGCAACTCTGTCTCAGAGATACTTCGCAGGCCTCCGCAGGCATTGGCAACCCGCTATGTTGTTATGTTGCGGGCCTTTAATGTCAGCCGTCGACACGACTCCTCGGCATAAACCGCTTGGGAGCCTTAGTCGCAGAGCTGCTCGTGGTTCCGCAACCACAGGGTATCGGTTATGGGGGCTTCCGGCGAAAACTCGCCAGTCCGCATGCCACCCCAAACCGGCCAGCTGGTCCCTTAAGACGTTATGTCCGCTTTAGAGCGAACTTCGCCTCGGACGGGATGACCGGATTGGGGCGCGTTGCTGACTGGCGGCTCCCCACCCCCGAACTGCCTTTTGGTGAAGCCGCCACACCGAGTGACCCGGCGGCATTCACCTACTGCAGCACCACCACTGCCTCAACCTCGAACAACATGGTATCGATGGCAAGCTTTGGGACAGGGACGAGGGTCTGTGCCGGTAACCTGTCGCCGAACATGGCGATGACATTCCGGGTCAGTATCCCGAGCTTCGCCATGTCATGGTCCACCACATAGACGGTGAGTTTGGCTACCTGCTCCGGTTTGGCTCCGATGCCTTCGAGGGCCGCGCCAAGGTTGGCGTAAGCCTGTGCCACCTGGGTTCCGAAGTCGGTGGAAAGTGCGCCGGTACGATCCTGCCCTCCCTGGCCCGAGACATAGGCAATGCGCGCATTGGCTGGAGCCAGAACCGCCGTGCTGTAACCGTTCGGGCTTGGGTCGCCCAGTGGTGCCGGGTTGATGATGGTCAGGTCTTGCGCGGAGGCAACGGTCGAAAGTTGCATGATGGTTAATCCTCTGATGAGCAGCGTCTTGATCGCCGGTGACATGAATGATGGTCCTTTCGTATCGCCGAGCCGGCCGTGGCGGTTCGGGTTGCAGACAAGGGAAGTTTTAGGCGACCATACCTGTCACCTGATGTCAGGTTGGCTGGAGGATTTTGCGTTTCATGCGGGCAAGCAGGCTGCTGGCGATCCTCACCACACTTCAGGCGAAAGGGCAGGTCACTGCTCAGGCGTTGGCGGATGAATGCGAAGTTTCTGTGCGCACAATCTATCGCGACGTGGATGCACTCAGTGCTGCGGGGGTGCCGATCTACAGCGTACAAGGCAGCAGTGGCGGATACCGTCTTCTCGACGGCTACCGCGTACGCCTCAACGGCGTGTCGTCGACTGAAGCGCAGGCACTGTTTCTCGCGGGGATGACGCAGCAAGCTGCAGAGTTGGGCATGGGAACTGCCGCGGCCACTGCGCGGAGCAAAGTGTTGGCGGCTCTGCCGGAGCAGATGCGATCGGGAGCCGCGAAGTCGCGCTTCCATTTCGACGCCCCGGCGTGGTTCGCCGAACCTGAGGCTCTGGAACAGCTTCCCGCCGTCGCCGCTGCCGTTTGGAGTGAACGCACACTTCGCTTCCACTACGCAAGCCGGACCGGCTCACGTGAGCGCCACGTCAACCCGCTCGGCATCGTGCTGAAGGGCGGGAGTTGGTACCTGGTCGCAGACGTTCAGACCGAGACCAGAACCTTCCGGGTCGCCCGGATGAGTGAAGTGAGGGTGCTGGAGGAGCCTTTCGAATACCCGAAGCCTTTCGATCTTGCTGGCTATTGGGCCGAGAGCATTCGCCGGTATGAGGTCGACCTGCATCCGAACAAGGCAGCGATCCGCCTGTCTCCAGCGGGTCTCGCCATGATGGAGGATGTGCTGCCGCCATACGTTCGCACCGGCGCGGTGATCTCTCCAGAGCCGGATGGGCATGGCTGGAGGCAGGTTACTATTTCGGTGGGTTCGCTCGACCACGCTGCTGCTGAAATCCTGCGCTTCGGCACTGACGCAGAGGTGCTTGCCCCTGCAGAGCTGCGCACCAGAATGGCCGAGATCGTTTCGGCTCTGGCGAACACCTATCGGTAGTCACCATGGCCGGATGCCCGGTCGCGGGACTAAGACCGGACCGTCTCCTTTCCACCCCCTTTTCGACATTGAGTCAGCCGAAGCGGAACGGCAGGTTTTAGGGAATCGAAGTCTCGGCCTCAACGGCAGGAATGGGGCGCAAAACGGTCTTCAGACGCTGGGCATTGCCCCATAGTCCCGGCTGCCACTTCGATCCCAGACAACACCCTGCAATGGCAAGCGTAGCGCATGTGGGACTCGTAAGTCCTATGTTGGATAGACGAGCCGTATCCGCTCACACCTCGCGGTCGGCAAACACTGCCCCGATCAGCAGCAGTTCGGCTCCAAGCGTGGCTGCAAGGCGCACGACGTGCCAGCTCCACCAGCTATCGCGCAAGGTGGTCCAGTTGGCCGGGATGGTCGAAGACGTCCATCCCATGATCTGGTCATTGATCGGCTGGTTGAGAAACCGGGTAATGATCCCGCCGGCGACGATTGCCAGTGCGGCCGCCAGATAGAGCCCAAGCACCAGGGGCCGGGTGCGGGCGAGCACGGCCAGCAGCAATACCAGCGCCAGCGCGACGGCGGCCATGGCAGGCAGCAGGACATTGAGACCGCGAACGGCGCCCTGATGCACTTCCACGAAAGTCGCCGGTGCATAAGCGGCTACGTCGTAACCGCGCCAGATGCCGAACATGCTCCCGGCGACGAGACTGACCAGCAACAGGGCCAGCACCTGGGCGGCAGTGGGTAGTGCAGCAGACATGATGACACTCCGGAGCGTCGGCCCTTGCAGCTCGCGCAAGCATGGGTAAACTGGTGGCGTATTCAATACAGTGATGATGTATCGAAACCATGGAACCTGTCAAGCCGAAGCGGAAATATGCCTCGAGGCGCCGGGCCAACCAGGCAACGGACACAAGGGAGGCTGTGATTGAGGCGGCGCGGCAATTGTTCATTGGCGCGGGCTGGCAAGGAACGACCATTGCAGCTGTGGCGCGAGCGGCGGGGGTTTCGAACGAGACGATCTATGCCGTGTTCGGCAACAAGCAGGCCCTGCTGCGCGCGGTGATAGAGCGAGCCGTGCGGCGGGCCGACCCCACGGTGCCGCTGCTTGAGCAAGCCGGACCGGGGGCTATCCTCGCGGCGGCCGACCAGCGAGCGCAGCTTGCCATGTTTGCCCGCGACATCACGGAGGTGCTCGGCAATGTGGCCGACCTGATGGCCGTCGTGCGCATGGCCGCGGCCACGGATGCCGAACTCGCCGCGTTGTATCGCGGCCTGCACGAGGGCCGCCGCCGCAACCTTAGTTTTGTCGCCCGGGCCCTGCTGGAGAAGGGGCCCCTGCGCCATGGGATGGATGCAGAGGCGGCAACGGCGCTGATCTGGCGGCTGGCTAGTCCTGAGTTGTTTCTGCTGATGACCGACATCGAGGGGCTAAAGGCGAAAAGCTACGCAGAGTGGCTGACAGGTGCGTTGGTCGATGCGCTGCTACCGAGGTAAGCTGAAGGTCTTGTGCCATTGGCATGATCAGCGGGGCTCGTTCTTGCGTGCAGACATGCCACCTGCACGCCAGCTTTTGGTGGGCGCTTGGACTTGGCTAAATGTCCGGCTGGGGTTCGAATTCTTGGATCAGTTGCGCCACCTTCAGCATCCGCGAGACCGCCAAGCGGTAGTCAGCTGTCCGCAGCGCGATGCGACCATGAGTGCTCGCTCCCTGTGAGTGCGCAACTGTCGCGAATCTCTTCTGAAACCAGAATCGCCCGTCTTTTCTGATGATGTAAGCGGCCCGTGCCATAAGACGAAAATCCCTCGTCTGGACGGTGTCACATTGCGGTGACACGTATCCGGCGCTGCGCCTACCAAATGCTGGCAAACGTCAAGGATTCCGGGCTTCTTTTTCGGTGATACAAATTGGTAGCGGAGGAGGGATTTGAACCCCCGACACGCGGATTATGATTCCGCTGCTCTAACCAACTGAGCTACTCCGCCCCATTGAGGGCCGCGGCCTGTGGCCGACGCGGGCATTACCTAGGGGGACGGCCCTTCGGTGTCAAGCGGGTCGGAGCCCCGTTGATGATGCCTTATCCACCGGCATCGATGGCATCGCGAACCAACGCGAGGTCGGCCTCGAACTTCGCCCGCTCGCGTGCCCTGCCCTCGGGGTCCGGAATGCGCAGCAGGTAGGACGGGTGGTTGGTGACGAACAGGATGGTGCCGTCCTCCATCCGGATGGGCGCGCCGCGCAGCGAACTGATCGTCGCCGCCTTGCCCATCAGGCTCGTGACCGCCGTGGCGCCGAGCGCGACGATGACGCGGGGCCGCACGAACTCCATTTCGAGATTGAGCCAGAACCGGCAGGCCGCGACCTCCCCGGCATCGGGCCGCTGGTGGATGCGCCGCTTGCCCCGCGGCTCGAACTTGAAGTGCTTGACGGCATTGGTGACATAGACCCGCCTTCGGTCGATGCCCACCTTCTCGATCGCCTCGTCCAGCACCTGCCCCGCCGGCCCCACGAACGGCCTGCCGGCCAGGTCCTCCTGATTGCCGGGCTGCTCACCGACGAACATCACCTCCGCCCGTTCCGGGCCCTCCCCGAACACGGCCTGGGTCGCATGCTCGTAGAGCGGGCAACGCCGGCAACCCTCGATGGCGGCGCGGGCATCGGCGAGCGAGGCGATCTGCTCCGGCGTGTCCGCCTGCGCCCCGGCGCGGGCCTGCTGCCTCAGGTGACGGGCCGGTGGTTCGGTGGCGGCGCGGGCGATCATCTCCTGCTCCATCTGCCGGGCGTTGCGGATCAGTGGCGCAATGCGCTCGGCTTCCGGCAGGTTGCGCCAGTATTTCACCGGCATTTCCGATTTCATCATCGACACCTTGAGCCGCGCCGGGTTGAAGATCGAGGAGAAGTAGGTCTTCCAGTCCTCCTCGACGGCATCCTCGGCGGGCACGTCGCCCTTCTGTCCGCCCGGCCCGAACATCAGGGTCTCGGTGTCCCAGAAGGCCGAGCGATAGGGCGTCACCACCGCCCATTCCATGCCGTCGAAGCGGCGGGCGAAGAAGGGTGCGGTCATCTCGAGCGTATAGTGTTCCGGCTCGAACCAGGCGGCGAACCGCTCCTCGCCATCGGGGCCGGCGAGGGCGCGAAAGCGCACGAACGCCTTCATCTTGTGGCTGTCCCGGTGCACCGATCTGCACATGTCTGACAGCTTTCTGTTACCGCCATCGGCGGCATCGGTGAATAATCCGGGATCTTTCTGCAAACGCCACAGCTGTTGGTAGAGAAACGCGAAGCGTTCCGGATCGGAATGGTTGATCGCGATCTCGGCCGCCTCGATGAACGCCCGCGGCACGCTGCCGGCCGAGCCCGCCACCGCCTCGGGCAGCATGGTGTCGCCGCCCTCGAACAGCCCGTTCGGCTCCGCCGCGGTGCGCCAGGCCACCTGCTCGGGCGGCACCCCCGCCGCGAGCAGACGGCGGGCCTTGCCGCGCCACTCGGCAAAGTCGTTGAGCGCCTCGAGCCGCACCGACAGCATCAGAACAGCGCCAGCTGCTCGGGGGGCGGTGCCAGCTTCTGGCGCAGCCGCGCGTCGTCCGTGAGGCCCCCCGGCGTCCAGTCGGCGGCGGCGATGAAGGGGCGGACCTTGTCGATCGCGCCTGCCATGCGCGCGACGTCATCGAGCCGGAGCCGATGGTGCCGTCGGGGGGAGAGGATGCGGTCGCCCGCCTTCACCCCCCGCCCCGGCACCCTGAGCAGCATCTCGCGCTGGGCGCGGTTGACATCCACCGGGAACTGGTCGCGCCGCTTGAGGGCCCAGGCGAGCTTGGGGTCGACCGCCAGGTCCAGATGCCCCGCCTCCCCGCCCTCGACGATCTCGGGCACATCGAAGCCATAGAAGCGGATCAGCCAGTCGGCCTGATAGAGCCGGTGCTCGCGCATCAGGGGCGGCGGCGCCACCGGCAGGCGGGAACTGGCATCCGGAATGGGCGAGAAGGCGGAATAGTAGACCCGCTTCAGCCGATAGCCGGAATAGAGCCCCGCAGCACGGGTGAGGATGGCGGCATCGTCGGCCCCATCTGCCCCCACGATCATCTGCGTCGACTGCCCTGCCGGCGCGAACCGGGCCGGCTTCGCCCTGATGTTCGCCCCCGCCCCTTTCGTCTCGGTGTCGGCTTCCTCGAGCCTGCCCCTCAGCCGCGCCATGGCGGTGCGGATCTCGCTCGGCTTCTTCTCCGGCGCCAGCCTTTCGAGGGCCCCATCCGTCGGCAGCTCGATATTGGTCGAGAGCCGGTCGGCCCAGCGCCCGGCCTCGACCAGCAGCTCGGGCGCGGCGTTGGGGATGACCTTGAGGTGGATATAGCCGGCGAACCCGTGCGTCTCGCGCAGCGTCCGCGCCACCCGCACCAGTTCCTCCATGGTGTGGTCCGGCGAGCGGATGATGCCGGAGGAGAGGAACAGCCCCTCGATATAGTTGCGCTTGTAGAAGTCGAGCGTCAGCCGCACCACCTCCTCGACGCTGAAGCGCGCCCGCTGCACGTTGGAGGACGAGCGGTTGATGCAGTAGGCGCAGTCATAGATGCAGAAATTGGTCAGCAGCACCTTGAGCAGGCTGATGCAGCGGCCATCCGGGGCATAGGAGTGGCAGATGCCATGCCCCTCGGTGGAACCGATCCCGCCGGTGCCGGTGCTGTTGCGCTTCTCGCTGCCGCTCGAGGCGCAGGATGCGTCGTACTTGGCCGCATCGGCCAGGATGGCAAGCTTGCGATTGAGCGGCAGGGCGACCATGACGTTCTTCCTTTGTTCGCATCAGTAACGCTGCCGCGCGCACGAGGGAAGCAGGGTCGGCAAGATGTGATCGGCCCGCATGAGGTGGAGCACACCCCACCTTATGTTCAACAATCGGCACCAGTGCGTTGCCATTGTCCATCTGCACAAGCCGGGCATCGCGGACTACATTCTTGCCAACAGCGCCGCAACCGCGGCCGTCAGGAGACAGGCAATGACCACGCTCGAACTCGGAGGCATTCACCACCTCACCGCCGTCACGGCGGAGGCGAAGAGGAACGTTCAGTTCTACACCCAGACCCTGGGCATGCGGCTGATCAAGAAGACGGTGAACCAGGACGACACCACCGCCTACCACCTGTTCTATGGCGATGGCGTGGCCTCGCCCGGCGCGGACCTGACCTTCTTCGACTTCAACACCCTGCGCGAGCGGCGCGGCAACCACACCGTGAGCCGCACCGGGCTGCGCGTCGACAGCGAGGAAACGCTCGCGTGGTGGAAGGGGCACCTGCAGACCAGCGGCGTCGGCACCAGCGCCATCAAGCCGCGCAACGGCCAGCTCTCGCTCGACTTCGAGGATTTCGAGGGCCAGCGCTTCCGCATGGTGATCGACGAACGCAACAAGGTGGTGCCCTGGGCGAAGTCGCCGGTCCCGGCAGAGCGGCAAGTCATCGGGCTCGGCCCGATCAGCATGGCGGTGCCCTCGCTGGCCCCCACCGAGGTGATGCTCACCGAGGTGATGAACATGGGCAAGGTGCGTCAGTACCCCGCCGCCAACGGGGCTGCCGAGACGCATGTGTTCGAGATGGGCCCCGGCGGTCCGGGGGCGGAAGTGCATGTGGTGGTCGATCCGAACCTGTCGCGGGCCCGGCCCGGTGCCGGCGGCGTCCACCACGTCGCCTTCCGCACCCCCGACCAGGATACGCTGCGCCAGTGGATCGAGCGGGTGAACGGCTTCGGCATCCGCTCGAGCGGCGAGGTCGAGCGGTTCTACTTCACCTCGCTCTACTTCCGCGAGCCCAACGGCATCCTGTTCGAGATCGCCACCGACGTGCCCGGCTTCACCGCCGACGAGCCGCTCGACACGCTCGGTGAATCCCTGGCGCTGCCGCCCTTCCTCGAAGGCCGCCGCGCCCAGATCGAGGCCGGCCTCAAGCCGCTCGACTGAACGTCAAGCCCGATGGCCACACCCTCCCGGGTGCGGTCATCCTGGCGCGCCCGCGACGGCGATCCAGGCAGCCTCGTTGACAACACCATCAGTTTACACTAATGATTAGTCATGACTTATGACTACGGCGCGATCGTGGCTCTTGCCGATCCTACGCGGAGGGCGGTCTTCGAGATGGTGGCGGTCCGCCCGCGATCCGTGGCCGAACTGACCCGGGCCCTGCCCGTGACGCAGTCAGCCGTTTCGCAGCACCTGAAAGTGCTCCGGGAGGCCCGATTGGTGCGTTCGGATCAGGTCGGGACCCGCAACATCTATCGGCTCGATCCGCAGGGATTGGACCAGATGCGCAAATGGCTCGACGGCATGTGGACGGAGGCGCTGGCCTCCTTCGCGACCGAGCTTGAGAAAAGCGAGGAGGAAGGACAATGACACCTGCAACTGCCATCGCGCCCGTGACGAGCATCGTGCGCGTGAAGGCCACGCCGGAGCGGGCCTTCCGCTTCTTCACCGAGAACCTGGGACAGTGGTGGCCATCGAACTTCTCGATCGGTTCCTCACCCATGCGGGAAGCCATTCTGGAGGCGGGCACCGGGGGACGCTGGTACGAGGTGGGACAGGATGGCAGCACCTGCCAGTGGGGCGAGGTACTCGCCTGGAATCCACCCGATCGGCTGGTGCTGGCGTGGCGCATCACTGCCGAATGGCAGTTCGATCCGAACCTGCTCACTGAGGTCCACGTGTCCTTCAGGGACCTGGGCAACGGTGAGACCGAGGTAACGCTCGAGCATCGCGGGCTCGAGAACTACGGTGGTGCAGCAGCGCAGATGGTGGGCCTCTTCTCGTCGCCGGGCGGCTGGCATGCTGCCCTCGCCCGCTTTGCCGAAGACGTGGCAGCGGCCTAGTTGCCAGCCTGGCGGTGTCGGCAGACCCCCCTTTCGGTCGCCGGCTCAAGCCGCTCGACTGAAGTCGCCGCCAACGGCAAAAAGGCCCGCCGGTCATCCCGGCGGGCCTTTTGCATGAACTCAGCCGCGAACCATCAGGTTTCGCGGTAGTGCTGAATCCAGGTGGTGCGCAATCCGGCGAGGCCGTGCTTGTCGATGGCGGCCTGCCAGTTCAGGAATTCATCGACGCTGAGGGTATAGCGTTCGCACGCTTCCTCGAGGCTGAGCAGGCCGCCGCGAACGGCGGCCACCACTTCGGCCTTGCGGCGGATGACCCAGCGGCGGGTGTTCGCGGGTGGAAGATCGGCAATCGTCAACGGACTGCCGTCCGGCCCGATAACGTACTTAACGCGTGGACGCATTTGTACGGTCATTTTACTCTCTACTCAACCTGACCATATGTCGGAAGAGTAGCTGAGCGGCCTTAAAATTCGGCTAAGGGGTTGCTTACAAGCCGTTAAGAAAGGCGTTGAAATTCAACGAATTGATCTAAACTGTACCGGCGCGGGCCACTTGTGACGGGGGCTCCGTCAGGCCGCCTCGTCCTCGTCGTCGCCGTCCCCGCCGCCCGTGGCTGGCGGCGTCGGTTCCGGAATCCGCACGTCGGTGACATCGGTGATCGCCACCTTGCCCTTGCCCACCTGCAGCACCGGCACGCTGCCGGTGAAGTCGACGCCGGTCACGATGCCCACCGACGAAGTACTGACAGCCACGGGCCGGCCGGCAAGGTTGGTGCCGGTGATCTCGATGCTGTAGATGCCGTTGGGCTGCACCTGCCCGTTGCTGCCGAGGCCATCCCAGCGGAAGGTGCCCGGCCCGGCATTGAGCGAACCCATTTCGGTATAGACCACCTGCCCCTGGGCGTTCTTGATCGTCACCGAGGCGTTGGCGACGTTGGCGGCCGCGTTGTAGCTCCAGAACACCGCCTGCTCGTCGGTCAGTTCGCCGGTCTTGCCGGAGGCGGTGACCTGCTTGCCGATATAGCTCACCGCATCGGACTTGGCGGTGTTCTGGCTCGACAGCATCAGCGTTTCGAGGAACTGGTTGGTCTTGAGCTGCTGTTCCACCCCGGTGAACTGCACCAGCTGCTGGGTGAACTGGTTGGTGTCGAGCGGGTCGAGCGGGTTCTGGTTCTTCAGCTGCGTGGTGAGGATCGACAGGAAGGTGTCGAAATTGTCCGCGATGGTGCGCCGCGAGGTGTCGAGGCTCGAGGGGCTGGATGTGCCGGATACGCCGCCAACGGTCATGGCTCAGGTCCTCACGCGATGATGTTGACGCCGCTCGCCGTCAGGCTGCCGCGATAGAGATTGACGGTGGGTGGCGGGGGCTCCTCGCCGGTATCTGCCGCAACGAGCCCGGCACGGCCGCTGCCCTGCCCCTGCCCGTCCTGGCCATGGTTGCCCTGCCCCGCGAAGGGATTCTGCTTGAGCGAGAATTCGAGGTTGGTCTTCTGCCCGTCGAGCCCCGCCTGCTGCAGCGCCCGTTCGAGCGCGCGCTGGTCGCGCTGCATCAGGTCGAGCGTTTCCGCCTTCTCGACCGTCAGCCGTGCCGTCACCTGCCCGCTGCGGTCGAAGTCGAGCCGCACGTCGATCTTGCCCAGTTCGGGCGGATCGAGCCGGATCTGGAAGCGGGTATTACCCTCGTTGACCTGCCGCACGATCTCGAAGGCGAGTTGCGGCAGGTTGAGCTGCTGCTGGCTGGTCTGGTAGCCGGCCTGGATCACCCGCGGAGCCGCCGCATCGATCCGCAGGCTTGCATCGGCCGCGCCGGGCACCGCTGGCTGGCCCGAAGGCTCCGCCCCGGCGGCAGGCGGCGCTGGGCTGGCCGGCTCCGGCGGGCGGGCATTGCGCTCGGCCGCCGCGTTCGGCCGGGCATCGTTGTTCTGGCCGGAAGGCCTTGCCTCGGCAACCGCCGCCTCCGCACCGGCGCCGCCCTTGCCCAACAGCACCGGCTCGTCGAGCTTCAGCGCCGCAGGCGCGAGCTCGGGTTCTTCCGGCACCTCGGCGGTGGCCGGCGAGGATTGCAGCAGCCGCTCGATCGCCTGGCGGAGTTCGTTGCTGGCGGCAGCGCCCTCGGGAGCACCTTCCCCGGCCAGGGCACCCGCCAGCGCATCGAGCCGCAGGCCGAGCTTGCGGGCCGCCTCGGTGGCGGCGCTGTCTTCACTGGCGGCCGCACCGGCCAGTTTCTGGCTCATCGCCATGAGCGCGGCACCCAGTTGCCCGGCGAGGTCGTCGCCGGCAGCGCCGCGCAGCCCTGCTGCCGCGCCGCCGAGCGCGTCGATCCTGGCGAGAAGATCATCGACCAGTTCGGGGTCGAGCGTTTCACCGGCATCGAGCGCCGATTTCAGCGCTGCGAGGGAATCGATCAGCTCGCTCAGCTGCCTGTCGGTCTCGGTGTCCATGAGGGTCGGCGCCATCACCACGGCGGCTACCGGGTCGCCGGCCTCCGGCTCGCTGTCGGCGCCTTCACCCTCGAAGCCGAGCGCCAGCTTGACGAGGCTCGCAAGATCGACCGGACCGCCTTCGCTGCTGCGGCTGGCGCTGCCGGAGCTGGCAATGCCCGGCTCGGCGTCATCGAGCAGCGCTGCAAATCCCCCCGCCCCTCCGGACGCAGCTTCGCCCGCGCCGAACGAACGGGCAGCACCGGTTGCAGCAGGAGTGACGGTCAGCGCGGATGCCACGGCAGCGGCCTCAAGGAACAGAATAATCCAGCCGGAACAATGCAAGCGCGGTGCCAACTGCACAAATGCAGCCGAAACAACAACTTAGCTCAAGAACGGCTCGTCTGGTTGCGGCAACAGCCCGGCAAAACCTGCCGCCTGCCGGGCAGTTTCGTTGCGGTTCGCCGGCAAAGGCGGTATGAGCGGCGCTCGTCCGCTGGCCCTTGACCCCAACCGGATTGCATTGGTGATGTTGAACTCGCTTGATCTGCCCAAGCGCCCCGAGGACACGCGCGTCGTAGTCGCCATGTCCGGGGGCGTCGATTCCTCCGTCGTCGCCGGCCTGCTTGCCCGCCAGGGCTATCAGGTGGTGGGCGTGACCCTCCAGCTTTACGACCACGGCGAGGCCGTGCACCGCAAGGGCGCCTGCTGCGCCGGGCAGGACATCCACGACGCCCGCCGCGTTGCCGCCGCCCTCGGCATTCCGCACTACGTGCTCGACTACGAGCAGCGCTTCCGCGATGCCGTCATCGAGCCCTTCGCCAATGCCTACCAGCAGGGCGAGACGCCGGTGCCGTGCATCGCCTGCAACCAGAGCGTGAAGTTCGTCGACCTCATGGCCGTGGCGCAGGACCTCGGCGCCGACGCCCTCGCCACCGGCCACTATGTGCAGTCGCGGCTCGGGCGGGACGGCCGCCGGCAGCTCCTGCGCCCGGTCGATGGCGACCGCGACCAGACCTATTTCCTCTTTGCCACCACCCGCGAGCAGCTCGACTACCTGCGCTTTCCGCTCGGCGGCATGTCCAAGCCCGAAGTGCGGGAACTGGCGCGCGAGATGGGCCTCGAGATCGCCGACAAGCACGACTCGCAGGACATCTGCTTCGTGCCGCAGGGCAAGTACACCGACATCATCCGCAAGATGCACCCCGAGGCGCTCGCCCGGGGCGAGATCGTGCACATGGACGGGCGCGTGCTCGGCACCCATGATGGGATCGTCAACTACACGGTCGGCCAGCGCAAGGGTCTCGGCATTGCCGCGGGCGAAGCGCTCTATGTCGTCAAGCTCGACCACCGCACCGGCCGCGTCATCGTCGGCCCGCGCGAGGCGCTGAAGACCCATACCGTGCGCCTGCGGGACGTGAACTGGCTCGGCGCGATGCCCCTCGCCGAGGCGGCGGCAGGTAACGGCGCGCCCGTAGAGGTCAAGGTGCGCTCCACCCGCGGGCCGCAGCCGGCAGTGATCCAGCTCGTCGACGGCGAGGTGATGGTGACGCTGGTTTCGGGCGAATACGGCATCTCGCCGGGGCAGGCCTGCGTGTTCTACGCCGACGACAGCGACACCAGCGAAGTGCTCGGCGGCGGCTTCATCGCCGAGGCGGTGCCGCAGGCGCTGGTCGCCTGACCGCCACCGCCTGACATCGGCAACACAGGCGTGCCGGGGCTGGTTTCGCCCCGGGCGCTACTGCGCTTCGACCTGTTCCGGAGCAGCGCTCTTGGCTGCGGTGTTGGCCTGCTTCAGCGCCTGGTAGGAGCTCATCCCGCCCATGGCGGTGGAAATGGCGATCAGCACCAGCACCGCGCCCAGCACCAGCAATACGATGCGGCCACGGTTGAGCTTGAAGGGGCTGTCGGTCGGCTTGTCCTCGGACACGGCAAAAATCCTGCATCTATGGCCCAAGGCTTGCCCGGGCCGCGGCGTCTTAGCACTACAATGCTGCCCACAGTAAGGCGCGAGTTGACCCACCCGGTGACTGCCGACCCAGCCGCTTCCACCCGCGACGCTCCCGCTCCCGCCGCGGATGCGCTGGCGGTTCGCGCCCGCAATGGCGACGCCGACGCCTTCGCGGAACTGGTCGAACGGCACTACGACGCCATCTATCGCACGGCATGGCGCTGGTGCGGCAACCGCAGCGATGCCGAGGACGTGGCGCAGGAGGTCTGCATCAAGCTCGGCACCGCCATTGCCGGCTTCGACGGGCGCAGCGCCTTTTCGAGCTGGCTCTACCGCATAACCATCAATGCAGTTCGCGACATGCAACGCGCTGGCGCCCGCCGCAGCCGCCACGCCGATCGCTATGCCGAGCTTGCCCCCTCCGAACAGGCGGCGGAGCAGGAAGCTTCCGCCACCGGCCGGCAGTTGTGGGCAGCCGTCCGGCAACTGCCGGACCAGCAGCGCGATGCGGTGCTGCTGGTCTATGCCGAAGAACTCAGCCACGCCGATGCCGCCCGGGTCATGGGTATCAGGGAGGCAACGGTATCCTACCATGTGCATGCGGCGCGCAAGACCTTGAGGGGGCTCCTGTGAGCACCGGACAACCACACGATCCGCTGAACCTGCTGTCCCGCGCCGAGCCGCCGGCAC
>JAEZHZ010000079.1 GCA_023436745.1 Pseudomonadota bacterium | reverse complement strand
GAAAGGAGGCGTGTTTCTACTAGCCGGCCGCCCTGCAGAAGCATCTGGTAAAATGCGGCATAGGCGCGGGCCGTCGCATGAATGCCGCCACCGGGGCGCCCCGCCGAGCGGTAGGCGGTGGAGTTCTCGAGCGCCAGCGGGACCATTTCCCCGGAGACATCTCGCGCGCACATATCGGCACATCGAGGTGAAACCTCGTCGGTCACCCGCAGCACCATCTCATCTGCGAGGCCCAGAGGCGCAATGATCCGGGACGCGATGAAGTCGCGATAGTCCATGCCGGTCATCGTCTCGATGATCATCGCCAGAACCCAGTGGGCGCTGGCCGAGTGATAGTGGACATTGGTGCCCGGCTCCCACTCCAGCTTCATGTCATTGAGGTAGGCGCGCAGAGCAGGATGATCTTCGGCCAGCTCCAGCGGTATCATGGCCGTCGGGAAACCGGCCTGGTGGGTCAGGAGGTGAAGGATGCTCACCTCGCCCTTGCCATGAGCATCGAAGCCGGGCAGGTAGCTCGCCGCCAGATCATCAAAGCGCAGGCGACCGTCCTCGACCAGCTTCCAGATGGCTGCGGCCGTAACCACCTTGGTGTTGGAGTAGGAGAGAAAGAGGGTGGTGTCCGTTGCCGGAACCTCCGACGGGGCGAGCCTGGCAAGTCCGAATGTGCGGTCGAGGACCAGTTGCCCGTTCCGGGCTACGGCAACCTGGGCGCCCGGAGTGATGCCATCGGCAATGTGCTCCTCTATAAGGGCGCAGAGACGATCAAGCTTGCTGGGGTCGAGACCGGCTGATTGCGCGCTGACGGCTGGCAATGGCGCGAAAGCGGAGGAGAGGCTGGGGGCAGACTGATTCAAAAGCATATGCTCCGGTGTCACGCCGGCCGGTTCCAGCCGCGTGCAGAATTGCCGAGGATCTCGTATCCGGAGTCGGTGACGACCACGGTGTCCTCAAGTTTGATGAAGCCCCGCCGAGGGTGCTTCATCGTGGTTTCGATCGACAGCACCATTCCGCTTTCAAGCGGCAGGACAGCATCCTCCGCCGAGTAGGGAAGCGGGCCGGTATCGGTGAGACGCGGTGCTTCGTGAGGGATCAACCCCACACCGTGCGCCAGGAACTCGAGCCACTTCCGGCTCGGCGTCCGTGCCAGTTCCTGCTCCGCCATTGTGTAGATGTCGCCGCCGAGCCGACCCGGCCGCACAAGGCCGATGGTTGCCTGCTGGATGGCTTCGATCTCGCCGAGCAGGTCGACCAGCTCGGCATCGGGTTCGCCAAGGATCGCCATGCGGGCGAGATCGCCGATATAACCGCGATAGTTGCCGCCGGAGTCGATCGACATGACGTCGCCCGGCTGCAGCACCTGTGAGGACGGCGCGCGATTGAAGCTGACACCGGCCGTAACAAGGCAGTATTCGAAGAGCAGGCCCCGCTTGGTTTCCTCAAGTTTCAGGGTATCGCTGAAGTCGGCCTTGGTCATTCCCGGGCGGGTGAGGGCAATGGCCGCTTCCATCGAGGCAATCACGCGCTCGGAGGCTTCGCGCAGAAGAGCGATCTCGGATGGTGACTTTCTGGCGCGCAAGCGCTCAAGAACGTGGAGTGCATCGCCGACACGGCCTGGTTCGGCGGCCGCGATCAACGCCAGAGCTGCGTCAGCAGGCAGAAAAGCGAGCTCGACTCCAATCCGGCGTCCCAGCAGCCCCACGCGCCGCAGGTGCTCGATGGCCTTTGTCATGGCGCCGGCGGGCCCCACCGTGCCGGCAGAGTCGGTCTGGACATTGCCAATCCAGAGAGGCTCGAACTCGAGCTGGTGCCCTTCCATGCTGGCACCGACATAGACCGCGTCCTGAGGGGCTCCCTTCGGATAAACCAGGACCGGAAGGTAACGGCTGACTCCACCCGCATCGAGGTGACCGTAGAAGAAGGCCTGATACCCACCCAGCAGGTACTGGACGTTATGCTTGGAAGTGACGAGGAGAACATCGAGCCCCGCAGCATCCATCAACCTGTCCAGGTGCTCGGTATCGAATGGAGCGGACTGCGGCACCCCTGTATCTCCTGTTCAAGATTGCCGCCCGCGGCGACCCTTCCGGGCTCAGTCGCATCGACTGCAATAAGACTTGCAACGAGGCCATAGATTAGGACCACACACTATTAGGTGTCAATCAGCTCTTTGACATTGGCACATCAAAGCTGATAAATTGTGCAGAAAATGGGAGTGAAGCTTTGAACCTGTTCGACGGTGGTATCAAGAAGGATCCCGAGAGCGTGGCGCTCGAGGCCATCCTCGCCTACATAGCGAGCGAGCAGCTCAAGGACGGAGACCGGCTTCCTCCGGAGCGAGACCTCGCCGCCCAGCTCGGCGTGAGCCGCCGCGCACTGCGTCAGGCCCTCGCGCAAATGGAAATCCAGGGCGAGGTGTGGCGCGGCAAGCGGACGGGAACGATCCTGGGCCGGCGTGCCCCCCTTTCCGCAATGAGCGTCGATCGCAGCTTCAGCCGCGCCAGCCCTACGGACATCATGGAAGCTCGCCTCAACATCGAGCCGACGATCGCCGCGCTCGCAGCGTCGAAGGCGACAGCGTCGGATCTGGGCAAGATCGAGAACTCGATGCGCCGCACCTCGGAAGTGACGGACGACGAAAGCTGGATGCGCTGGGATGGCACGTTCCACCTTGCGATCGCGGAGGCCACACGCAACGACATCTTCGTCGCCATGGTCGCCGCGTTCAATGCAGCAAGGGCGCAGCCGGACTGGAGGTCCCTGCGCGTCGCCGCGGTTACGCCTGACGTTCGAAAGATCACGGTCGACGATCACAGGGCGATCTGGGAGGCCATATCCGGCCGCCAGCCCGAAGAGGCGCGGCGCCAGATGCGCAAGCACCTCGCTTCCGTAAACCGCGACCTTTTCGAGTAGCGGTTCACCCCTGCCCCGGCGGCAAGCCTGTATCCTCGAGAGGAGCAAAAAGCTCGGACAGCTCCATCCGGCCTGCGATCAGCTGCTGGTCGAGCAGGTAGTCCAGCAACTTCCCGATCACCCGCACATTCGCGGGGCTGAGGCCGTACTGGAGCGGCTCTTCATCAAACAGGTTCATCACCCTGCCCCACGCCGTGTTGGCCCAGGGGATGAAACTGGCGCCAAGCCGCCTTTGCTTGGCTGCCGACATGCTGTGGCAATAGGCGTCGTAGACCGCTGCCGGCAGCGCCGGCTCCAGCGCGACCGCTCCGCGATCGAGAACGATCGTGTGATGGATGGGGAAAATACCGGTCTGTCGGTAATAGTCGAGTTCGTGCGCCTCATGCCCCTCGAGAAGCGGGCGAAAGCGGCGCCGCGCCCATGGCAGGGTCCCGTCGCGACCTGCGGGGTCGATCAAGGCGTCAATCCGGCCCGCATCGAGCATGTCCTCCAGGTCGTCCTCGACCAGCGTGATCCGCACGTCGGACGGGGGAGCAAATCGGGGCTGACTGGTGGAGATCCAATCAAATTCGGTCCAGTGGACGCCATAGACTTCCGCCAGCAATCCCCGCGTCCACACACCACCGGTCATGGAATAGTCGGCAATTCCAACCTTCTTGCCCCGCAGCTGCGCAAAGCTCGTGATGGTGCTGTCCTTGCGCACAATCGGGGTTCCGTGCCGAAAGGCGCGATTGGGAAAGACCGGTATTGCGGTCAGCCAATCCGCGCCGCGGTCGCGCATCATGAGATAGTTCGCGAGCGAGAACTCGCAGACATCGAATGGCTGGCGCTGCAGGACCTTGGGAAACAGCTGGGGAATGGGTGTCGGCCGATACTCAAGGCCGATTCCCCGTTGCCGGGAGGTCACCGCGAGGGTGTGCTCGTAGTCGCCGCCATGAATGATCATGTGCCTGTTCTTTTCTGGATGTGCGGAGCAGCACCTGCGCACGGCAGGTAGCCTTGGAGGAGCCGTGTCGGCGCCATGCGACTTGGGGGTCGGTCAGTAGCCGCCGACATGCCCGTCCTTGCGGGGATCCGACCCTCCGACATAGCCGCCCGGAATCCGGCGCACGATCTGCGCGCCGCCAAAGCCGAACGACACGTTTCCAGGCTCGACAGCAATGTCGTGGCCCATTTCCCCGAGGCTGGCCAGAACATCGACGTCGAACTCGGGTTCGACCAGCACACGCCGGCCCGAAATGACCTGCCAGCGCGGAGCATCGGCGGCCGTCTGCGGATCCTGGCCCCAGGTTTCCATCCGAAGCACCATCTGCACATGCCCCTGAGCCTGCATCGGGCCACCCATCAGGCCAAAAGC
>JAEZHZ010000291.1 GCA_023436745.1 Pseudomonadota bacterium | reverse complement strand
GTCCGGGGGAGGGGCCGAGGGCGGTCAGGCCTTCGGTTACCCAGTTCGGGCCGTCTAGCTCGTTTTGTTAGACAAGGAGCTGGGTGCTGCCGGCAGGAAGGTTTGCCCCTGGCGACGGTGCCCGGCGCGTGCCCGGGATCATCAGGTTGAGGCCGAGCATCAGACGAGCCCGATAATGCCGGTGGCCGTTGTGCCCGTCGACTTCACGCGGCGAATGCGCATTGGCACGAAGCTGCCGCCGGGGACGCTCACGAGGGTAACCTCTGCCCCTGATACCAGGGTGACCGCCAGTGACCCCGTCCCTCCGACGTAGAGGGCTCTTGTGCTCTCGGAGAGATCAGCCTGGTCCGCAGGCGTGATGGCGAAGGCGTGGCTGGCAGGGGCATCCAGCGATGGCGCGTGGCCGGAGAAGCGATCGGGCATTGTGCAGACCTCCATGGTAGGTCCGCAATTTACCCCCGTCGCAGGAAGCGAGGATAAGTTGGACAAGCGACATGAACCGTACACCTGCCGCAATTCGGAAGTCGGCGTTCGTTCATCTTTCGCTTTCTAACGTTCATCTAGCGTTCATCTTCGTTCATGTGGGTTCAGCTGGCCTCGACATAGTAGTCGCCGTACCGGCGCAGGTACGCCGCCCGGGTGACGTCCTGCTGGTTCAGGACGGCCACCAGTTCCGCCTCCGGCTTCTTGCTTTCCCCCAGGGCGGCGATGGCCTGCTTGGCGTCGATCTGGGACGTGCTGGCCCAGCGGGTGACGAACACGATGGCATCGGCAAAGGGCGCCACATAGAGGCTGTCGACAACGGGCCCCACTGGTGGCGTATCGATGATGATCACATCGAATGAGTTCCGCGCCGCCGCGATCAGTCGCTCGAACGCACGGCCGGTGAGGAGCTGGTCGGTCGGCAGGTCGCTCCGACGGGCGCCGAGCAGCAGGGTTGCCGATGAAACTGTGTCCTGAGCGATGATCTTGGTGAAGTTGTCCGATTCCTCGTCGGCGAGATACTCGTACAGCCCCTGCGAGGGCTCCATTCCCAGATGCCGATGCAGGCTCGGCTTGCGCAGGTCGCAGTCGATCAGCATCGTGCTGACGCCGGACAGAGCGTAGGAACGGGCTAGCGCCAGCGCAACGGTGGTCTTGCCCTCGTTCGGTGCTGTAGAGCTGACCATGATCACCGCGGTTTCGCGAACGCCCGAATTCCGCAGGGCCTGCTGTGTCGCGGCACGCAGCCGTCGAACCGATTCCGCGAACACGGAGAGTGGTGCCGACACCATGAGGTCGGCTAGGCTCTCGCGCTCGTTCTTGGCGCGTTGTTTCGGCACGGGTACGACCGTCCGGGCCCGGAGAACCGAAGCCAACTGACCCTCGCTGAGAAACCCGCCGATGAAGTTCTCATACAGGAAGGCCAGCGCCACGCCGATCCCGATGGAAGCCGAAATGGCCAGCCCGATCAGGAGCAGGCGATTGGGGAAGGATGGCGTCATCGGCGGCAGTGCGGCGGACACGATCCGGCTGTCTGCCACCTGCAGGTTCGCCTGGGTCTCGAGATCCTGAAGTCGAGAAAGCAATGTCTGGTATTGCTGGCGGGCAAGCTCCGCGTTCTGCTGCAGACCATAGATTTCCGTAAGCGCGTCGGCGGAGAGCCCGCTGTTCAGGGCCATGCTTCGCAGTTGCTGGCGGAGGTTTGTCTGACGACCTTGGGCGTCGACGATCTCCTCCTGAAGCTGCCGGGTTTGAGTGGTGGCCGCACTGCGGATCTGATCCTCAAGGTCAGCGATAGCGGCTGCCAAGTCGAGACCATTGGCGTTCTGGCCGCCCCCCTGAAGTTGAGCGAGAAGTTCCTCGCGCTGGCTCTGCAGTTCCAGCAGCGCCGCATTCCCCAGCGAGGACACCAGGGAGTTCCAGTCGCTTTCTGCGAGGTCGAGCCTCACCGAGTTAGCCAGCCTGCCATTGCGGTTGCGGACTTCCTCGAGGGCCGCGATCTGGGCACGTATCTCCCCGATCTGACTACCGCCGGGCGTGTTTTCGAGCTCCTGGATGTTCGTTTCGATGAACTCGTCAAAGGCGCGTTCCGAGCTCGCGATCGCCGCCTGAGCATCGCTGATGCGCGCCTGAAGCAGGTCGCGCGCCACCAGCGTGCTATTGACCTTGGAGGCCAGCTGCTCGCCGATATAGGCGTTGGCCACGGCATTCGCGAGACGAGCCGCCTGATCCGGGCTCGGGGAGCGCGCCTCGACAGAAATCAGGTATGTCAGGCCTCGGCGCTGGACCGTTACTGCACGCCTGAGTGTGGTCAATGCCTCTCCAAGGGCCTGTTCAGCAGAGGGCAACTGCGGCGGAGCGAGCCGGAGGAAAGCGAGCAATCGGCTGGTCAGCGGCAGTTGCACGAAACCCCTGTCCGCGAGCAGGTTTTCGGACTCTATGACCTTCAGCAGCACGTTGTCCGAGCGGAGAATTTCCACTTCACTGTCGATCCGTGCGCTGTCCCCGCTGGAACTGGCAGCAGCGGAATCTCCGTCAAGAAGGTTCTTGCGGCTGGGGTCGACGAGGATGAGGGCTGAGGAAGAGTAGATGGGCTGGAGCGAAAAGCTCACGAAGCCAACGACGGCCACTATCGTGACAACTGTGACAAGGATCAGGCGGAAATGGCGGCGGAGCAGCCCGAATATGCCACGCAGATCGATTGAGGTTTGGCTCTCGTCCATCTGCCGTCAGTCTCCAGGTCGTCGTGTCGTTGGTGAGTTTTGTGTTCGCGCGGAGTTGCTGTCGGCCTGCAGGAACATGGTTCCTTCATCCGTCAGGCGCACCGCTGTCAGTATGCCGGTTGCGTAGGCGCCGGTGTCCACGCAAATACGCCGTCCATCAAAAACAGGAACAGTTGATGGGGTATGTCCGTGGACAATGTAGGGGCCATCTGTAAAGGCTGTGCCTAGAAACGGTTGCCGTATCCACAGTAGATCGTCGTCGCTTTGTGCGTCTATGGCTACGCCCGGACGGATGCCGGCATGCACGAAGACTGCCTGAGAGGTTGTCGCCAGAGCCGGCATACTCCGAAGCATCTCGATGTGTTCATGCGGTATTGCTGCATCAAGCATCGCCTGCCGATTTCGGCGGGAAGCGCCCGAAAATGCCGCCAGGTTGATGCCGTAGGACTCCAGCGTTTGCCAGCCACCGTTATCGAGCCACGGAGTGCCTGTGCCGGGACGCGCAAGGAAGTCGAGCATCATGGCTTCGTGGTTCCCGCATAGGCTGATCCGTTCAAAGTCGGGCCAGAACGGCTCAGTCAGCCAGTCCAGCACGGACGCGGACCTCGGCCCGCGGTCGATGAGGTCGCCTAGGGTCACCAGCAGCTTGCGGCCCTTGAACTGCATTGCGTCGCGCCGGATGATGTCCAGCAGCGCGACGAGTTGTTGATGGCAGCCGTGCACGTCCCCGATAGCGTAAGTCACACTGACGTCGCCGAGATGACGTCGGGAGCGTGGTTGGCGATGGTTATCGCGTGTGCCGAAGAGACCAAACATCAACTTGCGCCCGTGTGCGGACGGCGTGGCCTTCCACCGATAGTGGTGCCAAATGCCAGCGCTGCTATGGTGATGAAGATCAGGGTATTGGCCTCGATCTCGAGGCTGAAATCGACCACGGAATGCAGTGCCACTACGATCATGGTGCAGAGCCCGATCGCGGCAAAGCTCCAGTCGTCGTGGTCTGGACGCAGCGCAGATACTAGCCGCCACCCCATCAGTGCGACCACGATCACGGGGAGCGAGCCGGCGATGATCCCCATTTCCAGCCAAAGTGACAGATAGGTGCTGTGAGCCTTCTCCCATCTCAGATCGATTGGCACCGGCGGTTGAACGATGAGGGCTGCGGCCTGTTCGAAGGTGCCTCCACCGAAGCCGAGCCACGGTCTTTGCGAGATGAGTTCCAGAACGAGCGAATAGAGGGCCAGACGGCCGGATGCCGAGCCCTCATCATTGATCAACCGCATTATCACCGCTTCGCCGAACAGCAGGATCGCAGGGCCGACCGCACCGAGAGCGATGACGACGATCAGGGCCAGGCCTCTGAAAGACCGCCCAAGGCGCGTCGCGACTATGAGTGCCGCGGTGAGTGACCCCGCAAGGGTGACGAGGATTCCCATGCGGGAGTTTGTTGCGAGGATGGTGCCCACAACCACTGCATAACAGGTGCCGTACAACAGGGCGGAGGTGTAGGAGCCCGGCACCAGCCCATCATGCCTGTGTCTGGTCGCCTGCCGCACCAGCGCCCGACCGGCCTGCACAAGGGCAATGATGGCGCCCATGGCGAGGAAAGTGGCGAACGAGTTCCGGTTCAGGAAAGGGCCGGTCGCCGATCCGATATGGGCAATCTTCGGTCGGCCCAGAATGGTGTCGCCTGTGTGGAGACTGACGATGCCCAGCGCGCAATACGCCATGACGATCGCCAGGATCGCCTTCAACAGCAGTTCACGGCGCGCCGGGTTCTGGCTGACCTGCAGAACCAGGAAGAAGAGCACACCGAAGCTGAGGTGCCGCAGCAGCATCAATGCAGTCTGATTGATAGAAATCGAGATGGCGCTGGGGCCGAAATCCAAGCCCTGTGAAGAAAATGCAGTGAGACTGGGTAGAACCGCGCCGATCGGCGCCATCTGCAGGATCAGCACCGCGCAATAGAGTGCAAAGACGTAAGCAACCCACTTGAACTCGCCGACCTGGATGTTCGGGTTGGCTCCTGCACGCCACAACCCCGCAACATAGGCAAGAGCGAGCACCCCGAGGCCCGTGCCAAACAAGCCCCAACTGAAGGCGTGCGCGGCTCCGAAGGGCAGCGGCGCCAACGCCAGGAGGACGATCAGCGCCCAGCTGACAGCGCCGTTCAGGTCCTTGCGGCGGGCGAGCGCCGTAGCCGACGGCGCGGGCGAGACTGCGCGGGAGTCCATAGCAAATGCGGTCATAGGGCGGCCCTGGAGTGCATCAGGTCGCGCACTGCGGTGATGAACGCTGTCTGCAGCTGCTCCGGCACTTGTTGCAGTGCCACCCCGATCCGCTCCCGCGCGGCTTCATCACCGAGGTACAGCTGAGCCAGTTGCCACTTGCCGGGTTCGCTGTGCAGGAGCAGTGACAAATCCCGCGAGTGCCATTCCCTCGCTTCTTCGGAGAGTTCTTCGAACCGCCGCTCCCGTACCGGCACCCGTTGCGAAGCAAGCCACGCCATGCCCGGTTCCAGAGCCTGCGATCGGGCGAGATGTACGTCGGTAGCAGCGCGGTCGCCGCGTTGATCTGCAACCAGGGCCAGGATCATTTCTGCCTGACCGTGCGCTGGGGTATGCCGGAGCGTCGCGTGGGCCAGACCATCGCAGATATCCAGCAATTCAGCCCGGCTTTCCGGCGGTTGCAGGCGCATTGCGGCGCTGTCGTAGGACAGGAGTACCTGCTGGCAATCGATCAGTACCGAACGTATGGTGGCAGCACCGGCGCCGATAGGGTCTTGCGGGCCTGAAATCGCCTGCAGGCGGGCGAGGGGCGTGGTGCCGGCGCGCAGGACCGGGCCGGACTCGGCGTACATGCACCAGCCGCCGAGCGCGACACAGGCCGCGCCCATCAGAAGTAATGCCGATTGCCCCCACTGCATCTGCCAGAATCTCTGTTGCGCCGCGACTATGCCACCGCGGTATAAACAAGTGGCTACCGTCCTTTACGGTCTTCTGTTGCAAGGGGATAGTGGTGTTCGTCCGAGATTCACTTCGCGCAGTTAATGCAGCGGCCGGGCGCGCAAGTGGAAGCAGCCCGGCAACTGTCTACCCCAATGGGAGATCATCCTCGACGGTGGGCGGCGGCAACCGCCGCACGGTGCGCGGCGGTTGGTTTCTGCTTGCTTTCCGTTACCGGTGAGAGCTGATCTGCAGCAATTTGGAGACGTTTTCAGCCTTCCAGCCAGGCGACCTGGTCGGGCGTGAGGGAAATGTCGAGCGCCTGCAGGCTGTCATCCAGTTCACCAAGTGTGCGCGGCCCGATGAGCGGGATGCTCGGGAAGGGCTGCGCCAGCACACAGGCGAGAGCGACATGGATGGGACTCTTGCCCAGTTGCTGCGCGAGCTCCACCGCACGGTCGCGCCGCGCGAAGTTCTCCTCGCTGTACCAGCAGCGCACCAACTCCTCGTTGTCGCGCTTGTCCCGCCCGGCGCGATCGGTGAAGAAGCCGCGGCCCTGGCTCGACCAGGAGAAGTTCGCCACCTGCCGCTCGGTCAGCCATTGCCGGAACGCGGGCGTCGAGGCCGTGACGCAGCCTGGCCAGATCGGCTCCAGCATCTCTGCCAGCGCGAAGTTGTTGCTGAGGGCCATCGGCTTCGTCTTGCCGGTGCGCTCCGCATAGGCGATGGCCTCGTCGAATCGCTCTCGCGTCCAGTTGCTGCCCCCGAACGGGCCCCGGATACGGCCCGCCCTGACTTCGGCGTCCATGGCATCGACGAATTCACCGACTGGCACGTCGAGGTTGTCCCGATGCATGAAGTAGACGTCGACATAGTCGGTCTGCAGGCGATCCAGCGACTGGGTGAGTTGCTTGCCGATCACGTCCGGGTAGCACAGCGGTGAATGCGCCCCCTTGCCGATGAGAACGGCGCCGTCGCGGGTGCCGCGGCTGCGGTGCCACTGCCCGAACAGGGTCTCGGTGTAGCCCGCGCCGTAGACAAAGGCCGTGTCGAAGATGTTGCCGCCGCGCTCCCAGAAGGCATCCAGCATGATGGCGCCCGAACTGAAGGTGCGGAAGTCCTCGAAGCCGAGGGCCAGTACGGAAGCGGACTTGGACAGGCCGGGAATGCTGCGCTTGGGGACCGGGCCGGCATTCTCCCCGAGGGGGCGGTTGTCAATGGTGTGCGTCCGCCGCGCGGGCGTCTCGACAACGTATTCGATGCCGGCATCCTTGCGCCAGAGGTCCAGCACCCGGGCGTTGCCCAGGCTGTCGGCCCAGCTCATGCCCGGGGCGGCAAACTCCTGCCGGCCGGCCAGGATGGCCTCCGAAGCCGCATCGACCTCGAAGGAGTAGACGTGGCGCTCCTCGCCCACGCTGACCGTCTCGGTCTTGCCGCCCTTGATGATGTCGATGCGGCCAAGGCCCTTGGTTCGGTCGCCTCCGGCGAACCAGAAATCGGGTACCTCGATACGGCCTTCCGAGCCGTGTATGCGCAAAACATTGTCGAGATTGACGAAGACGGCGCACGAAACCTGCGCCACGATCCCGCTGTCGAACGTCAGGACAGCCGCCGCCCAGTCGTCGGTACCCTCGGCGTTCAGCCGGGCAGTGCCGCGCACTTTCACCGGGTCGGCGAAGGGCTCGCCGACGGCGGCGCCGGCCAGCAGCCGCGCCATGGAAACCGGATAGCCGCCCACATCGAGGATGCCGCCGCCCGCAAGTTCAGACGAGAACAGGCGATGTTCGGGCATGAAGCGCGGCATCTGGAAGCCGAAGCTCGACTGGATCATCCGGACTTCGCCGATCGCGCCGCCGCGGATCAGTTCGAGAAGCCTCGCCGTCTGCGGGTGAAGGCGATACATGAACGCCTCGCCGGCAAAGGTGCCGGCCTGCCGGTGCGCGTGCAGCACGGCCCCGATCTCGTGCGCGGACAGCGCCATGGGCTTCTCGACCAGCACATGCTTGCCGGCACGTGCGGCCTTGATCGCCCATTCGGCGTGGCCGGTATGAGGCACCGCAATGTAGACCGCGTCGATGCCGGGATCGTCCAGCAGGGCCTGGTAGCCGTCGACTACGCGCACCCCCGGGAAGTCCTCGGCAAGGCTGGGGCGGTTGGGGTCCCTTGTGGCCACGGCGGCAAGTTCGCCAAGCGTCGAGCCGAGCACACCGCCACGGAATGCCTTGGCGATGCTGCCGGGGCCAATGATGCCCCATTGAATCTTTTTCATACGCTCCCCCACAGGCGCCCGGCAGGCGCCAATTGTGTTCCTCGTATCGGTTCGTAAGCTAACCGCGCGGCAAGGCAAGTGCTTTCGCGGCGCGAGGGAAGGGGAGAGTTCGGCGCTGTTCTGAGGCACCCCGGCAGCCAGTGCCGCCGGCAAGGTCGCGGCCGCAGCGGTGACATGGCGGCGCCACGGCCGAATCGGCCAAGCGCGGGAATTACCCTGGACCTCTCGGCATTGGGGAGAGGGTGAGTCGGCGGAAATGCCTTTGAACCGAGAGGTCCAGGGGTTCAGACGGCCAAGTACTCCTGGCGCAGTTCAGCGTTCTCGAGAACGTCCTTGGCCGATCCGCTGAAGACGACTTCACCCGTATCGAGGATGACGGCACGATCGGCAAGCTTCAGAGCGGCGATGGCGTTCTGTTCGACGATGATCGTGGTGATGCCGAGCGGCTTGATCGAGTGAAGGATGCGCTCGATCTCCTGCACGATGACGGGAGCAAGACCCTCGTACGGCTCGTCCAGCAACAGCAGCTTGAGGTCGCGGGCAAGAGCACGGGCGATGGCCAGCATCTGCTGCTCGCCACCGGACAGAGTCACGCCCTCCTGCTTGCGCCGCTCGGCGAGCCGCGGAAAGCTCTCGTAGATCTGCTCGAGGCTCCATCCGTTGCCGGGCGCGACCTTGGCGAGGGTGAGGTTCTCCTCGACCGTCAGTCCCTGGATGATGCGCCGATCCTCCGGCACGAGCTGGATGCCGGCTCGTGCGGCCTCGAAGCTTTTCATCCGGTGCACGGCTTCCCCATCAAGCCAGATCTCGCCCTGGCGCATCTGGGGGTTGTCGGTGCGGGCGATGGTGCGCAGGGCCGAGGTCTTGCCCGCACCGTTGCGGCCGAGCAGCGCGAGGATCTCTCCCTTGCGGACGTCCAGGGAGATGCCCTGAACGATGTAGCTCTCACCGTAGTAGGCGTGCACGTCCCTGATGCTGAAGAAGGGGCGGGTGGTTTCCAGCTCCGCGGCCTGGCTGTTACTGACGATCTGGGTCTGCATGGCGATGGCACTCATCAGTGGGCCCCTCCGAGATAGGCTTCCTGCACCTTGGGATTTCCCCGGACCTGGTCGGGCGACCCATCCGCAATGATGCGGCCTTGGGCCAGGACGGAAATCTTGTCGGCAAGAGAGAAGACGACGTGCATGTCGTGTTCGATGATCACCTTGGTCATGCCCCTGGCCTTGATCTTCTGCAGGAGTTCGATGGTGGTGTTGGTGTCGTGGCGGCTCATCCCGGCCGTGGGTTCGTCGAGCAGCAGCAGGCGAGGGTGCTGGATCAGGCACATGGCCAATTCCATGCGCCGCTTGTCGCCGCGGC
>JAEZHZ010000288.1 GCA_023436745.1 Pseudomonadota bacterium | reverse complement strand
GTCGCCTGATCACCTTGCTCGAGAGTGCGTCCTTCCGTGGGACGCGCACCGCCGGGCAGAAGCGCCTTGCCGGCATCGTCTCAGTGGTGCTGCTGGTGGCGGCCGCGGTGCTGCCATGCCTGCTGGTCCAGGCGATCCTGCGATCATTCCCGGGTGGCTGGCTGGTTGAGATGCTGCTCGCCACCAGCTTTCTGGCCCAGAAGGAACTCGGCCGCGCGGTGGCCACCGTTGCCACGGGCTTGCGGCAATCGCTCGCTGCCGGCCGGGAGGCGGTGAGCCATGTGGTCGGGCGCGATCCGCAGGTGCTCGGTGAGGCGGGCGTCGCCGGTGCAGCCATCGAGACACTGGCGGAGAGTACCTCGGATGGGGTCGTTGCGCCGTGGTTCTGGCTGGTCCTGTTCGGCCTCCCCGGTATCGCGGCCTACAAGGCGATCAATACCGCCGATTCAATGATCGGTCATCGCAACGAGCGTTATCGCGACTATGGCTGGGCCGCGGCGCGCCTCGATGACCTGGTCAATCTCGTTCCCGCCCGGCTCACCGCGCTCATGGTGGTCGTCGCCTGCTTCTTCGTGCCGAATGCCAGCCCGGGCAATGCCTGGAAAGCTGCCTGGCGCGACGCGGGCAAGCACAAGTCACCCAATGCCGGCTGGCCGGAAGCCGCCTTTGCCGGGGCGCTCCGCATCAGCCTCGGGGGGCCGCGCGCCTATGACGGCGAAGTTGTCGATCTGCCCGCGATGGGCGACGGGACCCGGGCGCTTGCGTCCGCTCACATCGAGTGGGCGCTCGTGCTCTATCGCGCGACGCTCAACGTGCTTCTCAGCTCCAGCGCCGTCCTCGCACTCGCCCTGGTGATCTCGGGCTAGGCCTCGTGGATGCGGCTGGGCGGAGCCTCAGGCGGCTCTCCCTTGAGCACCATGGGCAGCCCGGCAACGACGAAATAGGCATCGTCGCAGATCTCCGCGAGCCGCTGGTGGGCGGACCCGGCGAGGTCCCGGAACGTTCGTGCCATGGCGTTGTCGGGCACGATGCCGAGACCCACCTCGTTGCTGACCATGATCACCTTGGCCGCCTTGAGCTGGACGAGGGCCGCCACCAACTCGCTGACCGCCTGGGCGACATCCTCATTGGAGATGAGCAGGTTGGTGATCCACAGGGTCAGGCAGTCCACCAGAATCACATCGTGGTCGGCAGAGGCGCGAAGGATCGCCGCCGAGAGGGCGATGGGCTCCTCGATGGTGGTGAACCGGGCCGCGCGGCCGGCCTTGTGGCTGTCGACGCGGTCGCGCATTTCGGCGTCCAGCGCTTCGGCGGTGGCGAGATAGGCGGGTTTGGTGCCGGCGTGCAGCGCCAGACGCTCGGCGAAGGCTGTCTTGCCCGATCGCGCTCCGCCCAGCACCAATACGTGTCGCGTCATCGCTGCTCTCCGTTCCGCCTATTCATAAGGCAAATCCGCGCCCGCCGATGTGGTTGCGCGGCCCTCACGGGCGAGTATTGCCGGTACCGGCTTTTTGTCCCTTATCCTACTTTCGTCTAGGCAGCTTTCGCATTATGGTCCGCGCCGAAACGATACCCTAGCATCCGTCAGGACAACGGAGTTTCCCTGCGTGCCCAGATACTATCTTGGCGTGGATGGCGGCGGCACCAATTGCCGCGTGCGCCTAGCCGACGAGAATCTCGTCACCCTCGCCGAAGTCAGGAACGGGCGCTCCAACCTCCAGATCGACGATGGCGATCCGGCGTACAAGGCCATTACCGATGGCACGCGCGACGTGTTCGCTGCGGCGGGCGTGGACTATGCCGAGACGGCCAACACCTACGCCTGCTTCGGGATGGCCGGGGGGCGCATGGATTCGGCCCGGGCGGAATTCGCGGCGCGGCCGTGGCCGTTCGTGGGCGTCAAAGTCTATGATGACATCGATATCGCCCATGCCGGGGCGCTGGGTGGCGACGAAGGCGGCGTGGTGACCATCGGAACCGGTTCCGCCGCCATGTCCATCGTGAACGGCAAGCGCTATCAGGCCGGCGGATGGGGCTTTCACATCGGCGACCAGATGTCGGGCGCCATCCTCGGTCGCGAACTCGCACGCTACTCCGTCGAGGCCGCCGACGGCCTCGTGGAGGAGTCGCCGCTGACGAGGGCGGTGATCGCGGCGCTCGGCGGCGACAACCAGGCCGCGATGACCTGGTCCTTCGCCACCGAAATGGACCTGACGCTGCTGAGCCGGGATGGCTCCGAGGGCTGCGATGATGCCCTGATCGGCCGTGCTCCTGCCGAATACGGCAAGCTGATGCCGCTCTTCATCGAGTATTTCGAGCAGGGTGACCCGGTTGCTCGCCGGATGATGGATATCCAGCTCGGCTATATCGACACCTATGTACGCTGGTTCAGGAACCACGGGGCCAACGTGATGGCCATCGTCGGTGGTTTCGGACAGCGTCTGTTCCCGATCCTCCAGGAGCGGCACGGCGATTTCGTCGCGCTGCCCAAATTCGAACCCCTGCACGGCGCTATTATCCTCGCCCGGCAAAACTTCTCCGCCTGAACTATCCCAGGAACGCCAAGTGTCCAGCCGCATCATTCCCGTCCAGCCCTTCGACTATGTGGTGTTCGGCGCCACCGGCGACCTGACCAAGCGCAAGTTGATTCCGGCGCTTTATCACCGCTTCAAGGATGGCCAGTTCGACGAGAAGTCCCAGATTATCGGCGTTTCGCGCTCGAATCTGAGTGACGCCGATTTCAGGCAGGTTGCCCGCGACGCCGTCTCCCAGTTCGTGGAGAAGGACTACCAGGATCCCGCTGTTATCGACCGGTTCGTGAAGATCTTCAGCTACGTGCCGATCGATGTGTCCAAACCCGACGAGGCCGGGGATCTTGGCAGCAAGCTGCGTGACGATCCCAAGATCGTCCGCGCCTTCTATCTGGCCGTGGCGCCGGACCTGTTCGCGCCCATCGCCGAGTACCTTGCCAGGAAGAAGTTCTACCGCCGCGATGCAAGGGTGGTGATCGAGAAGCCCCTGGGACATGATCTCGCCTCGTCCATGGAAATCAACGACGGTGTCGCGAGGATCTTCAAGGAAGATCAGGTTTATCGCATCGACCACTATCTCGGTAAGGAGACGGTGCAGAACCTGCTGGCGTTGCGCTTTGCCAATGCCCTGTTCGAGCCGATCTGGAACAGCGCCCACATCGACCATGTGCAGCTGACGGTGTCAGAGAGCGTCGGTGCCGGGACCCGCGGCTACTATGACGAGTCCGGCGCCCTGCGCGACATGATCCAGAACCACATGCTGCAGTTGCTCTGTCTCGTGGCGATGGAGCCGCCGGCCAGCGACGACGCCGATGCGCTCCGCGACGAAAAGCTCAAGGTGCTGCGCGCACTGCGCCCGATCACCAATGGTGAAGTGGCAACCAAGACGGTGCGGGGCCAGTACCGGGGCGTGAAGTCCGAAACCGCAGCCGTTGGTGGCTATCAGGAGGAACTGCCCGAGGAAAAGAAGGGCAGCCGTACCGAGACCTTCGTGGCGCTGAAGGCCGAGATCGAGAACTGGCGCTGGTCCGGCGTGCCCTTCTACATGCGCACCGGCAAGCGCATGGCAAGCCGCGTCTCGGAGATCTGCATCCAGTTCAAGCCGATCCCGCACTCGATCTTCGACCACGCCGAAGGGGCCCCGCGGCCCAACAAGCTGATCATCCGCCTGCAGCCCGACGAGGGCGTCAAGCTGATGATGATGATCAAGGACCCGGGCCCCGGTGGCATGCGCCTGCGCGAGGTGCCGCTCAACCTGAGCTTCGCCCAGCAATTCTCCGAACGGACCCCCGAGGCCTACGAGCGCCTGCTGCTCGATGTGATCCGCGGCAACCAGACCCTGTTCATGCGCCGCGACGAACTCGAGGCAGCCTGGCGCTGGGTGGACCCGATCCGCGAGGCGTGGAACCGCTCGCCGGAGCCGCCGCAGCCCTATTCGGCAGGCACCTGGGGCCCGAGTGGCTCCATCGCGCTGATCGAGCGCGACGGGCGCACCTGGCACGAGGAAATCGTCTAGTGGACATCGAACGCCGCAGCTTTGCAGACAAGACCGCCCTGGCGAAGGAACTCGCCGAAACGGTGGCCGCCCGCATCGACGCAGCAATCGCGCGCGACGGCGTCGCCGCCATCGCCGTGAGCGGTGGCTCCACACCTGGCAAGTTCTTTTCAGCCCTCGGCAAGACCAGGACGCTTGCCTGGGAGAAGGTCATCGTCACCCTGGTCGACGAGCGCTGGGTGGACGAGCTCAACGACCGCTCCAACGCCAAGCTCGTCAACGAGAAGCTGTTGCAGGGGCCGGCAGCGGTCGCGCGGTTCCTGCCGCTCTATTCCGGCGGCAGCGAACCCGACGCCGACGCCATTGCCAGGACCAACGCCACGCTGGCCGAACTCCCGGAGAGTTTTGCAGCCGTTGTGCTCGGCATGGGCAACGACGGGCACACTGCGAGCTTTTTTCCCGGTGGCGACACGCTTGATCAGGTGCTGACCGACGAAGGTCCGGCACAGGCGCTGCGCGCCCCCGGTGCGGGTGAGCCCCGCATCACCCTTACCCTGCCGCGTCTCCTCCGAGCGGACGGGATCTATCTCCATGTTGAGGGGGAAGAGAAGGCTGCCACGCTGGACCGCGCACTGGGCGACGGGCCTGTCGAGGATATGCCCGTGCGCGCCGTGCTGCGCTCGGGCCGGCCAGTAACCGTTTTCTGGTGCCCATAGTCCCCTTGGCGGCCCCAAATCGGCTGCCTTGGCCACTACGCGGCTCCAGAGGGGTGTGCCCACGAAGCAGGTGATCCCCGCCTGCTCCGGTTGAGCGCCCCATGACAGAGTAGGAGCTCGACCATGTCCGTCCGTCAGGCCATCCAGGACGTCACCGACCGTATTGCGGCGCGCAGCCGCGACAGCCGGGCCGATTATCTTCGCCGCATCGACGCTGCCCGCGAAGCGGGGGTGAACCGGGCGGTCCTTTCCTGCGGCAATCTCGCCCATGGCTTCGCCGCCTGCTCGCCGAGCGAGAAAGCCATGCTGGCCGGCAACAAGGCGCTGAACCTGGGCATCGTCACCAGCTACAACGACATGCTGAGTGCCCATCAGCCGTACCAGGCCTATCCGGACATCATCAAAGCCGCCGCGGCCGAGATCGGGGCCACGGCACAGGTTGCCGGTGGGGTGCCGGCAATGTGCGATGGCGTGACCCAGGGCCAGGCCGGTATGGACCTGTCGCTCTTCAGCCGCGACGTCATCGCTATGTCGACGGCCATTGCGCTCAGCCACAACATGTTCGACGCCGCCGTCTATCTCGGCATCTGCGACAAGATCGTTCCAGGACTGCTGATCGGTGCGCTGACCTTCGGTCACCTGCCGGCAGTGTTCGTTCCCGCCGGCCCGATGCCGTCTGGCATCCCGAATGACGAGAAGGCCAAGGTTCGCCAGCTCTACATGGAGGGCAAGGTCGGGCGTGCCGAACTGCTGGAAGCTGAGAGCAAGAGCTATCACTCGCCCGGCACCTGTACGTTCTATGGCACCGCCAACAGCAACCAGATGCTGATGGAGATCATGGGCCTGCATCTGCCGGGGGCCAGCTTCATCAATCCCGGCACGCCTTTGCGCGATGCGCTGACCCGTGAAGCCACCAAGCGGGCGCTGTCGCTGACGGCACTCGGCAACAACTACACGCCGGTCGGTCATGTCATCGATGAGAAGTCGATCGTCAACGGCCTCGTCGGTCTGCACGCAACCGGCGGCTCGACCAACCACACCCTTCACCTGATCGCCATCGCCGCGGCGGCAGGGCTGCAGGTGACGTGGGACGACATGAGCGATCTGTCGGACGCAACGCCGCTGCTGGCGCGCGTCTACCCCAACGGTGTCGCCGACGTGAACCACTTCAATGCTGCCGGCGGCATGGGCTTCCTGATCCGTGAACTGCTCGAGAGCGGCCATCTGCACGAAGATGTCAGGACGGTCTGGGGCACAGGGCTTTCGGGCTACACGGTGGAGGCCAAGCTGATCGAAGACGAGCTGGCTTTCCAGCCGGCGCCCGCCGAGTCCGCGCTGCCCAAGGTCCTGGCCTCGGCCAAGGCGCCTTTCCAGGAATCCGGCGGCTTGAAGCTCCTGACCGGCAATCTCGGCCGTTCGGTCATCAAGGTATCGGCGGTCAAGCCGGAGCACCGGGTGGTCGAGGCGCCGGCGCGGGTGTTTCACGGCCAGGAAGGCCTGCAGGCCGCGTTCAAGGCAGGAGAGCTCAACGGCGATGTGATTGCTGTCGTCCGCTTCTCGGGGCCGCGGGCGATCGGGATGCCGGAACTGCACAAGCTGACCCCCGCGCTCGGCGTCCTGCAGGACCGCGGCTTCAAGGTCGCCCTGCTCACCGATGGTCGTATGTCGGGTGCCTCTGGCAAGGTGCCCGCGGCGATCCACATGACGCCCGAAGCTGTCGACGGCGGCCCGATCAGCAAGATCCGTGACGGCGACATGATCCGTCTCGATGCCAATGAAGGAACGCTTCAGTTCCTCGGCGACGAACGGGAGTTCCTCGCGCGCACGCCGGCGACTGAAGACCTGCGGTCGCAGCACTATGGCATGGGCCGCGAGCTGTTTGCCGGGATGCGAGCCCTGGTGGGCGTGGCAGATCGCGGAGCGAGCGTTTTCCAGTAGGGATCAGCGCCTCTTCCGGGACGCCAGAATCTCCTCCAGCGTCCTGGGCCTGAGGTCCTGCGCGTCGACGCCGACATCGTACTGGCGCGGCATGGGCGTCAGCTTGCCATGCGAATGCCCATGCAGGTTGATGGACTTCTTGCCCATCTGATTCCAGGTGCGGAACGGATAGTGGCAGAGAATGAGCAACTGCCCCTCGATGCGCAGCTCGGCATAGTGCTGGACACTGGTCCAGCCTTCGGCCGCAAGGGTCGCGGGCGGATCGTTGTTGCCGATGATCAGGTGCTTGGTTCCGTTGAGCTTTTCCAGCAGCGCTTGGACGTCCTCGGTGCTGCCGCGGGCGAAATCGCTCAGGTGCCAGACCTCGTCGTCGGGAGAGACCGTGGCGTTCCACCTCGCGATGAGCGCCGCGTCGTGCTCCGGCATGGTGGCGAACGGGCGGCGGTCGATGCGCAGCACCCGCACGTCGGCGAAGTGGGTGTCGCTGGTGAAGTACAGCACGGTCAGCGGCTCCGGCCGAACAGGCGCTCGATATCCTTCTTCTTGAGCTCAACGTAGGTGGGACGGCCGTGGATGCACTGACCGGAATGGGGCGTGCGCTCCATGTCGCGGAGCAGGGCGTTCATCTCGTCCACCCTGAGGCGGCGGCCGGAGCGGACCGAGCCGTGGCAGGCCATCCGGGCGATGATGGCTTCCATGCGGTCGCTGACGGCGGCGGTCGTGCCCCATTCGGCAAGACCATCGGCGAGGTCGTGGACAAGGCCCTCTACGTCTGTGGAGCCCAGAATTGCTGGGGTTTCGCGGACGGCGATGGCGCGCGGGCCGAAGCGTTCGAGGTGAAGGCCGTAGGTCTGCAGCTCCGCCGATGCATCCTCGAGGCGTTCGCAGTCTTCCTCCGGCAGTTCGATCACCACCGGGATCAGGTGCGCCTGGCTGGGTACCGTGCCGGCGGCGAGTTGGGCCTTAAACCGTTCATATACAAGGCGTTCGTGGGCCGCATGCTGGTCGACGAGCAGCAACGCCTCGCCATTCTGGGCGATGATGAAATTGTCGAACATCTGCGCCCGGGCCGCCCCCAGGGGGTATTCGGCGAGGGCGGGGAGCGGCGCCTCGGCCTCGATGCGGGCGCTCGGTTCGGACAGGCCAGGCAGGGACTCTTCGGCGGCAAATGATGAGAAAGCGCTTGCGTTCCGTTCCCGCTGAGGCGCGATCTGCAGAGAATACGGCACGGAAACGGAAGAAACTGCAGCAGGTTCGTAGACCGGGCTGGTGAAGGCCCCGAGCACGTCCTCGGCAACGCTGGTCGAAGCCTTGAACCCGGCCGCGGCCAGCGCCTCGCCGATGGCGCGAATGACCGCTCCCCGGACCGCACCCGCATCGCGGAAGCGCAGCTCGGCCTTGGTCGGATGCACGTTGACGTCCACCTCGGCCGGATCGACGGCGATGTAGAGGGCCACCACCGGAAAGCGGTCGCGGAAGGTGAAGTCGGCATAGGCGGCGCGGACGGCTCCGACCAGCACCTTGTCGCGCACGGAGCGGCCG
>JAEZHZ010000246.1 GCA_023436745.1 Pseudomonadota bacterium | reverse complement strand
GTACACGATAGGGTGAGCAACTCACATAGTCGACACCGAGCCCGGAGAAGTAGCGCAGCGAAGCAGGGTCGCCGGCGTGCTCGCCGCAGATTCCGATCTTGAGAGTGGGGTTTGTCGCCCGTCCGCGATTGATGGCGATGCTGATCATTTCGCCGACGCCCTTCTCGTCAATGGTGACGAAAGGGTCCCGCTCATAGATGCCCTTGCGCTGATAGGCCGCAAGGAAAGTCGGGGCGTCGTCGCGCGAGATGCCGAAGGTGGATTGCGTCAGGTCGTTTGTGCCGAAGCTGATGAAATCGACCATGTGCGCGATATCGCCGGCGCGCAGGCATGCCCGGGGCAGCTCGATCATGGTGCCGAAGCTGAACTTCACCCGGTCGGTGCGCAGCAGGCCGGAATTGGCGGCGATGGCTTGCACCCGGTCCCGCACCCAGGCCACTTCGCTTGCGGTCGAGACGAACGGAACCATGATTTCGACCGCCACCGGCTCGCTCTGGCGATCCGCCGCCTCGCGCACCCCCGCCATCAGCGCCTGAACCTGCATCTGCAGCAGTTCCGGATAGGTGATGGCCAGCCGCACGCCGCGGTGCCCGAGCATGGGGTTCACTTCGGCAATGCGTTCGAGCCGGAGGCGCAGGGCACGCACGGCGAGGCCAAGCTGGGCGGCGGTCTCCTCGATGTCCTCGTCGCTGCGCGGCAGGAACTCATGCAGCGGTGGATCGAACAGCCGCACGGTCACCGGCCGGCCGTGCATGGTGGCGAAGAGGGCGGAATAGTCCCCGGTCTGGTAGTCGACGAGCCCGTTGATCGCGCGGCTGCGGTCCTCCTCGTCCTCGGACAGGATGACTCGCCGGAGCGCCACCATGCGCTCGGGTGAAAAGAACATGTGCTCGCTGCGGGCGAGGCCAATCCCCTCTGCGCCGAAGCTGAGCGCGGTCAGCGCAGACTCCACCGTCTCGGCGTTGGTTCGCACAGAGATCTTTCTTGTGGCGTCCGACCAGTCGAGCAGCGTGCCGATGGCCCCGCCGATATGGGGCTGCGCCAGCGGCAGGGCCCCGGCATAGACCGAGCCGTCGCTGCCATCGATTGTCAGCCGGTCGCCCGTGCGGAACTCGCGATCCCCGATGCGGCACACCATCTCCCCGGCATTCACCGAGAGATTCCGCACCCCAGCAACGCACGGCTTGCCGGTGATGCGGGCGATAACGCCGGCATGGCTGGTCATGCCGCCTCTGGCGGTGAGGATGCCGGTCGCCGCCTTCATGCCTTCGATGTCGGCCGGGCCGGTCTCGTTGACCACGAGGATGCAGTGGCGCGAGCGCGCCCGCATCCGCGCCGCATCCTCGGCGGTGAACACCACCATCCCGCTCGCCGCACCGGGAGACACGCCGAGCCCGGTGGCTATTGGCGAAATACCCTCGGTGGAGCGGATGCCGGGGTGAAGCAACTGGGCGATGCGGGTGGGATCGACGCGCGTCACCGCATTGTGGGCCGTCCACACCTTGCGGTGCACCCGGTCCACCGCGGCTTCGAGTTCGGCGGCTGCCGTCGCCTGGATGGGGCGCGCTGACAGGAATGTGACCTGCCCGCGATCCACCGCCACGAGGCAGGTCATGTGCCGGCCGGACTTGGCATCGAGCAACTGGACCAGCGAGCCGACCGATTCGGGAAGCGCCGGAAGCGGCGTGCCATTGACGGGTGCCGGCCCCAGTTCGCCGGTGATTGCGTGGCGGGTCAGGAACTGTTCGAGGTCGCCCTCCGCCGTCGTCTGCACCAGGACGATCTGGCGGGCCCGTTCCTCGTCGGACGAGCGCGAGCCGCTCCAGCTGCGTTCGAAGCCATAGCTGTCGAAGGCCGCCCGGATCGCCTTGCCCAGCGGGCAGGTCGGATCGACTGCGTCGGCCGAGGTGGTGGGCGCTGGAACCCCGGTCTTGGCGGGCATCAGGCCACTGTTGTGCGCCGCGGCCGAGGTGCGCACCGTCAGTTGCGGCGGCCGGGATGGATCGGCGACCAGCTTGAACAGGCAGGCGACCCAGTGGGTGCGCAGCTTGGTGTCCCGCCGCTGCCGCTCCGCCTGCAGACCCTCCCAGGCCGCGCGGGTGATGGCTATGGTCGGGATCGTGGGGAAACCTGTCTCCCCGACGCGGAAGATCCACCGAGCCTTGCCGCTCAGCAGCTTGAGCTGGCTGGCCGACAGGTTCGCCTTGCCCGTTGCGGGGGCGATCGCGAACATTTCCTGGGCCAAACTCACTGCCGGGTCCTTGCCGTAATTCGTGGGCATATTGCCCATGCGCCACACCGCCTGCAACAAGGCTTGACTTGCCTCGGCGCGGAAAGCATCTGAACTGCTATGGAAAAGCGGCCGCACCTTGACATACTGCTCTGCGCCCCACGTGGTTTTTGTGCCGGCGTGGATCGAGCCATCCAGATCGTGGAGCTCGCGCTCGAGAAATACGGGGCGCCGGTCTATGTGCGTCACGCGATCGTGCACAACAAGTACGTGGTCGACGGGCTGAAAGCCAAGGGCGCAGTGTTCGTCGAGGAACTGAGCGAGATTCCCGATACCGAGGCACCGGTGGTGTTTTCGGCGCACGGGGTGCCGAAATCCGTTCCCGCCGACGCGCGCACCCGCAACATGTTCTTCCTCGATGCGACCTGCCCCCTCGTGAGCAAGGTGCATGTTGAGGCGCAGCGCCATTTCGCCGAGGGTCGCGAGATCGTCCTGATCGGCCATGCCGACCATCCGGAAGTGCTCGGCACCATGGGCCAGTTGCCCGAAGGCGCGATCTCGCTGATCGAGACCGTGGCCGACGCCATGGCATTCGCGCCGCGCAATCCCGAGAACCTGGCCTTCGTGACGCAGACCACACTTTCAGTGGACGATACCCGCGAGATCGTCGACGCGTTGCGCCAGCGCTTCCCAACGGTGAGCGGCCCTCACAAGGAAGACATCTGCTACGCCACCACCAACCGGCAGGAGGCCATCAAGGCAGTCGCGCCGGAGGTGGACGCGATGATCGTCGTCGGCTCGCCCAACTCGTCCAACTCGCTACGGCAGGTGGAAGTGGCCGCGCGCTCGGGCTGCAAGGTGTCCATGCTGGTCGACCGGGCTTCCGAGATCGACTGGAGCCGGCTCGAAGGCATCCGCTCACTCGGCGTCAGCGCCGGGGCTTCGGCACCCGAGACGCTTGTCGACGAGGTGATCGAAGCCTTTGCACAGCGCTACGATATCAAGGTCGAGGCGCGGGTCACCGCACGGGAGAACATCGCCTTCAACATTCCACGCGAGCTCCGCACTCTCGAAGCGTCCGTATCGCGATGACCGATCTTGCCCTGC
>JAEZHZ010000226.1 GCA_023436745.1 Pseudomonadota bacterium | reverse complement strand
AGGTTGGTCAGCGTCTCGTCGTTGTCCGCAAAGCAGGGCAGGGCGCGCCCCAGCCTGGCGGCCTCGACGAGCGCCCGCAGCGGATCGCGGGGCGCGAGATTGCCGGCTTCCACGATGATCGCCGCATCGCCCGGATCGTCACGAAGCTCGGTGAGCGGCATCACCAGTGACTTGCCGCCGCCGCGGATCCGCACGATTCGCTTGCCGCCGAACAGCGAGATGGTCTTGGCTTCGACCGCCAGCAGGGAGGGATCGGCGTCGATTTCGCTCGCATCGAGCGTCACCCGGCTCACGCCCTCGGGATCGTCGCCGCCCAGCTGCCGGATCAGCCGCTGGGCGGTTTCGCGCACCAGGCCCCCATCCGGTCCGTAGACAAGGAAAATGCCCGCCTGCAGGTCCGGGCGGGCGAGGAATCGGGAGACTTCGTGGGCCTTCAGTGCGCCCATCAGCGGCTGAGATCGGCCAGCACCGCCAGCCGCAGTGATTCGGCCGCCGACAGGGCGGCCCGCTCGGCCGCTTCGTCGGCTGCGGTGCGGGAGGCGAGCACCTGGTTGGCATAGATGTAGTCGGCCGTCGCGACCCGCGTGTAGGTCCGCGGCCTTGCCTCGCCGGGGCGGGTGATGGTCAGCGTCGCGGTGACGGTGACGCGGCGGGTGTCGTAAAGGTTGACCTCGTCCTCGTCAGCGATGGACGGATCGATCGCCGAGGCGCTGACGGAGACCGATGCCCTCGGTGCGTCGGGGGCCTCGGAGGCGCCCAGCCGCAGCCGAAGTTCCTGGTAGACGATCTGCTCGAGGCGGGTGGTTGGCTTCGCGTAGTTCAGCGCCAGTACCTGCTGGCCGGCCATGGCCCCGGCGCCATAGACGGGCGAGAAGCTGCAACCGGCAAGCGGCAGGGCCGCAGCGGCAAGCGCCGCGGCCACGGTTAGGGAACGAAACCCGCTAGACCACCACATTCACGATCCTGTCCGGTACGACGACGATCTTCTTCGGCGACTTGCCGTCCAGTGTGCGAAGAACCGCCTCGTTCGACAAGACCAGTTTTTCCACCTCGGCCGCCGGCAGCCCCTTGGGCACAGTTATCTCGGCCCGGCGTTTGCCGTTGATCTGGATGGGCAGCACAACTTCATCGTCCACCAGAAGCGCCGGGTCGACCTCAGGCCAGGGGGCGTCGGCGACGAGGCCGCCCTTGCCCAGCACTTCCCAGCAGCTTTCAGCCAGGTGCGGCATCATCGGGGCGATCAGCTGCACCAGCCGCTCGACGCCTTCCTCGAGGGCCGGCAGCCGCGCCGCCGGTGCCGCCGACACCAGGCCGATGCCACGGGTCAGGGCGTTGGTCAGTTCGTAGATCTGGGCTACGGCCCGGTTGAAGCGCAGGCCCTCGATGTCCTGCGCGACGCCGGCGACAGCGCGGTGTGCCGCCTTTCGCATCGCGATCGCTTCAGGATCTGCAGAATCGCTCTCGGCGGTAACGGATTGCAACCGCAATGCCACGGTATCTCCCACCAGACGCCAGACTCGCTGCTGGAAACGGCTGGCGCCCTCGACGCCGGCCTCCGTCCACTGCACGTCGCGCTCCGGCGGGGAGTCCGACAGCATGAACCAGCGGGCCGTATCGGCGCCATAGGTGGCGACGATCTCGTCGGGGTCGACGACGTTCTTCTTGGATTTGCTCATCTTTTCGACCGAACCGATGGTCACCGGCTCGTTGGTCGCGATGTGGCGGGCGGTGCGGGCATCTCCCACCGCCTCGATGACGATGTCGGATGGTGGCACCCATTCACCCGTCTTCGCCTTGTAGGTCTCGTGGGTCACCATCCCTTGCGTGAAAAGCCCGCGGAACGGCTCATCCAGCCCCACATGGCCCGTCGCCTTCATGGCGCGCGTGAAGAAGCGCGAGTAGAGCAGGTGCAGGATCGCGTGCTCGATGCCGCCGATATACTGATCGACCGGCAGCCAACGGTCCGCAATCGCCGGAATGGTGGGCGTTTCGGCATCGGGAGCCGTAAAGCGGGCAAAGTACCAGGACGAGTCGACGAAGGTGTCCATGGTGTCGGTTTCACGACGAGCCGGGCCGCCGCACTGCGGGCAGTGGACGTGCTTCCACGTCGGATGGTGGTCCAGCGCGTTGCCCGGTTTGTCGAAGGTCACGTCCTCCGGCAGCACCACGGGCAGGTCCTTCTTCGGCACCGGCAGGGTTCCGCAGACCTCGCAATGGATCACCGGGATGGGGCAGCCCCAGTAGCGCTGGCGGGACACACCCCAGTCGCGCAGGCGATAGTTGACCTCGATCTAGCCCTGTGGCCTGCCATCGACAGTGCGCGCGGAGAAGTACTCGGAGATACGCTTCTTCGCCTCATCGATGGTCAGCCCGTCGAGGAAGCCGGAGCGGAAGATCGTCCCGGCATCCGTATAGGCTTCGGTGCCGACCTCGAATGTCTCCGGGTCGGCGCCGGCGGGCAGGACCACCGGCTTCACCGGCAGGTCGTACTTGCGGGCGAAGTCGAGATCGCGCTGGTCGTGGGCAGGACAGCCGAAGATGGCCCCGGTGCCGTACTCCATCAGCACGAAATTGGCGACGTACACGGGCAGGGTGGCGCCGTCGATCACGGGGTGGCGCACGCTCAGCCCGGTTGCATAGCCCTGCTTCTCGGCCTTCTCGATGGTCTCGGTTGCAGTGCCGTGGCGGTGGCACTCGGCAATGAACTCGGCCAGTGCGGCGTCGTTCTGCGCCAGTTCTCCACTCAGCGGGTGGTCGGGAGAGAGCGCGATGAACGAGGCACCAAAAATGGTGTCGGGCCGGGTGGTGAAGACCTCTATGCTGGTGCGGTCAATCTTGCCCGGCGTCAGTTCGAACAGCAGGCGCAGCCCTTCGGACTTGCCGATCCAGTTGCGCTGCATGGTGCGCACCTTTTCGGGCCACCCATCCAGCCCATCGAGCGCTTCCAGCAGCTCTTCGGCCATGTCGGAGATCTTGAAGAACCACTGGGTCAGCTCGCGCTGTTCGACCACCGCGCCCGACCGCCAGCCCTTGCCGTCAATGACCTGCTCGTTGGCGAGAACCGTCATGTCGACCGGGTCCCAGTTGACCTTGCTCTGCTTGCGGGTCACCAGACCGGCTTCCAGCATGTCGATGAACATCGACTGCTGGTGACGGTAGTACTCGGGCTCGCAGGTGGCGATCTCGCGCGTCCAGTCTATGGACAGGCCCATGGACTGCAGCTGCGCCTTCATGGTGGCGATGTTCTGCCGGGTCCAGGTGCCGGGGTGGATATTGCGCTCGATGGCGGCGTTCTCGGCCGGCAGTCCGAACGCGTCCCAGCCCATGGGATGCAGGACGTTATGGCCCTTGGCGCGATAGTAGCGCGCCACCACGTCGCCCATCGAATAGTTCCGCACATGCCCCATATGGATGCGCCCGGAAGGGTAGGGGAACATCTCGAGCACGTAGTAGGGCTCACGCGTGTCGTCGTTGCGGGTGACGAAGCTCTGGCGCTCGTGCCAGACCTTCTGCCACTTGGGTTCCATCTCACGCGGATTGTAGCGTTCGCCGCTCACTGGTTCGCTCGTCCTTGGGAAGGGCCGCAGAGCGCCTGCCGGAAGCGGGCGCAGCTTGCGTTGCTGGGGGATTTTGGCTACCGGACCATCACCAGAAATCCCCAGCAAGGTCAACACCGGCACCATGAGCACAGACGCTCCAGGGCGGCTCCAGGCCATAGAAGCGATGATCCGTCGCGCCAGCATGCGCTTCGACCCTGCTGGCCGCGCGGTGAAGCTCGTCGCCGTCTCCAAGACATTCCCCGCCGAGGCCATCGAGTCGCTGCTTGCGGCGGGGCACCGCGTATTCGGTGAGAACCGGGTGCAGGAGGCCAAGGACAAGTGGCCGGCGCTGCGCGAGCGGTGTCCGGACATCGAGCTTCACCTGATCGGGCCGCTGCAGACCAACAAGGCCCGTGACGCCGTTGCCCTGTTCGACGTGATCGAAACCGTCGACCGGGAGAAGCTCGCCGGCGTGCTCGCGGCCGAGATGGCCAAGGCCGGCCGGCGCCTGCCCTGTTTTGTCCAGGTCAACATCGGCTTGGAGCCGCAGAAGGCCGGGATCGCGCCCGCCGAGACGGTCGATTTCGTCGAACGCTGTCGAAGTGTTCATGGGCTCGATGTCGTCGGCCTGATGTGCATACCGCCGGAAGGCGTGCCTCCTGGACCCTACTTCGCTCATCTGAACCAGCTTGCGAGCCGTTGCGGCTTGAAGAACCTGTCGATGGGAATGAGCGCAGATTTCGAGACCGCGATCGCCATGGGCGCGACCCAGGTGCGCGTTGGGTCTGCGCTTTTCGGTGGTCGCTGAGCGCTGCCCCGCTGCTCGTCAAGCAAACCACATCAGCACTGCAACTTAAGTGCCGAAACTCCCGTTTCTGCTGTAAATACAACACGCCGAAGTGATCCGCGGCGTTAGTACCGACAACCCTGGTGTTGCCGCGGGCGGGCACCAGACTCCGGAGACCGACGATGAACAAGCGACGCCTACTGCTGGTGGACGACGACGCCGATCTGCGCCACACCCTGGTCGAACAGTTGCGGGACCAGCCGGAGTTCGAAGTATTCGAAGCCGGATCCGGCAACGACGCGCTCAAGCTGCTGCGGGAGGTGAACATCGACCTCACGATTCTCGACGTCGGCCTGCCGGATATGGACGGGCGCGAGATGGTGAAGCGCCTGCGTGAAGAGGGCTACCGCAGCCCCATCCTTATGCTGACCGGACACGACACGGATGCCGACCAGATTCAGGGACTGGAGGCCGGTGCGAACGACTACCTCACCAAGCCCTTCCGCTTTCCGGTGCTGCTGGCGCGAATTAACACCGCGCTGCGCCAGCATGACCAAAGCGAGGACGTGGTCTTCACCATCGGCCAGTACAGCTTCCAGCCCTCTGCCAAGCTCCTCGAGGCCAATGACGGCACCAAGGTGCGCCTGACGGACAAGGAAACGTCGATCCTGAAGTTCCTGTACCGGCAGGGACCGAAGACCATCACCAGGGACATCCTGCTCAAGGAAGTCTGGGGCTACAACAACCGGGTGACGACCCAAACACTCGAGCCGCACATCTACCGCCTGCGCCAGAAGATCGAGCGCGACCCATCCAACGCTCGCCTTCTCGTCACCGAAGACGGCGGCTATCGCCTCGTGCCGTAAAAGTCCGTTCAAAATCACGGCAAATGCCCTATAGGTTGCTTCGGCTCCGCCCCGGCGGGGCCGAAACCGCATCCGGATAGGCGTTCATGATCAGGGACGATGCGGCCGAGGCGCTGGCGCGGGCCGAGTTTTTCGATATCTGCGACGACCAGCAGCGAGGCATGCTTGCCTTCGCTGGTGATACCCGCACCTTCAGCGCCGACGAGGTCCTGTACAAGGCTGGGGACACGCCCGAAGGGGCGCTGGTGCTGATCGAAGGGACCCTGCGCGTTCGCCCGCAGGCTGCAGGCAGGCCCTACGCGCTTTCGGAGCCGGGAAGCGTTGTCTCCGCACTGGCACTCGTTCTCGACAAGCCGCGCCCGATCACGGTCACGGCCGTCACCGATGTTCGGGTGTTGATGGTGCCCCGGCAGGCGTTCCGCAAGCTGATGCAGCAATCTCCCGAACTCGCGCAGCGTGCTGCCGAACGCATCGAACGGGAAATCTCTGGCTACCTGGGGGCGCTCGAGCCCCTTCGGCGGCGGATGAAGGAGTAGCGAAGGCCGCTCGGATAGGCGAGGCAACTCACGCGATGTGAGCAGCGCTCACCTGCAGTTGAGTGTCTCTTTTCCGCTTACAGCAAACCGAAACGTGCCACCACCGGCACATGATCGGACGGCTTGTCGCCAAAGCCCCGATAGGGCTTAAGGATCTCGGCTCCGGTGCAGTGCGCCGCGACATCCCCGGTGGCCCAGATATGGTCGAGGCGCCGGCCACGATCGGACTTCTCCCAGTCCTTGCCGCGATAGCTCCACCACGAGTAGACCTTGCGGTCGGCCGGTATGTGCTTGCGCACAAGGTCCACCCAGCCGTGCCCACCATTGAGCAGCGCCGTCAGGGCTTCTGTTTCGACAGGCGTGTGACTGACCACCTTGAGCAGCTGCTTGTGGCTCCAGACGTCGGTTTCGAGGGGGGCGACGTTGAAGTCCCCCGCGATCAACTGGGAGCTGGCAAACGAGGCTTCGGCAAACCAGCTCTGCAGTTCGGCGAGAAAATCGAGCTTGTGCCTGAACTTGGGATTGATGTCGGGATCAGGCTCGTCGCCACCGGCGGGAATGTAGAAGTTGTGCAGGGTCACCGGCCCATGGCCGAAATCGGTTACGGCGGAAACGTGGCGAGAGTCTTCGATCTCGCAGAATGCCCGGCTCGATATCTCCGTCAGGGGCGTCTTCGAGACGATGGCGACGCCATGATAGCCCTTCTGGCCATGTACCGCGTGGTGCGGGTATCCGGCCTCAGTGAAGGCGTTGCGGGGAAACTGGTCGTTGGTGCACTTGATCTCCTGGAGCATCAGCACGTCGGGCTGATGGTGCTGCAGCAGGTCCAGGACCATGCCGATACGCAGGCGAACCGAGTTTATGTTCCAGGTGGCAACTGATGCAGGCATGGGACTCCGGGGGACAGGCACGGCGGCGTTTCACGTGAATCCAGCACAAATGACAAGGCCCGGCACCTTTCGGGACCGGGCCTCGCAAGACACTGGCGCTTGGAGCTATTCGCTCTTGGCTTCGCCTTCGCCGGCATTGGCCTGCTCGGCGGCGGCTGCAGCAGCTGCGGCCTCGGCATCCTTGGCGGCCTGTTCGGCGGCAAACGCTTCGGCAGCAGCGATCTTCTCGGCCTCACGGGCCTCGCGGGCGGCGTGGGCGGCCTCGCGCTCGCCGGCCTCGATCTTGCGGGTGCGTGCGTTGGTCGATTCAAAGATACGGGCGGACTTACCGCGACGATCACGCAGGTAGTACAGCTTCGCACGACGAACCTTGCCGCGCTTGATCACCTCGATCGAGGCGACGTTGGGCGAGTAGAGGGGGAACACGCGTTCCACGCCTTCGCCGTAGGAAATCTTGCGGACGGTGAAGCTCTCGTTGAGGCCGCCACCATTGCGGGCAATCACAACGCCTTCATACGCCTGGAGGCGTTCCTTGTTGCCTTCGGTGATCTTCACCCAGACCTTGACGGTGTCGCCGTGGGTGAACTCGGGATGCGCGCGCTTTGCAGCGAGAGCCTGAAGCTGCTCGGCTTCGAGCTGCTGGATGATGTTGGTCATGGTCGATCCGTTTCGATCTTTTCGATGGAGCGATTGTCGGGCCGAAAGGCCCTCGCCCGGTCTTGGTTGGTGTAACGGAGGGTAGTCTTCTTGTTGCCAGCGCGCAGGGTCCGAACCGCCCTTCACGCAATCGTCGCGCCTATAGGGGAAAATGGCGCCTGAGTCCAGCCTCCCGTCTTCACGGGAACCCGATGCCGCACTTGTGCCGGCGCGCCTCAGCCGAGCAGGTCCGGCCTGCGCGCCCTCGTGAGCGCCTCACTCTGCTCCTGTCGCCAGCGGCGGATGCGCGCATGATCGCCCGAAGTCAGAACCTCGGGGATGCCGACGCCTTCAAACAGCTGGGGCCGCGTGTATTGGGGGTACTCCAGCAGGCCATTCTCGAAGCTCTCCTCGGCATGGCTGTCTGCCCCGCCAAGGACACCGGGAATGAGCCGGGCAACGGCTTCCAGCAGTACCATGGCCGCCACTTCTCCGCCGGCAAGGACGTAGTCGCCGATCGAAACTTCCTCGAGCGCGCGGGCGTCGATCACCCGCTGGTCCACGCCCTCGAAACGGCCGCAGACGATGACGGCGCCGGGCCCGAGGGCCAGTTCCCGCGCCCGCGCCTGTGTCAGCGGCTTGCCGCGTGGAGACATCAGCAGGCGGGGCCGCGGGTCATCCGGCCGTGACACCGAATCGATCGCAGAAGCGAGGATGTCCGGCTTCAGCACCATGCCGGCGCCGCCGCCGGCCGGGGTGTCGTCGACGGTCCGGTGGCGGTCCGTGGCGAAGTCTCGCAACTGAACGGTCTCAAGCGACCAGAGGCCCTCGGCAAGGCCGCGGCCGAGCACGGAAGCGCCGAGCGTTCCTGGGAACAGGTCCGGAAACAGTGTGATGATGGTGGCCGAAAAGCTCAATCCGGCTCTTCCTCGCCCTCTGGCGCGTCAAGCGGTACCACGATGGTCAGGTAGCCCTCGTCCGGCCGCACCTCAGGCACCACGGCCTTGGTGAAGGGATAGAGGTAGGTGTCGCCGGACTGGTCGTCACGCACCTCGATAATGTCTCCGGCACCATGGTTGTGGATAGCGGCAACCGAGCCGATGACCGTACCGTTGTCGATCCGCACGGCGAGGCCGATCAGGTCCGCGTGGTAGAAGTCATCCTCGTCGTCAGGGTCCGGCAGGCGTTCCCGTTCGACATAGAGTTCCACACCGTTGAGCCGTTCGGCAGTGGTGCGGTCGGACACCCCTTCCAGGGTCGCGATCACCACGTTCTTCTGGCGGCGGACCTTGGTGATGGTGATGACAAGGCCCGCCCGGTTCGTAGTCAGTGGGCCATAGCCGGCGATGTTCTCGGGATCGGCCGTGTGGGTGGCGATGCGCACCTCGCCCTTGATGCCGTGGGCGGCGCCGATCTGTCCGAGTAGGATGGGCTTGCTGCTGCGGCTCATGCGGTCTCGCTGGTCATTTGCTGTCGTTTAGCAGGTGAATGCGTGCTTGCAAATCGGCGGGGAACCAATGCGGCCGGCCCATGATTGTCCAGCAGAAACACCGAACACCCAGAGAGCGATCCATGGCCCAGATCCTGACCAGCCGCGAAGACATCCGCCAGTGGGTCGAAGCGAGGGGCGGCTATCCCATGCTGATGGACGTCCCCGATGGCACCAGCAATCGCACGCTTCTGCAGCTGACCTTCGGGCAACATGCACTGAACTCCGACAACAACGAGGGCCCCGACCGGATCGGCGGATTTCATCTCGTCAGCTGGGAGGAGTGGTTCGTGGCGCTTGAGGAGGGGCAACTTGCATTGCGGGTGTCGGACGACCCGGCAGGGGGCAACGAGGCCGAGTTCGAGTTCGTTGCGCGCAGCTGAAGGGCGGAGGTTCAGGACTAGCCTTCGTCGGCCGCTGCTTCGATCGCCTCCATGTCCTCGTCCGAATACCCGAAGTGGTGCCCCAGTTCGTGGATGAGCACGTGGGTCACGACTTCGCCGAGGGTGTTGTCGTCGTTCTCGGCCCAATAGTCGAGAATGGCCCGCCGATAGAGGAATACGGTGTTTGGAAGCTGCCCGGTCTGGGGTACTGCCCCATCCTGGGTCATGCCGACGCCATGGAACAGCCCCATCAGTTCGAAAGGGTCTTCCATTCCGAGGTCAGCAAGCACGTCTTCGGTCGCGAACTCGGCGACGGAGCACGTCACGTCAGCGGCCAGCGAGCGGAACGGCTCCGGCAAGGTGCGAAGTGCCTCGCTTGCCAGAGCTTCGATGTCATCGAGGGTGGGCGCGTAGCGCCCGCCCCAGTCGTCGTGGGTTACTGCCACTGGCGGATATCGACGAAGTGACCGGCAATGGCAGCGGCCGCGGCCATGGCGGGCGACACCAGGTGGGTGCGGCCCTTGAAGCCCTGGCGGCCCTCGAAGTTGCGGTTCGAGGTCGATGCACAGCGCTCCCCGGGGGCGAGCTTGTCGGGGTTCATCGCCAGGCACATCGAACACCCGGGCTCACGCCAGTCGAAGCCGGCGTTCTTGAAGATGACGTCGAGACCTTCCTGCTCCGCCTGTTCCTTGACGAGGCCCGAACCGGGAACGACCATCGCCGAAACATGGCTGGCGACCTTACGGTCCTTGATCACGGCGGCAGCGGCGCGAAGATCCTCGATGCGGCCGTTGGTGCAGGAACCAAGGAACACGCGATCGAGCTTGATGTCGGTGATCTTCGTGCCGGGCTTGAGGCCCATGAACTCGAGAGCTCGCCACTTCGAGGCACGTTTGTTCTCGTCGGCGATGTCGTCCGGGTTCGGCACGACGCCCGAAACCGAGATCACGTCCTCGGGAGAGGAGCCCCAGGAGACGATGGGCGGCAGGCTGCTGGCATCGAGCACCACCACCTTGTCGTAGTGGGCACCCTCGTCGGTGTAGAGCGTCTTCCAGTAATCGAGCGCCATGTCCCACGCCTTGCCCTTGGGGGCGCGCGGGCGGTCCATCACATAGGCGAAGGTCTTCTCGTCGGGGGCGATCAGGCCGGCGCGGGCGCCGCCCTCGATGGTCATGTTGCAGACCGTCATCCGGCCTTCCATCGACAGCGAGCGAATGGCCTCGCCGGCAAACTCGATGACATGGCCATTGCCGCCGGCAGTCCCGGTCTCGCCGATAATGGCGAGAATGATGTCCTTGGCGGTGACGCCGGGCGGCAACTGCCCGTCGACACGCACCAGCATGTTCTTGGCCTTCTGCTGCTTCAGCGTCTGGGTCGCGAGCACATGCTCGACCTCGGATGTGCCGATGCCGTGTGCCAGGGCACCAAAGGCGCCGTGGGTGGAGGTGTGGGAGTCACCGCACACGATGGTCATGCCGGGCAGGGTGAAACCCTGCTCGGGGCCCACGATGTGGACGATGCCCTGCCGCCGGTCGAAAGGATCGTAGTACTCGATGCCAAAGTCGCGGGTGTTTTCCTCGAGCGCGGCGATCTGCACGGCGCTTTCGGGGTCGGGGTTCGGCAGCGAGCGGTCGGACGTCGGCACGTTGTGGTCGACAACGGCAAGAGTGCGCTCGGGGTGCCGCACCTTGCGGCCGCTCATGCGCAGTCCCTCGAAAGCCTGAGGGCTCGTCACTTCGTGAACGAGGTGCCGGTCGATGTAGAGGAGGGAGGTGCCGTCCTCGTTGTTCTGGACCAGATGGTCGTCCCAGATCTTGTCGTAGAGCGTGCGCGGATTGGCCATTCTTGAAGTCCCGCAGAGAGTTTGGAGTCGTTCTAAGCCCCAGCCCGGCGACGGTCAAGCGATACCGTACTCACGGGTACGGCATGGGGCCGGAGCCACATTCATGCGCGAGATTACACGCTGACGTCGCCTAGCCGCGCCGTAGCCTAGTGGCGGAAGTGGCGCATACCGGTCAGGACCATGGCGATTCCGGCAGCATCGGCGGCTTCGATGACCTTGGCGTCGTTGACCGAGCCACCGGGCTGGATAACGGCGGTGGCACCGGCGGCGACCAAGGCCTCGAGCCCATCGGGAAACGGGAAGAAGGCGTCGGACGCGGCAACTGAACCCTCGGTCAGGGCGCCATCCAGACCGGCAGCCTTGGCGGCGTCGACCGACTTGCGGTAGCCGGTCAGCGAGGAGTCGACGCGGCTCATCTGGCCGGCGCCGATGCCCACGGTTGCGCCATCCTTCACATAGACAATCGCATTGGACTTGACGTGCTTGGCGACCTTGGCGGCAAGGCGCATGTCAGCCATTTCCCGCACAGTCGGCTGGCGCCTGGTGACAACCTTGAGGTCGCAGTCGTCGACATTGCGGTTATCGCGGCCTTGGACCAACAGGCCACCGGCGACCGACTTGACGGTGAGCCCCTCGGCCTTGGGGTCGGCGACCCCGCCGGTCAGGAGCAGGCGGAGGTTCTTCTTGGCCGCGATGATCTCCTGCGCCTCCGCAGTGGCCCAGGGCGCGACGATGACCTCGGTGAAGACTTTGACGATTTCGGTTGCGG
>JAEZHZ010000217.1 GCA_023436745.1 Pseudomonadota bacterium | reverse complement strand
CTCCTCAACGTTCCGCGGCATCGGCGGTTCAACGCTCTCGCCAGACGCAGTATGACCGGCAGGGCAAGAGACATGAAGGGACCAGCATGCGCCGCTCCGACCATCCCGCCGGCACCGTCCACCGCCTCACCGTGGACAGCAAGGCATTGCAGAACAACCGCCTGGGCGATCCCGCCACGCGCATCGCCGATGTCTACGTACCCCATGGTCACACGGGCGAAGGGCTGCCGCTGCTGGTCGATCTCGTCGGTTACACCGCCGGGGGCCCGGCCCACACCGCCTGGAAGGCGTTTCAGGAGAACGTGCCGGAACGCCTCGACCGGCTGATCGGCTCGGGCGAGATGCCGCCGGTCGTCGTCGCCTTCCCGGATTGCTTCACCCGGCTCGGCGGCAACCAGTATGTCGACAGTGCTGTGATGGGAAACTGGTTGTCTTTCGTTACCGCCGAGATGCTGCCTGCAGTGGAATCGCGATTTTTCTGCGGCGGATCGGGAAAGCGCGGGGTGTTCGGCAAGAGCTCAGGCGGTCACGGCGCGATGCTCCACGCGATGTGGCACCCGGACGTCTGGTCGGCAGCAGCCACCCATTCGGGAGACGCCGGCTTTGAGCATCTGTACCTCGCCACCTTTCCCGACGTCCTGCGCGCGCTCGACGCCAGTGACGGCTCGATCGAGAAATGGCTGACCACCTTCGAGGGCAAGCCCAAGCTGGACGGCAAGGACACCATGACCCTGATGATCCTGTGCCAGGCCGCGAGCTTCGATCCCGATCCGGACCCTGAGGTCTTCCTCGGCCTTCGGCTGCCCGTCACCCTCGACACCTGCGAGATCATCGAGGAGCGCTGGCGCAACTGGCTCCGTTATGATCCTGCGGTGATCGTCGGCCAGCATCTCGATGCCATCCGCAACCTCAAGGCGTTCTACCTCGAGTGCGGCACGCTTGATCAGTACAACATCCTCTACGGCACACGGCGCATTCACCGCACCCTCGAACAGGCGGGCGTGCCCCACCGCTACGAGGAGTTCAAGGACAACCACTCCGGCGTCGATTACCGCATGGACGTGAGCCTGCCGTATCTGGCGAAGGCCCTCAGCGCATAGAAGGCGACCTACATCACCTTCTTCACCTCGAGCAGGCCCGGCCGCTCGGCATTGGCAGTCTCGAGTGCCGCCGCGCCCCCGAGCACGACCACATGCCCCTGGGCCGCCACAGCGGCGAGGGCCTCCGACATCGCGACGAAATCCTTACGGCTCGTGCCGAGAATCTCGTCGCGCCGGCGCTGCCGCAGCTCGTCGGTCGTGCCGGTGAGTTGCCGCCACATCGACGAATAGCCCTTGGCATCGGGGAACTCGTAACCGTCGACATCCCCGATAACCCCGATGATCGAGCGGGTCAGGTCGTTCTCCCCGATATCGTTGCGCAGGGCCCTCGCCGCGCCGTCATAGGCGTCGAGCGTCTTCAGCAGGTTCGGGTCGCGATAGCTGACGAACGAGAAATTGCCCGAGGTGAGGTCGAACCGGCTCGATCCGCCATAGGCACCGCCCTGCACCCGAACCTTGTCCCACAGATAGGTGGTGTTGAGGAACTTCAGCACCACACTCGAGGCGCCACTGAGGTCGAACCCGAGCGCCTTGAGGTTGCCGCCCTTGCCGACATAGTTCACCTGCGCCGGAATGATCAGCCCCTCCGAGCGCGGGTGGAGCTGCAGCGCCCAGTTGCCATCGGCGGGCGAATCCTCAGGTAGCCCCTTCAGGAACGAGCCGAGTTCCCCGGCCGCCCGTCCCCACAGCGCGCCATCGGCGGTGACGTTGACCACCATGCGGTCGCGGTTGAACAGCAGGTCCCGCATCCGCTTCAGCGTCGCCTCGACGGCGGGCCAGTCGGTGTCGATCCGGTGGATGAGGCCCTTGAGGAATTCATGGTAGCTGACCCCGGTGATCTGCTCGGCGATCCACCCCGCCTCCGTCAGGCCGGACTTGAGCCGGGTATCGACCACCGAATGGCCCGCCGGCACGAGGCGTGACTCGAACCCGGCCTTCTCCTCGAGCGCCATCTGGCGGAACCGCTCGCGGTTGCCGAGTTGCGCATCGAGCAGCACGTCGCCCATGATGGCGAGCATGTCGGCGAACTTGTCCGGCACCGCCTTGCCGGAGAGGAAGAACCAGGCGGCACTGCCGCTGCCGTCCTGTCGCGCCGAAAGCCCGCGATGCTGGGCAATGCCGCCCGTCGTCCGCCCGATCCGCTGGGTCAGCGACACGAAGTCTTCCTTGCCGGTGCCGGTCTGGAGCAGCGCCCGCCCGAACAGGGGCAGGTAGGCGAGCAGTTCCTTGTCCAGCACGTGAAGGTCGAAGCCGAGGTCCAGGTACAGGATCCCGAGCGTCGGCAGGTCGTGGTAGAACAGCCGTGCGCCCTCGAGCGTGCCGATGTCGATGGGCACGGTCCGGATGTTGCGGTCGAGGTCTGCGAGGGTGAGGGTCGGAATTCTCGCCAGCGCTTCCGGCGGATCGACCGCCTCCTGCAGCGCCTTCAGCCGCTCGGTCTGCTCCACCGTGTCCGTGATCGCCGCGGCATCCATGCCGGCACGAATCTCCGCCAGAGTCCTCGCTTCATCGGCGGCCTGGCGCGCGCCCTGCTCAGGATCGGCGCTCAGCGTCACTGTCGTGCGGTGCGTGTTGTCGAGGAACAGCCGGCGTACTTCGCGCTCGAAATGGCCGGCCCCCGCCTTTTCCTTCAACGCAGCCAGCGGCACCTCGAAATGGAGGGGCTCCAGCGGATCGCCTCCGTGCAGCCAAGTTCCCAGAGCCGAGAACATCCAGCTCATGCCGCGCGGGAACGAGCCGGTATTGTTCTCGCGCAGGCTGAACTCGAAGGTGTTGGTTGCCGCCTCGATCTGCTCGGCCGAGAAGCCATTCTCGGCCACGGCCTTCAGTGTGTCGAGAATGAGCGCCTCGACCTTTTCACCGTCGGCAGGATCGATTCCTTTCATGCCGAAACTGGCCATCGGCTGGCGCAGACCCTGGCCGATGCCACCGCCGGTCATTCCTTCGCCCAGGCCGGATTCCGTCAGTGCCTTGCGCAACGGCGCCGCCGCCGTGCCCGCGAGCAGATAGCTCAGCATGCCGTGGCTCAGCGATTCCTCGCGGTCGGCCGGGGGGTCGATCATCCAGTTGACGCTGACCATGCCGTCGCGCCGCCTGTCCTGGTCCACCGTGCCGGCATAGCTGCCCTTGAGCTGGCGTGGTTCGTTGAAGCGCGACTGCAGCCCCACCGCGGCATCGACCGGCGCGGCTTCGAACTCGGAGAAATAGGCATCGAGAATGTCGAGACGACGCGCCGGATCGTCATCCCCGGAAAAGAAGGCCCGGGTGTTGGACGGGTGGTAGAACCGCTCGTGGAAGCGCTTGAAGTCGCGATAGGTCAGCTCCGGAATGACCTTCGGATCCCCCCCCGAACTCTTGCCATAGGTGACGTCGGGATAGAGCGAGCGCTGCGAGAGGTCGCGCATCACCGCGTCGGGCGAGGAGAACACGCCCTTCATCTCGTTGAACACCACGCCCTTGTAGATCAGCGGGCCATCGGCGCTTTCGAGTTCGTAGTGCCAGCCCTCCTGGCGGAAGGTGTCCTCGCTGATCAGCGGGAAGAACACCGCGTCGAGATAGACATCGACGAGGTTGTAGAAGTCCTTGAGGTTCTGCGACGCCACCGGATAGGCGGTCTTGTCCGGAAAGGTCATGGCGTTGAGGAAGGTGTGCATCGACCCCTTCAGCAGCTCCACGAACGGCTTCTTGACCGGGTACTTCCGCGATCCGCACAGCACCGAGTGTTCGAGAATGTGCGCAACGCCGGTCGAGTCGTCGGGCGGCGTCTTGAAGGTGACGCCGAACACCTTGTTCTCGTCCTGGTTGACGAGGCTCAGCACCTCTGCCCCCGTCTTGAGGTGCCGGTAGAGAAGCGCCCGCGAATTGATGTCGGCAATGGTCTCGTCACGCACGAGCTCAAAGGCGGGATGCTGGGTCATGGGGTATCCGGAAGTTCTTGTTCGTTGCCGCTAAGGTAGGGTGCGGCAGGCCGATGCGCTAGGTCTCGGCCGCCTCCGCGGGCACGGCCGGCTCCAGCGTCACCACCTGGTCGCCCTCCCCAATGACGCTGCGCCTGTGGGTGATGGCAAGGATGGTGACCTCATCGTCGAGCCTGCGCAGCTCGGCCATGATCTCGCCCTCGGTCGTCTCGTCGAGGGCCGAACTGGCTTCGTCGAGGAACAGCACCCGGGGTTTGCCATATAGAGCGCGGGCGATGGAGACCCGCTGCCTTTCGCCGCCCGACAGCTTCAGCCCGCGTTCGCCGACTTGCGTCTCGAACCCCTCGGGCAGGCCATCGATGAAATCGAGCACCGAGGCCTGTGCCGCGGCTGCGCGGAGGCGCTGGACGTCGAGCTCGCGGCCTAGAACGATGTTGGCGGCGAGCGTATCGTTGAGCAGCATCACATCCTGCGGCACCACCCCGACCGCCTCGTACCAGCTCTCGCGCTTGAGGCCGGCCAGGTCCTGCCCGTCGACGAGAATGCGGCCCTCGGTGGGCTCCAGCGACTTCAACGCCAGCCGGAACAGCGTCGTCTTGCCCGATCCCGTCGGCCCGGTGATGAAGGTGATCCGCCCGCGTCGGGCCGGGCAGCTGACCGGCCCCACGGTCTGCCTGTCGCCATAGCGGAACCCCACTTCCTCGAAGTCGAGCCGGCCCTCGCGCACCTGTGCCCGCCGCCTGCCGTGCAGTCCCCTGTCCGCCGGCGCGGCCCACATCCGGGCAAAGGGCTGCATCCTGGAGATCTCGCGCATGATCTCGTCGACGGCGGTGCCGAACATCTCGAAAGGCTGGTTGAGCTGCATCAGCACCAGGT
>JAEZHZ010000060.1 GCA_023436745.1 Pseudomonadota bacterium | reverse complement strand
TCGTGTCGCTGGGGCTGGGCTATCTCTCCGACAAGCTGCCGGATCGCCGGCTGCTGGTGCTGCTGACAGCGCTCGCCGGGGTGCTCGCATATGGACTGATCTACCTGTGGCCAACGCAGGCGAGCTTCACCATCGCTATGGCGGTCATCATGCCCTTCGCCGGCGCGAGCTATGGCCAAAGCTTTGGCTATGTGCGGGTCTACTACCTGACGCACAGCCCGGAGCGGGCCGACTTCATGGTGCAGGTGCTGCGCACGGTGTTCACGCTCGCCTGGATCGTGGTGCCGCCGCTGGCGGGCTGGATCGCGGCGGAGTTCAGCATCTTCAACGTCTACCTCGCTTCAGCCATCGCCTACGTCGCCATTGCCGCGATCTTCGCGCTCCTCATGACGGACCCGGCAGCCGCGGTGCAGGTGCAGGCTCCCGCGAGGGCAAAGGGCGCCTCGCTGCTCTCGGCCTTCGAGCTGCGCCCCGGGATTCTCGCGGGGCTGGGTGGGCTCATCGTGATGACGGGCGCCATGCGGCTGATGACGCTGACCATGGCGCTGTTCATCGTCGTGGACCTCGGCGGATCGGTGGTCGATGTGGGACTTTATGCCGGCATCACCGCCGCAACCGAGGCGCCGCTCATGCTGCTGCTCGCCTGGCTCACCACGCGGGTGACCAAGGAGACGCTGCTTGCCGGTGCAGGACTGGTGATGGCGCTGTTCATTGGCCTCACCAGCCAGCTCGAGAACGTGTCGACGCTGTTCTGGCTATTGGGCCTCAACGGGCTGGGGACGGCGGCGCTGATGAGCGTCAACATCTCATATGTGCAGGATGCGATCAGGGGGCGAGTGGGGCTTTCCACCTCGCTGATGGACGTGGTGGCGATCGCCGCCAACCTGCTGGGGGCGGCGGCGTTCGGCGTGCTTGCCGGCGGCGGGGACTATCGCTTCGCGCTGATCGTCGCCGCGGCCGCCTCTGTGGTGGGCGCGGCGATCATGGCGGGTGGCAATCTTGGCCGGCTCGGGGCCTTGCGAGCCGCGCGGGCCTGACCGGTCAGTCGGCGGCCCGGCGCTTCTTGTGATCCTTGGGACGTGCTTTCCTGGGCGCGCGGGCCTCGCCTGCGGCTGCCGGCTTCGACCATTTCGGCTTGCCCTTGTCCTTGCTGACAGGCTTGGCAGTCTTGCGCGGTTTCGCCGCTGGCGCCCTCTCTTCGGCCGGAGAGAAGTCGGCGGGTGCGAGGTCACCAGAGCCGAAGCGGGGCTTGCGCGGCGGGCGCTCGCTCACGGTTGCGGCGGGGTCGTAGCCGGTTTCCCGGGCCTTGCGGGCGGGGCGTTCGCGAGAGGCGGGAGCAGCAGCTTCCGGGGCGTCTTCGCGGCGCTTCTGGGGACGCTCGCGCGAGGGGCGAAGCTGAGCTTCGCCGGGCGCGTCGATCGCGAGGATGCTGACGCCGCGTTCGCCGGTACCGTTGCGCTCGACGGCGCGCATGAAGGCCTCGGCCTTGTCAGCCGCAACCTCGAACAGTGTTTCGGTGTCGAAGATGCGGATGGAGCCGATAGCGCCCTTAGTTACGTTCCCGGCCTTGCACAGCATGGGCAACACCCACCGCGGCTCGGCGCGCTGCTTGCGCCCAAGCGTGACCTTGAACCAGGTGCCACCCTCGAAGCGCTCGCGGGTGCGCGGGTCGCGGTCACCCGGCGGCGGAAGCACAGCGTTGGGAGTCACATCCTCGGGTACGGGGCGGGCGGCAAGCTGCTGGCGCAGGTAGGCGGCCGCGATTGCGTCGGCGGTGTGGCGCTCAAGCAGCTGGGCGACGAGGTCCGCTTCGTCCTCGGTGGGCGGCACCAAGGTGTCGGCAGAGAGAATGGCTTCGCGGTAGCGCGCCTCGATCTCGGCGGCGGTGGGCGGCTGCATCAGCTCGACATCCAGCCGGGCGGCCTTGAGGATGCGCTGGGCAACCGGACGGCGATGAAGCGGCGCGAGGATGACGCAGGTGCCCTTGCGCCCTGCCCTGCCCGTTCTGCCCGAGCGATGGAGCAGCGTATCCGGGTTGGTCGGCAGGTCGGCGTGGATGACGAGGTCGAGATTGGGCAGGTCGATGCCGCGCGCCGCCACGTCGGTAGCAACGCAGATGCGGGCGCGACCGTCGCGCATGGCCTGAAGGGCGTTGGTGCGCTCGGACTGGGTAAGCTCGCCGGAGAGCGTGACGACGTTGAAGCCCCTGTTGTGCAGGCGCGCCGACAGGTGCTTCACACCCTCGCGGGTGGAGGCAAAGACGATGGTGTTGACCGACTCGAACCACAGCAGCGTGTTGATGATGGCGTTCTCGCGCTCGGCCGCAGGCACGAGCATGAGCTTGTAGTCGATGTCGGCATGCTGCTCCTCCCCGCTGGTGGCGCTGATACGCAGGGCGTTTCGCTGGAAGGTCTTGGCCAGTTGCGCGATGGCACGCGGCACGGTGGCGGAGAACAGAAGCGTACGGCGTTCCTCCGGAGCGGCTGCGAGAATAAACTCGAGGTCTTCGCGGAAGCCGAGATCGAGCATCTCGTCTGCCTCGTCGAGCACGACGGCGCGAAGGGACGACATGTCGAGGGCGCCGCGGGTGATATGATCGCGCAGGCGGCCCGGAGTGCCGACGACGATGTGGGCGCCGCGCTCCAGCGCCCGGCGCTCGGTGCGGGCGTCCATGCCGCCGACCGACGAGGCGGTGCGAACGCCGGCCTCCGCATAGAGCCAGTCGAGTTCGCGCTGCACCTGAAGGGCCAGTTCGCGGGTGGGAGCAATGACGAGCGCGAGTGGCGCGCCGGGGGCCTCGAAGGTGTCGGAATCGCCCAGCAGGGTGGGTGCGATGGCCATGCCGAAGGCCACGGTCTTGCCCGAGCCGGTCTGGGCGGAAACGAGCAGGTCGCGACCGGCGGTTTCATCCTCGATGATAGCGGACTGCACCGGGGTGAGGGTTTCGTAGCCCTTTGCGGCGAGAGCGCGGGCGATGGGCGGAAGGATGGTTTCCGGCAGGGACATGGAATGATCTTTCTGGCGCCGCCAATCACTGGCGCCACGGCTGCGGCAACGGGATGTTGTACGCGGAATGAACGAGAGGGAGCGCGGTTGCGCCGGGGCGGCACTGGAGGCTCACGGGAAGCAAAAAGGCCGCCCCGGGGGCGGCCTCGATTTTCATGGAGGCAGAGGCAGTCAGTCCTTGGGCTGCTTGCGCAGTTCGGCGACCGACTTGCCCTTGAACCCCCAGTTTTCCAGCGGCACTTCGTCGATAACGACGTGCGTGGTGTCAGGGTTCTTGCCGAGCACCCTGACCAGGACGTCCGTGATGCCGGCGATCACCTCAGCCTTTTGCTCGGTGGTCGCGCCTTCAACGATGCGGACGTTGACGTAAGGCATCTTAGCCGACGATCTCGTCGTCGTTGAAGAAGAAGCGGATTTCCTCGGCAGCGGTTTCCGGAGCGTCGGAACCGTGGACCGAGTTCTCGCCGACGGACAGCGCGAACAGCTTGCGGATGGTGCCCTCGGCAGCGTTGGCCGGGTTGGTGGCGCCCATGATCTCACGGTTCTTCAGGATGGCGTTCTCGCCTTCGAGAACCTGCACCACCACGGGGGAGGCGATCATCTGCTCGACCAGTTCACCGAAGAAGGGGCGTTCCTTGTGGACGGCATAGAAGCCTTCCGCCTGGGCGCGGGTCATGTGGATCTTCTTCAGGGCCACCGGGCGCAGGCCGTTCTCTTCGAAGATCGCGATGATCTTGCCGATCAGGTTGCGGCGGACGGCGTCGGGCTTGATGATGGAGAAGGTGCGTTCGATCGCCATGGCGGTCTTGTCCTCGATTGCGGTCTGGAAGGTGGCGCGCTTGTAGCGGCAGACGGGCAAGCAGGCAAGACGGCACCGCCCGCGAACGGGCGGTGTGCAGCGCTTCGTATCAAAGAGAGGCTAGTCCCGCTCGATACGGTAAGTACCGGTGGCGGCAACCGTGCCATCGGGACGCAACAGGGTCACCTCCACCTGCTGCACAGTCTCGTCCAGTTGCAGGATTTGCTCGCCTTCCATCTCGACGACCTGCGCGGTGCAGGTGTCGCTGACCGCGGCAGTGGGGATGGTGATGGCGGCAATACCGTTGGTGATCTCACCGATCTCAGCAGGCTCGATTATCTCGCAGGAACTGCCGTCATAGTCGAAGTCCAGGCGTACCTGTTGCGGATCAAGCCGTTCCGCGTCGAGGTCGAGCCGCGCTACCGGCTGCTGGGCGGATGCTGCAGACACAAGGACTGCGCACGCGGCAAGACTTAGGGCGATACGGGACATGGTTGTCTCCTGAGGAATGCACCCCCGTCCTGCTAACGCCCGTGACTGGTCGAGGATGCACGCCCGCGCATCGACGACTGCTGCTGGCGGGCAGGAGACATTCCGACCCGGCGGTTGCCATAAGGGCTGCTTAACTCTATCCAGCACTTACCAGTTTATCGCAGGGGTGCTGCCGCGGCGTTCGCCGTTGTGCGCGGGGGCCCTGCCCTCTTCCGCAGATCGCCTCGTCATGCTTACCATTACCAACCTAACCTATCGCATTCAGGGCCGCGAACTCTTCGAGGATGCCTCGCTCGTGCTGCCGGCCGGCTCCAAGACCGGCTTCGTCGGCAAGAACGGCACCGGCAAGACCACCCTCTTCCACCTGATCCAGGGCCACATGGGCCCCGATGCGGGCAAGATCGAACTGGTTCGCAAGGCGCGCATCGGCGCGGTGGCGCAGGAAGCGCCGGCCGGCGACGAGACCGTGCTGGACGTGGTGCTGGCCGCCGACAAGGAGCGCACGGCCCTGATGGCAGAGGCCGAGACTGCCACTGATCCGGACCGGATCGGCGAGATCTATACCCGTCTGGCGGACATCGATGCACACACGGCCGAAGCGCGTGCCTCATCCATTCTCAAGGGATTGGGGTTCGAACAGGACCGGCAGCTGGCGCCCACGCGCGAACTGTCCGGCGGCTGGCGGATGCGCGTGGCCCTGGCGGCAGTGCTGTTCAGCCAGCCCGACCTGCTGTTGCTCGATGAACCCACCAACTACCTCGATCTCGAAGGCACACTCTGGCTCGAGAAGTACCTGGCGACCTACCCGTATACGGTTTTCATGATCAGCCACGACCGGGACCTGCTGAACAAGGCGGTGACCTCGATCGTGCATCTCGAGCACCGCAAGCTCAGCTTCTACAAGGGCAATTACGACACGTTCGAAGCAACGCGCCGCATGCAGATGGAGCTGAACAACAAGACGCGCGACAAGACGCTCGACCAGATCGCGCACCTGCAGAAGTTCGTCGACCGCTTCAAGGCGAAGGCGACGAAGGCCAAGCAGGCCCAGGCGCGCGTCAAGATGATCGAAAAATTGAAGCCGCCTGCGGCGATGTTCGACGAACACTCGGCTCCGTTCCGGTTCCAGCAGCCCAAGGCCGAAATGCCGACGCCGATGGTGACACTGGACGGTGTTTCAACGGGTTACGGCGACAAGGTGATCCTGAGGAACATCAACATGCGCATCGATCCCGAGGATCGCATCGCGCTGGTGGGTGTCAACGGCAACGGCAAGTCCACCTTCGCCAAGCTGCTGGCCCGGGATATCCCAGCCATGGGCGGCACGCTGCGCATCGGCAAGAAGCTTGAGATCGCCCATTTCGCCCAGCACCAGATGGACAAGCTGAAGCCGGAGTGGACCCCGCTCGAGCACATGGCCGAGCTGATGCCGACCGACAACGAGACCAAGCGCCGGAGCCGCCTGAACCAGATGGGACTGACCACGTCCCGCATGGACACCAAGGCGAAGAACCTGTCCGGCGGCGAGCGGGCCCGGCTGCTGATGGGCCTGATCACCTTCCACGGGCCCGGCATGATGATCCTCGACGAGCCCACCAACCACCTCGACATCGACTCACGCGACGCGCTGGTGCATGCGCTCAATGAGTACGAGGGCGCAGTGCTGATCATTTCGCACGACCGGCACCTGATCGAGGCGACCTGCGACACGCTGTGGATTGCTGAGGGCGGCACCATTCGGGAACTCGACGAGGACCTGGACAGCTACCAGCGCAGCATCACCTCCGCCAAGGAGGGCCGGAACGGCAGCAAGGGCGAGCGGAAGCTGAGCAAACAGGAGGCCGCTGCCCGCCGCCAGGAGCTGGCGCCCATCAAGGCCTCCATTAAGGATGCCGAAACCAAGATCGGCCGTTTGAAGGTGGAAATAAGCAAGATCGAAGCGCAGCTCGCCGACCCCAAGGTCTACAACGGCGCACCCGAGCGGGTGATCACACTGGGCAAGGACAAGGCGCGCTACAGCGCCGAGCTCGAGCAAACCGAAGAGCAGTGGCTGGCGCTGAGCGCCGAGCTGGAGGACGCAGAGCGCGCATGAGCAAGCTGGCCGCCAGGGATGTCATCTTCACCCTCGGGATGCAGCGCCATCCCGAAGGGGGCTGGTATGCACAGACCTTCGAGGACAGCCACGGAACGGACTCACGCGCGCATTCCACCGCGATCTACTACCTGCTGGAGGCGGGTGACCGCTCGCACTGGCATCGAGTGGATGCAGTGGAGGTGTGGCACTGGTATGCCGGCGCACCACTGCGACTGAGGATTTCCGACGGACTCAGCATCGATGAGCATCGACTCGGCGGCAAGCTGGACATCGGTGAGCGGCCGCAGGTCGTGGTGCCCCGCGACGCCTGGCAATCTGCCGAAAGCGTGGGCGACTGGACGCTGGTGGGTTGCACGGTGGCGCCCGGGTTCCGCTTCTCCGGGTTCGAACTCGCGGCGCGAGACTGGGAACCCTGCCAGTAGCGCATTCTCCCCGACCAAGCGGCCGTTGACAGGTTGGTGTCGCTGCAATCATCTGGCGGCACTGTCAGGCCGGAGTGGAAGCAGATGATGCGGCGCGTTGTGGCGTTGCTCCGAGGGGTCAATGTCGGTGGCGTGAAGGTGCCCATGCCCGACCTCAAGCGCATGTGCACAGAGGCCGGGTTTCAGGACGCCGTCACATACGTCAACAGCGGCAATGCGGTGTTCTCGACCGATCGCGCGGAGGCAGCAGTCAAGGCCGAACTGGAGCGAAGGCTCACCGCGTTTGCCGGCCGGCCGATCGGCGTGATGCTGCGCGACGGCCCGGAGATGGCGGCGGTGCTGGCAGGCAATCCGTGGCCGGAGCGGGAGAGCAAGTACACCGTCGCCATTTTCCTCGATGAGCCCCCTGCCCCAGATACGCTGGACGCCCTGCGAAACGTCAGCGACGAAGAGGTCGTGCTGGGCCGACGCGAGATCTACGTCTGGTACGGGTCAGGTCAGGGGCGCTCCAAGCTCATCATCCCTGCAGCCAAGAACGGCACTGCCCGCAACATGAACAGCGTCGCCAAGCTAGCGGAGATGACGGCGGGCGAGGGTTGATCCGGGCGGCAAGTGCTCCGAGTCCCCAAGATCTCCGCCAGCCTCGCCGAAGGGCACGAGAGCCCTGGGGCGCTGACACCGTTGTCAGGCCCTGACGAGGAGCTGCCGCTCGAGCCGGACGAAACCGTCAACTGAAGCCGACGTAGCGGCCGGGACGGTGATTGAGCCCGATGATGAGGTTGATCATGACGGCGCCGAAGATCGAGTAGATCACCCGGTCCACCGGCAGGACGAAGAATGCGAATACCAGGATCACAGCATCGACGCCGAGCTGAAACCAGCCGGCGCGGATGCCGAAGCGATCCTGCAGGTAGAGCGCCAGGATGTTTATGCCTCCCACGCTTGCCCGGTGCCGGAACAGCGACAGAATGCCCAACCCCATCAGTCCGCCTCCCACCAGCGCCGCAAACAGCGGGTTGATACCGGAAATGTCGATCCACTGCGGGAACTGCGTGGTGAACAGGGAAACCAGGGCAACACAGGCCATGGTCTTCAGCGCGAAGGGCCAGCCCATGCGCAGGATCGCAAGGACGTAGAACGGCAGGTTGATAAGGAAGAACAGCCACGCAAACGGAATGCCGGTGACGTATTGAAGCAACAGCGCGAGACCTGCTGTACTGCCGGTGGTCAGCATCACCTCGGAATAGAACACAATGCCCAGCGCCACCAGCGTGGTGCCGATCAGCATGGCGAACAGGTCCTCGTGCAGCAGATGGCGGCTCGGCGAGGACAGGTCGGGAGTGCTCACGCCTTCTTCACCCAGCGGCCGTTCGGCTCCTGCTGCCAGTATGTGACCGCGTTGCCATCACGGAGGCGTCGCCAGGCGTCACGCGCTTCCGCCACGGCGTCCGGATCGTGGCCGGAAAACATGTAGACGATGCGCTCGTAGCCATCTGCGGACTGCGGCACGGCCCTGTCGACGAAGAAGCGCACGGCCGCAGCGTTGGGGTTGTCGCTGCCGGTGGTGATCAGAATCGGCTGGTGGGGATCCGATTCCTCACCGGCAAGGGCGTGAGGCAGGAAGCTGTCGTCGCGCCAGGTCCACAGGTGCGAGTCGAGGGCTTCGGCACGCTCGGTGGAACCGACCTCCACCACCGCCCGCCAGCCGCGTTCGAGGGTCTTTTCCAGCAATTGCGGGATGACCTCCTCAAGGGGGCGCGCTTCGAGGTGGTAGAAGAGAACGTCGGGCATGGCGGTATCGTAGCGGGATTCAGGGCGCCGCGCGAGGGGATGAGGGATCATCGCCGAGGCCGCTTCAACTGAAGAACCGGCGCTCGTGGGCAACCTCATCGAGGTGCGGGGTGTCCATCGTCTCCGCCGCTAGGGTTCGTAGTGATCGCGTACGAGCCGGTCGAGCAGCGCCACGCCGAACCCTGACGCCCAGCTGGCATTGGTTTCGGTTGGGGAGCCTCCGAAGGCGGTGCCCGCGATGTCGAGGTGCGCCCAGGGCACGCCATTGACGAAGCGCTGCAGGAACTGGGCAGCCGAGATCGAGCCCCCGGGGCGGCCGCCCGAGTTCTTGATATCGGCGAAACGGGATTCGATCAGCTTCTCGTAGCCGGGCGTCAGCGGCAGGCGCCAGAGCTTCTCGTTGCTGGCGAGCCCGGCGCTCAGCAGCTGGTCCGCGAGTTCGTCGCTGTTGCTGAACAGTCCCGCATGTTCATGCCCCAGCGCCACCACGATGGCGCCGGTGAGCGTGGCGAGATTGATCATGAACCGCGGCTTGAAACGTTCCTGGGTGTACCAGAGGGCATCGGCGAGGACGAGCCGGCCCTCGGCATCGGTGTTCACCACCTCGATGGTGGTGCCGCTCATCGCCCTGAGGATGTCACCCGGGCGCATGGCCCGGCCGGAGGGCATGTTCTCCACGAGGCCGATGACGCCAACGGCGTTCACTTTCGCCTTGCGCGTGGCCAGCGCCAGCATGAGCCCTGTCACTGCGGCAGCGCCGCCCATGTCGCCCTTCATGTCTTCCATGCTTGGCGCCGGCTTGATGGAGATGCCGCCGGTATCGAAGACCACTCCCTTGCCGACGAAAGCGAGGGGTGACGCGTCGGGGTCGCCACCACGCCACTGCATGACGACCACGCGCGCGGGTCGGTCGGATCCCTGCGCCACGGCGAGCAGGGCGTTCATGCCCAGTTCCGCGAGAGCCTCCGGCTCGAGAATCTCCACGTCGACGCCATGCTGGCGCAGTTCGGCAGCACGGGCGGCGAATTCGACCGGACCGAGACTGTTGGGCGGCTCGTGGATGAGGTCTCGCGCCAGCAGCGTACCGTCGACGGTGGCCGTGCGGCTGGCGATGGCGGCGCGCACTGCCTCCGGCTCGGCCACGCGCAGGGTCACCTGCAATGTTGCCGGCGGATCGTCGGAACGGGCGGAGCGATACCGATCGAAGCGGTAGTGGCGCAGGCGCAGGCCTGCGGCGAGTTCGGCGATGGCGGCGGGCGTGGCCCCCGGCTCATCCAGCACGACTTCCGCCGACTCCACACGAGCGGCCAGAAGCTTGGAGAGAAGTGAACCACCCCGATCGGTCCAGGTCGACAACGGAGCATCGGTTCCGGAGCGGCCGCTGCCGAGCACCAGGAGACGCCCCCTGCCCTGTCCCAGCAGATCCAGGACCTGACCCTGTCGGCCGCGGAACACTCCGGCGCTGGCAATGGCGTGCCAGTCGAGGCCGGTCTCCTGCCAGATGGCGGCGCCAGCGCCCGCCGGAGGGGCGCCCTCGGCGGCATAGATGACGGTAACGGCTGCCGTGGCGCTGCCAAGCGCGGCGACTTCGATGACAAGGGTATGGGACATGAACGGCCTGAGGAGGTAAACGCATGCAGGATTGGCCCTTGGCGAGCGCGCGTCAATCCCGCAACAGCCACGATCCAAAGCCGGGGCATCCTGACGGCGGCGCTTGCCTGCCCCGCCAAACTCTCTCATTGTCCCGCCCTATCCAATGGGAGCGTGCAACGACGGCATGAAGCGGCTGACTTCCTATCTGGCGCGCCTCTTCGCCACGGACGCTATCATCCTGTTCGGGATCGTGTGCTTCCTGCTGTGGCTGGTGAACTGCCTCAGGGCCTTCGACGTGGTGTCGGTGAAGGGGCAAGGGATCGAAGTGCTTGCGGTGCAGGCCCTGCTCACCATGCCACCGCTGGCGATCGCGTTCTTCTACGTCTGCATCGGCATCGGACTGTCGCGGGCGCTGCTGGCGCTTCAGGCGAGCCATGAACTCCACATCATCCACACCAGCTATGGATTACCGTCGCTCTGGCGCGCGGCCGCGCTTGTCGGCGCCGGGGGCATCGTGGTGGTGCTGCTGCTGGCCAACTTCGTCGAACCGCTTGCCAACCGGCGGCTCAACGTGCTGAACGCGTCCGTCGCGGCGGACCTCGTGAGTTCAACCCTCAAGCCCAACCGGTTCACCCAGGTGACGCCCGGGGTGGTGCTGCTCATCGGAGGGCGCTCCGGGAACGGAGAAATCCAGGAGTTCTTTGCCGACGACCGGCGGACACCGGAGACCCGGCGCACGTATATCGCCGAATCCGCGCGGGTGGCGAGCGACGGCGACCGCTATGTGATCGAACTCAGGAACGGCCGGCTGGAATACACCGAGGCGGATGGGCGCTTCTCCGAGATCGCCTTCGCCCGGTACGACATCGACGTGGACACCCTGTCCCAGCCAATTGCGGCCGGGAACCCGCTGATGGAGCGCGACAGCATCGATCTGGTGCGCGAGGCCCTCGCAACAGGCTGGCGCCCCGACGTGGTGCTGCTGCTGGCCAACCGCGCTTCGGAAGGGCTGAGAGTCGCCGGTATCGTGCTGGTGGTTCTTGCGATTTCGGCGTTCCCCAGTGGCCGCCGCCAGCGCATCCCGGTGCCCATGGAGGCGCTGGTCCTGCTGATTGCCTTCGGTGAACGCGGTCTCAGCGCCTACAGCCCCCTTGGTACGGCCACCGGTGCGCTGGCGATGCTGGTGATTGGCGGCGGAGCGCTGTGGTGGCGAGCCCGGCCCCGGCGGGTGCCGATGGCGGTGGCGTCATGAGTCGGATCGACTGGCTGGTGCTCCGGCGCCTTGGCGCCCGCATCGGGGTGACAGTGTTCGTCTTCTACGGGCTGATCGCGCTGGTGGAGTC
>JAEZHZ010000074.1 GCA_023436745.1 Pseudomonadota bacterium | reverse complement strand
CCCCAGTCCCGGGGTCCTGCCCCGCGCCAGGGTCAGATCCTGTCCCGGGGTCAGATCCTTCGGTGGGATCAATGACCACGTCCACGCCCGGCTCAGGGCCTGACCCCGCACCAGGGTCAGATCCTGTCCCTGCGTCAGATCCTGTCCCTTCGTCAGATCCTGTCCCGGGGCTAGATGCTGTCCCGGAACTGGATCCCGTTCCCGAGTCAGATCCCGTCCCGGGGCTAGATGCTGTCCCGGGGCTGGATCCCGTCCCGGGGCTGGATCCCGTCCCGGGAGCAGGCCCGGGTTCGCGTCCGGGTCCCGGAGGCGGCGGAGGCACAGGAGGTCTCCAGTCAGACGAGCCGAAGTTGAAGCTGTATTCCGTGGCGGGCACCCTGGGGCGCCGCGGTTCGGCCAGGAAACACCCGGCAACCCAGCCTTCGATACGGCGGGCATCAACGTAGCACCAGCCGAGGCGACAGCCCTCGACCTCGGTCCGATCCCCCTGCCGCAAGACCCCGACAAGGGCATAGTTGGTGCCGGGACCGGCACGAACATTGACGTTTGTTATTGCCACCGCGGGAGCACCCAGTGCCGCTCCGGCCATGCCGAAGAGCACTATGCCGCCCAAAGCAGCTTTTACCGATTTCGATGTCATTGCCGGTACCTCCTTGGTGACGGGCGACATGCCCTGGAGGCGTACGCCGACTCTATTCTCTGCAAATTGCTCTATTCTCTGCAAATTGACTTTTCTGCCCCGGAGGTGCTTTTTGATCTGCCTGGCGTCGGAGAGGCCTCAACGCGCAAGACCCCATGCCACCCGACTCCGCCGCGAAACCTATGCCTCAGTCCGCCCGTACCAGCGGATGAAATCAATGACGAACTCGGATGGCAGAACGTCTTGGTCAGGTTCGCCGCCGAGCCAGCCGCCGACGGCGAGGTTCAGCATCAGATAGAAGGGATGATCGAAGCGCCAGGCTTCGCCAAGGGCTGCCCGCGTGAGTGAGTGGTACGTGACCCCATCCACCTGCCAGCGCAGCCGATCCGGTTCCCAGTCCACCGAGAACACGTGGAAGCGCTCGGCGAACGGCTGGTCGATGATCCGTTCGCCACTGAGCCCGCCCTCTCTGGAGGCGCCGGGAACATGCGCGGTACCGAACACCCGATGCGGTTGAGAACCGATATTCTCGAGGATGTCGATCTCGCCACACTGGGGCCAGGGGGCGTGCTCGATGTCGTTGCCCAGCGCCCAGAAGGCCGACCACAGCCCCTTGCCGGCTGCGACCTTTGCGCGGCATTCCAGTCGCCCATAGGCGAATTCCACCCTGCCCTTGGTGGTCAGCCGGGCTGACGTTGGCCGCCCGGTGTTGCCATGGGCCCGTATGACGAGGTTGCCGCTGCCGTCCTGAAAGGCGTTGTCGGTGGCAGCGGTATACTGCTGCAGCTCCCCATTGCCCCAGCCATGGTCGCCGGTTTCATGCACCCAGAACTCGGGATTCGGAGGCGTGCCCGCAGGTCCCTCGAACTCGTCCGACCACAGCAGTTTCACGCGGTCGCCGCGAAGTGCGGGCTGTGGATCAGGCCGATGATGTTGCCGAACGGGTCGCTCACCGAGGCGGTGATGAACCCTGCTTCGCGCGGCGTAACCGGCTCGTAGGGGCTCGCCCCAAGGTCCAGCAGGCGCTGGACCGTGGCGTCGATGTCGTCCACGTGCCACCGGGCGATCGCGCCGGCCGGCGTCTCCGCCGGGGATGGCGGCATGTAGCGGCGATCGATGATCCCCAGTTCATATTCGCGCGGGCCCACTCGGTATTCCACATAGGCGGGCGCCTCGGCGTCCGGTCGCTGGAAATAAGGCTCGATGCCGAGAAACTCGGTGTACCAGTCGCGCGCGGCACGCACGTCGTCGGCCATGATGTTGACCTGGGCCAGTCCCTTCAGGGCAGATGCGGTCTCTGCAGACATCCCGTGCTCCTCTCGGCTGATGTGCTGCCCACCATCCCCTCCAGCTTCGCCAGTCCATGTCAGCAGGCTCGCCCCTCACCGCACGTCCAGTTCCACGCTGAACCCGCCGGCGACCACCTTCGCGCCGTCGAACACCGGCTCCTCATCGAGCGTTGCCTGCACCCGCGGGTCGACCGCCACGGCCTTGACGCCCCGGTCGCGCACCTCCCGGCTCGGCCATTCCGTGAACGAGACCACCACCGTCTGCCCGTCCGCTGCCCCTGCGAGCTTGCGGAAATCCGGCAGGCTCCTCGGCGCATAGCCGGCCATGGCGTCGGCGGCGTGGAAATCGGCGTCCCCGCTCGCCTCCTCCACCTGCCAGCAATCGGTTACCCGTAGCGCCCCATGGTCGCGATAGACCTCGGCCATCCGCCGCGAAAAGGCGAGATAGTCCGCCTTGCTGCCCGTGGGCACCGGCACGATGGTGATGTCGACGAAGCTCATGGTCCCAGTCCTCCGCGCGTTCGCCGCAGCGTGACTGTGCCGCATTGCTGCCGGCAGCGACACTGGCTTTATGACCACCCCTTCACCCCCCGCCCCCACTCCACTACCCTCCGCCCCCAGGAGGCTCCGCCAGAATCGTGTCCCGTCCCGACTCCCTTTCGCCGCTGTTCCGCTCCCTGCCCTCCATCAAGGGCGTGGGCGACAAGCTGGCGGCGCTGCTGCGCCGCTATTTCGGCGCGCCGGATGGTCAGGAGGCGATTGCGCTGGACCTGCTGATGCACATGCCCACCGGCGTGGTCGACCGGCGCCGGCAGGTCGGCATCGCCGAGGCCTTTCTCAACCAGACCGTCCCCCTCCGCCTCCACATCGACCGCCACCAGCCCCCGCCGCGCGGCAAGCCGCAGGTGCCGCACCGGGTGTTCGCCCATGACGAGACCGGCGATATCAGCCTCGTCTATTTCGGCTCTCAGGGCGGCTGGGTGGAAAAGCTGCTGCCTGTCGGCGAGGAGCGCTATGTCTCCGGCCAGGTCGGCTTCTTCAACGGCCAGAAGCAGATCACCCATCCGGACTATGTCGTCCCCGCCGACCAGTTCGCCACCCTGCCGCTGGTCGAGCCGGTCTACCCCCTCACCCAGGGCCTGTCGCACAAGGCGCTCGGCAAGCTCGTCCGCCAGGTGCTCGACACCATCCCTTCCATCCCCGAATGGCTCGACCCGGCCACCGTCCGCGAGCGCCAGTGGCCCCCGTTCGCCGAGGCCCTGCGCCAGGTTCACGCGCCGGAAAGCCCCGAGCAGGCCGAGCTCTGGGCGCCGGCCCGCATGCGCCTCGCCTATGACGAATACCTCGCCGGCCAGGTAGCGCTGCAGCTCATCCGCTCCACCATGGTCTCCGCCCGCGGCATCG
>JAEZHZ010000318.1 GCA_023436745.1 Pseudomonadota bacterium | reverse complement strand
GTCGACCCGGATCTCGACCGCCGCTACCGGCTCGCCCTCCCGAATCGTCCCGTTAACCTTAGACACACCATTGGCAGAATGGAATCGCCGGCCCGAACGACGTCGCCGTCTTCCACCAAAAGTTGTTAAGGTGAGTCTTGCCGGCACCATGACGATGCCGCGCGGTACTTGGCAAAAGGCAAGCAGAATGAGGTTTCGACCCGCGTCAGTCGACTACGGTGCGCAGTTCCTGCCAGACGTCTTCGACGGTCTGGGTATAGGGCACGGCGGTCTTCACCTCGACCGGGAGACCGAGGTTACCGGCAGTCAACCTGCCGATGGAAGCCAGCAGGGAGAAGGTGGCGACCACCTTGCCTGAGGAGGCATTGATCAGCCCCTCACGAGCAGTGGTAAGTTCTGCCTGGGCGTTGAGGACCTCGAGAGTGGTCCTGGTACCAAGGTCGCGCTCCTGGATCACGCCTTCGAGCACTTCCTGTCCGGCGCTGACGGCTGCCTGTGCAGCGGTAATCTGGGCATCGGCGCTTTGCATCCCCGACCACGCGGCGATCACCGCCGCACGCACCTGATCATATGCACCCATGGCGTCCACTTCGGAGCGAATCTGGTCGAGATTCGCCTTGCGCACGCCGGCGCCGAGAGCGCCACCTGCGTAGATCGGCACGGTCACCTGGAAGCCCAGCTGTCCCGACAGCCCGGACGGGCCGGTATTGGTATTGTAGGAGGTGCCGACCTGACCGCTCACCGTTGCCGTGGGCCCGAACGCAGCCTGCGCAGCATCGCTGCCTGCCTGCGCGGCGCGGATCGCTGCCTTCGCGAGCAGAATCGCCGGATGTCCGGCTTCGGCCTCAGCGATTGCCCCCTGCAGCGTGCTCGGAATCAGGCGCCCGAAGTTATGGCTGGTCGACAGGTTGCGCGGAGCTGCACCGACCAGCCGCTGGAACGTAGCCTGGCTGATCTCAAGGCTCGCAAGCGCCGCCCGGTAGGAGGCATCACCCTGGGCGAGACGTGCCTCAGCCTGTGCAACGTCGATACGCGTACCCTCACCGACCTCCAGGCGATCCTCGGCGGACTGCAGCTGGGCGCGGAAGAAGGTCAGGTTGTCCTGGCGCAACGACAGAAGCTGTTGGCCGGTGAGTACATCCATGTAAGCCTGCACCACGTCGAGCAGCACATTCTGCTCCGTGTTGCGGATCTGGTATTCAGCAGCCTCGGCCCCGGCACGTGCGGCTTCGATCTGTGCTTCGGTGCGGAAATTGTCGAAAACGGTCTGGTTATACGACAGACCGGCGTTGAACGTGGAACTGCCGGCAAACGCACCGGACGGGTTCGTTCCTCCGGGACCCACTGCTCCAGGCCCCACCGCCCAGTTATAGTTGCCGCCGAGCGAGGCGCCGATGGTCGGCCGCTTCGCCGACTCCGCGCGGACGATATCCTCGGCGGACGACTTGGCGCTCAGAAGAGCGGACTGCAGGTCAGGGGCATAATCGTAGGCTTGAGCGAGCGCCTGGGCGATGGATTGGGCGTGGGCACTGCCTGCGCTTGCGACGCCAAGCGTCAGCGCCAAGGTGCTGGCTGCCACGAGAACCCTGAACTTCATCGCCCTACTCCATTAGCCCCCAGACTGTACTGGGCCGAGGTGACGTTGCCAATGCTGGCACACAACCCCTACCAACCTTTCACCGCACGGTAATTTTGTGCGGTGGCACTCCCGCAACACTCAGAACACGAATTCGGGCCCGCCACGGGTGCTGAACAGAACCGGGAGGACGGCATTGAACTCCTGGCGGGAGGCGACCACGCCTGCGGACTTCACATACACCGTCGCAACCGAAACGCCGCCGTCCCGCACCAGCGCCACCAACCGCCCTCCATCTGCAAGGCGGTCGAGCAGGGCCGTGGGAACGCTCTCCAGAGCACCTTCCACCAGAACCACGTCGAACTCCCGCTTGCCGAGAGCCGCAACATCGCCGGTGATGATCTCGGCGTTGCCTACCCCCAGCTTAGAAAGAGCCTGACGCGCACTCTCTGCCAGCGCAGCGTCAACCTCGAGCCCCGCAACCTCGGCACATAGCCCAGCCAGAACACCGGTGGAATAGCCCGTGTTCGCGCCGACGATCAGAACACGATCATCACTCGTGACGTCCGCCAGTTGCACCAGCTTGGCCAGGATGACGGGGGGCGCCATGAACCGCCCTGAGCCGCGAGGCCCAAGCCACTGGACGCTATCGAGATAGGCAAGCTCACGCTTGTCCTCCGGCAGGAAGTCCTCGCGCGGAATCTCCCCCATTCTCGCCAGGATACGCCAGTCGGTGACGCCACTGGTGCGCAGTTGGTTGTCCACCATGAAGGTGCGGGCACGCTGGAAATCGAACATGGAAGTGAAGTCCGTAGCCTCGAAGCATATGCTGGACGTGCATATCCCCCGATGCCCCTACTGGCAAGCGGACGTGGCGCCAAGCCGCAGCACGAAGCGCTTTTGCTGGACAGCAGGCATACTTGGAGCCACTCTCGATACCGGCGCGCGGGGAGGCGTATTTGTGCTGCAGCGGCTAAGAGATAGGGGGTGCGGCGATTGCACGGCGTGTTGCGAGTTCATTCCCATTGCTTCGCCGGAGCTGGACAAGCCATCGAACACGCTGTGTCCGCACTGTGTCCGGGGTCGTGGCTGCACGGTCTACCAGATTCGACCACAGCCCTGCCGGGGCTGGTATTGTGGCTGGTTCTTCCTCGCCGAGTTGGGACCGGAGTGGCACCCTAGCGCAAGCGGAGTGGTGCTGCGCCCGGAAGCCATTGAGAATGACGCTGTTACCGTTGTGATCCTGCGTCGCTCGCCATTCCTCCTCTCCGAACTCTTCGGAGGGACCATCGCTGCCTGGGTGGCCGCCGGTGTTGCGGTCGCCTTTGAACGCGTTGGCCCGCCCGGGCACCTCCCCGCCAAGATCGAGATGAACGACGTGCTGGCGCCTGCCATACAGCGTCGCAACCTGCCGGAACTCCATAAGGCATTCAGCTGGGCCATCTCCTATATCGACACCCAGCATCAGTGGGAGCCCGACGGCCTGACGCTCCGCTCGGAGCTCGCGCAACCGGCTGACGTAGCTGCCCGCCAGTAGCGTTTTCCCGAGCACCACTGCCAGCGCATGTCTGCCGTTACACTGAGGCAGTTTCAGAGGAGGGAACAAAGCCGAACCTGATCTGTTGTGGGCGAGGAAAAGCACCTGCCCGGAGAACCAAGAATGGTCGCCCTGCTGATCGCCGCCGCACTCCTTTGCCTGGCCCTTCCAGCGGCCCTTCTGGCAGCTCTCTACTACAACGACTTCGATGCACGCCGGGCCGAGCAGGGCATCGACACGGTTCACGAGACATTGCCCCGTCACCGGCCGTGACCACGCCTCCCCGGCGCCTATGCCCGACCGGAGATCATAGCCCCCTCCCTTGATGTACAGCGTGTGCCCGTCACTGCTCGGGCTCGGTTCGATATGACTGCCACCATCAGGGATCAGACGACTGTCTTTGCACACCGCCAGCATGAGCACTCAGGGATGGCCTTGACAGAAGGGGCTAAACCCCTGAAAAGCCGAGCCAGAGGCCTCGTGGCGGAATGGTTACGCAGCGGATTGCAAATCCGTGTATTCCGGTTCGATTCCGGACGAGGCCTCCATCCCGTGCTTTGGTGTACGAGCAAATAGCGGATACCCCTGCGGCCCCGCCTGCGCATTTCCCATAATGCGAACCATAGATTTGCCCGCTCCGCACAGCTACGCCCGGATTACTCCCGCAGCGCTGGAAGGGTTCATCTGCAGCCCGTGGGCCGTCCACCTGTCACGCCACACAGCCAAGTGTATAAAGGCTGCATGACTCGTGACACGGTACCCTCCCGAAGCGCTTCCACAGCGGATACAGCGGCGGCCGCGACCCGCTGGAACCCGGCACAGCCAATTCTTGCCGGCACACTCGCCGCTGTTGTCGGTTACGCCAGCACTTTCACCTTGGTGCTAGCCGCGCTCACTGCCGCTGGCGCAACCGCGGCAGAAGCCGGGTCCGGCCTCATGGCGCTGTGCCTCGGGCTCGGGCTGCTGAACATGGCAGTGAGTGCCCGCACCCGCGTTCCGATCAGCTTTGCCTGGTCAACGCCCGGTGCAGCCTTTCTCCTGACGGTAGGTGAGCCAGTCGGCGGGTTTCCCGCGGTGGTCGGCGCTTTCCTTGTGACCGCCCTGCTCATCGTTCTGACCGGGATGTTCAAGCCGCTCGCACGCCTGGTGGCGGCAATACCCGCAGCGCTTGCGAACGCAATGCTTGCGGGCATGCTGCTCACGCTGTGCCTCGCGCCAATAGAGGCCGTTGGCCAGATCCCCACTCTTGCACTGCCGATTCTAGTTGCCTGGGCGCTCGGCCTCAAGTTTGCCCGACGCTATGCCGTCCCCATCGCGGTGCTGGTCACCGGCACCATCCTTGCTACAACGACGCACCTCCCGGCAGGGGCGCTGGATGGTAGCTGGCCGAGCCTTTCGCTGGTGATTCCCACCTTCTCGCTCGATGCAATCATCCGCATCTCCGTGCCGCTCTACATCGTCACCATGGCGTCGCAGAATCTGCCAGGCCTCGCGGTGCTGCGGGCAAATGGCGTGACGGTCAAACCGGCGATGCCATTCCTGCTAACCGGGCTCGCAAGCGGCATAACGGCCATGTTCGGCTCCATCACTACGAATCTTGCGGCCATCACCGCCGCTATCTGTGCCGGGCCCGAAGCGCACCCCGACCCGTCCCGCCGCTGGCCGGCGCCAGTAGCCGCCGGTGGCATCTACGTTCTGCTTGGGCTCGGCGCCAGCCTGGCTGCCGCCTTCGTCGCTGCCTCGCCACCCATCCTCATTCAGGCTGTCGCCGGGCTGGCCCTGCTCTCAAGTCTGGCCTCAGCGCTGGCAGCGGCGCTGGCCGAGGAGGAACAGCGACTGCCGGCCATCCTGACCTTTGTGGCAACTGCCTCGGGAATCACCGTCGCCGGTATCGGCGCACCATTCTGGGGGCTGGTCGGGGGCATCGTGTTGATGGCCCTGCTGCGCCACAAGGCGTCGGTGCATGCCGCGTAATGACCCCTACGTCGTGATCCTGGCTGGTGGGGCCGGGGCAAGACTGGGAGGCGTCCGCAAGGCCGACCTCCGAGTGGGTGGCGTGCCCCTGCTTAACAGAGTTGCCGAAGCGCTTGGCCAATCCTCGTACCCGCTTCTGATCGCGACCGGCCCCGGTGCGGCAGGTTCGTCGTCAGGCGACATCATCGCCATCCCGGATGCTCATCACGAACGTGCCGGCCCCATCGCCGGGCTTTCCGCAGCAGTCGCGTGGCTGGAGCGAGAGGGGATCAACGACGGGCTGCTTCTTTCCGTCGCGGTAGACACCCCTTTCCTGCCTGCTGACTATGTCGATCGCCTGTGTGCTGCCCTTGAGACTTCGGCCGCCGCCGCAGCTGCCTGGCGTGGCCAGATCTACCCCACCAATGCCGTGTGGCGACTCGAAAGCCTGAAGAGAAACCTCCCGGGAGCTTCAAGCCCCAGAGGGCTGCTCGCTGCGCTTGGGGCGGCCACTGTGAACTGGGACACCCCTTTCGACCCCTTCGCCAATCTCAATACGCTCGCCGATCTGATGGCCCTGCAGTGGCGCGTTCACCGGCCCGATTGAGCACTTGTGCACAGGTGATGGGATTGGGGGGTTGGCAAAGCGAAACAAGTTCGGTACACGGACCTCGCCCTCGCCGAGGGGGCGTTCGAATGTATTCCGCGATAGCTCAGTTGGTAGAGCGTTCGACTGTTAATCGAATGGTCGCTGGTTCGAGTCCAGCTCGCGGAGCCATTCGGGTTCAAGACCCGAACTCGGCTCACTTCCCCCAGCATGTGATGGTTGCCACGCCCGCTTCCGAGCGGTAGGCATGGCCGTCTTCACGCTTCGGACTTCCATTCATGACCGCCGGTTCCAACCTGGCTGCATCAGCCAGGCAGCGCATGTCGACTGGCATCATTGCCGCGCTGAGCACCTCCCATCTGCTGAACGACCTGATGCAGTTCCTGCTACCGGCGCTCTACCCGCTGCTGAAGGATGCATACGGACTCACCTACCTGCAGATCGGTCTCCTGACGCTTGCCCAGCAGATCACGGCCTGCATCCTGCAGCCTGTGTTTGGCCTCTACGGCGACCTGCGGCCGAAGCCCTATTGGCTGGCTCTTTCGCTTGCCCTGGTAGGAATCGGCGTCTTCCTCCTGGCCACCGCCAATGGGTTCGGCCTGCTCTTCCTCGCCGCGATGGTCATGGGCACGGGTTCCGCATTGTTCCACCCGGAAGCGTCGCGACTTGCGCGACTGGCTTCCGGCGGTCGCCTTGGGCTGGCGCAGTCGCTCTTCCAGGTCGGCGGAAATGCCGGCACGGCGCTTGGCCCGCTGGCAGCAGCCATGATTCTGCTGCCAATGGGCCAGGCCAGCACGGGCTGGTTTGTGATCGTGGCTGCTATCGGCGTGATTCTGCTCGCCTATGTGGGGCGGTGGTACGCTGAGCATCAGCGCCAACTGGCGCTGCAACCAGCGAAGCCTGTGGCCAAACCACAGTTGACGCGGCAACGGCTGCTGGTGGCCTTTGCAGTGATCGGTGCGCTGCTGCTCAGCAAGTACGTCTACATCGAGACGCTCAAGACCTATTACGCCTTCTTCCTGATCGAGAAGTTCGGGCTCTCCAAGGAGGAATCACAGCTCTATCTGTTCCTCTTCCTCGGGGCGATCGCCGCCGGCACCTTCATCGGCGGACCGGTCGGGGACCGGTTCGGCCGTCTCGCCGTGATCTGGGTATCCATTCTGGGCGCCCTGCCCTTCACCCTCTTGCTGCCGCATCTTGACCTGTTCGGCACTGCGCTGATGAGCGTTCTGGCCGGCCTGGTCCTTGCGTCGGCGTTCTCGGCCATCGTGGTCTATTCGCAGGAACTGGTGCCCGGAAGAGTCGGAACGGTTGCGGGATTCGTGTTCGGCTTCGCGTTCGGGGTCGGGGCACTGGGGGCCGCCGTTCTTGGGGGTCTGGCCGACATGATAGGCATCATCGCCGTTTTCAAGCTTTGTGCGTTCC
>JAEZHZ010000041.1 GCA_023436745.1 Pseudomonadota bacterium | reverse complement strand
GCCACTATCAGTCTGCCGACATCTTCGTGTTTCCCAGTTTCCGCGAGCCCGGAGGAAACGTGACGCTCGAGGCCATGAGCTTTGGTCTGCCACTGATCGTGTGTGACCGGGGCGGACCTGCGGCGGCCGTCAATGATGATTGCGCCTACCGCCTGCCTGTCACTACGCCGCAGGATTTGGCCGTGCGCGTGGCAGAGGCCCTTCGCCGGTTGACGGTGGACCGGCCTCTGCGTGAGGCAATGGGCGCTGCCGCTTATCGGCATGTTCAGAGCACGGCTCTTTGGGAACACCGCATAGCCTGCATGGAAGAGGTGTTCCGGGACTTGGTCGGTGCACCTGGCGGGCGCCGCCGTGAGGCTGTGCCTACTGGAACCGCTTGAGCCCCATGCCGACCATCCGCCTCAGCCGCTTCAGGGGCGCTACGTGGCCGTTCAGGGCTGCGGAGATCTCCTTTTCCGACATGTCGGATCGCAGGGACCGGCGGGGCTGGAGGAAGGCGCTCTCGCGAGCACGGCCACCATCCGAAGTATAGGCACGTGCGAACCCCGCCTCGCGAATACCCCGCAATGCGCCGGCGTTGTAGCGGCCAAACGGAATGGCGAAGTCGCGGAGTGCGCACCCGGTGCAGTCCTCCAGTATCCGCCGTGATCGCCTGAGGTCCCCGGCAATCTGGTGCGGGGGCAGGGTGGTGAGGTCAGCGTGGTCGGGCCCGTGGCTTCCTATTGCCATTCCGTTGTCCATCAGCGTGCGCACGTCTCTTTGTGACAGCGACCCCTTCCGGCCGAGACGCCCGGTGAGCACGAAGAAGGTCGCCGAGAGCCCTCGCGCCTTAAGCTCCGGCAGCGCCACATTGACGTCGGAAATGTTGCCGTCGTCGAACGTGATCTCGAGATGCCGCCGATCGGGATGGTTCGCCACACGGTCCAGAATGTCGCGAAACTGCCGGACATCGAGCCAGAAGGGTTGTTCACCGGGATCGAGACTGCGCTGGGGTTCGCCCACGCCGTGGAAGTTGATGATGTTCATCGCAGCTCGGCTACTCCCAGTTCATGTAGTCACGGGCAGGACGAAGCGGAAGCTAGGCCACTAGTATCGATGCTCGGTGCGCTCTGCTGCGCCAGGCCCGCAGCAGGCCGAAGGTGATGATCGCCGTGCGAAACAGAGCAGTCTGCAGCATCCCGTGGTGCCTGGCGAAGTAGCGGATCTGGTTGCTTGTCAGCACCGAGGTGAGCGCCACGTTGCGCTGGTATTCACCGCCGGCGTGAAAGGCATGTGCCGCGGGTTCGAACACGACGCGCAGGCCCGCCTCGCGCACCCGGCGCTGGTAGTCGACTTCCTCGCTGTAGAGAAAGAAGCTCTCGTCCCATTGCCCGACCCGTTGCCGCGCGCGGCTGCTGACCAGCAGGATGGCGCCGGTGGCCCAGTCGACGGTGCAGGGCTTGCCGTACGCCGCCGGACGCGCAATCGCCTCGCCGACGCCCAGCCGCGCACTGATCGCTGGGCCAAGTATCGCCTGGCACCACATGTCTATCAGCCGGGGCTCGCGCCTGAGCGAGGTGGCGATTGAGCCGTCGCTGTTGAGGATCAACGGCGTTACAACCCCGACATCCTCGCTTCGGGCAGCCGCAAGCAGCTTCGCGACCGACCCCGGCAGTAGCCGGATGTCGGGGTTGAGGATGAGCATGTCCGCCTCGGGGGGCAGCATGCCGGCTGCGATGTTGATCGCGGCCGAATAGCCTGCGTTCGTCGAGTTCCGGATCACCGTGGGCGCCAAGGGATGGCGTTCGCCGATCTCGACCGAGTTGTCGCTCGAAAGGTTGTCGACGATCAGGACCTTGGTGCGCTCGATGCCCGCCAGAGCCTGCTCCAGCGAATCGAGCAGTTCGCGCAGCGCGTCGGCGCTGTTGTACGTGACGATCACCACGCCGAGTTGCAGCGGCTGGGTGACTGTCCTTTTGGTCTTCTTGGTCTTGGTGACTGTCACTTGGTTCAAGATCTGTTCCACCGTGCTGCAGAGGGAGAGGGGTCCGCGTTCATCGAAGCGGCCAGCATCGCCACGCTGCGGTAGAGGCGAATTCGGACCACTCCGATCATGGCCAGCCATCGCGCCCTGGGCCCGCTGAGGCGATCTGAGGCGACGATGCGCGGCAGTTCCGCCAGAGGCGACACGAGCACCGCGAAGGCGCGTGCCGTCCACAGGGCGCGCCAGTTGCGGCGCTGCCGGATTTCGTGCAGGTCGTGCGAAATGTGCCGGTCCCACTTGGCCACCAGCTCCTGGAAGCAGGACCGCGCGGGATGGAACACGATCATGGTCGGCTCGTACCGCACCCGGTATCCCATGCTGCTGGCACGCTGGCCCCACTCCGTGTCCTCGGCGATGTTGATGCCGAGGAAATTGCCGACCTTGCGGAAGACCCAGGCGCGTACTGCCAGGTTGCCGCCACCGGTAAAGCCCTTCTCCTTGATGTATTCCTTCATCCGGAACGCGAAGACGCTCTCGTAAGCCTCAAGCATCGTCGGCCGTTTCGCGTCCTTCTGCAGGATGCGCACGTCACCGCCTATGACGCTGCTGTCGGGTGAATCCCGGAAGTGGCGCTCGATGGCCGCCAGCCAGTCCGGCGTAGCGACGCAGTCTGCGTCGATGAAGGCCAGGATGTCGCCCTTTGCGTGTGCCACTCCCATGTTGCGCGCGGGGCCCGGGCCGGGGATCGGTTGGCTCAGCAGCACTGTCTGCGGGTACTTGCTGCAGATCTCGGTGGGGAGTTCCCGGGACCCATTGTCGACGACGATGATCTCGTGGGGACCATCCATCCCTTCCTGCGCTGACAGTGCGGCCAGCCCGCGATCCAGAGCCTCGGGCTGGTTCAGGTGCGGAATGATGACGCTGATCATGACAGCACCTCCTGCCCGGCGAAAATCGACTGGATGGCGCCGACATAGCGCGTTGCTTCAGTGGACCATTGAAAGTCCCGTCGCGCGATTGTCTGGGCCGTCTCTGCCATCTGCCGGCGCTGCTCGGGCTGGTCGGCGAGCTGGATGATGACGTCGGCCAGGGCGGACGCGGAATGGCTGGCTGCCACAAGTGCGGCGGCGCCAGCTTCACGCCTGGCCTGGCCGAGGTCGAACTGGACGAACGGAATGCCGAGCATCATGTATTCGAACACCTTGTTCATCGACAGTTTCTCATTGCAGCCGTTCGGCGGATCGGGGATCACCCCGAGATCGATGGCGGAAAGGTTGCGGAGCAGGGCGGGTCCGGAGAGATAGCCCGTGAAGTGCAGGGCGTGATCAAGGCGCAGCGTCCGCGCGAGCTCCTGCAGGCGCTGGTACTCGGGCCCGTCGCCGATGAGCACGGCGTAGATGTCCGAGCGGCCTCGACCGTAGACGATCTCGTCCATCGCGCGGATCAGCGTCTCGACGCCGTCCTGCTGCCCCATGATGCCGACATAGCCGACCAAAAACTTGCCGCGTGCCATGAGCGCGGGCTCCGGAGGCTGGCGCTGCAGCTTGACAGGATCGGGATAGCTCTTGACGACGAAGACGCGCTCCGGCGCCATCTGTCCCCGTTCGACGGCGATCTGCTTGAACGTTTCGTTCGTGGCGATGCTGGCGTCCGCCAAGCGGAACGTCAGCCGTTCCAGGAAACGCAACACCAGATACAGCAGGTCCGCCCGGCCGAAGCGGCTGAGATAGAGCTCCGGACTAAGATCGTGGTGATCGAACAAGAACCGGGTGCCGAAGAGGACCCGGTGGAAAAGCGCCACGAGGAACAGCAGATCCGGAGGGTTGCAGGCCTGAATGACATCGATGCGTTGCCGTCGCTTGACGCGCAGCGAGAGGCGCAGTTGGTGGGCCAGTGCCGTCAGGTACTCCGCCGGGTACCCGCGCGCCGACGTCGCCTCCACCAGCGCGTGCCGGTAAATGTGCACCCCATCGAGGACCTCGTAGGCCGCGGTATGGCCCTTGCCCTTCGGACAGATGACCGAGACGGAATGGCCATCCTGCCGGAGCGCCTGTGCCTCCTGCCAGACACGCCGGTCGAACGGCACGGGCAGGTTCTCGACCAGGATCAGGACGTGCCGCGGCTTGCTCAATTGGGCCTCCAGTATCGTGTGCTGGCGCTGCCGCGCGTGCGACGACATCCATCCAGTCTTGTTCGATATTGATGCTGGTGCCGCCGTGGAGCAGCCATAGCCCCTTCAGCCTATTCAAGATCTTGCTCCCGCATCCGAGACTGCATGACCTGCGGACTCAGTATTCGGGTAATCATGTGGACTGCTGAGTCTAGTCAGAGCCTCTTCCGTGGCGACGGTTTAGGGAGTGTCTGAAAATCACCGTCATCGATATTTCTTCCGCAAGCCAAGGCGCATTGTTCCGGCGCGCAGAGTTCTGCATTGTCGGCGGCGGCATGGCAGGATTGTTCATGGCCAGGCGACTGGCAAGGGCAGGGCGCCGCGTGGTGGTTCTGGAGAGCGGCAAGGCGGTCTTCGACCAGCACAGCCAGAGCCTGAACACGATCGTGGACATCGGGGGACGCTATACGCGCCCCATGGATGGCCGGTACCGGGGGCTCGGTGGCTCGTCCATGCGCTGGGGCGGTAGGCTTGTGCCCATCTATGCCAGCGATGCGAGCGAGCGTCGCCACATCGGCGCGGAGGGGTGGCCCTTTTCGTACTCCGAGCTCGAGGGCTATCTCTCCGAAATCGAGGATGAGTTCGGCGTTGCCCACGGCGCCTTCGGAGCCCCGGCCGTAGAGAGTGTGGGGCTGGGTGATGTCTTTCCCTCGCGAGACGAAGATTTCACCAGCCGCCTTGCCAAGTGGATCAACTATAGAAACTGCAATCTCGCGACCCTATGGGGGCGCGAGCTTCGCAACAGCGAGAATCTCGCCATCTTCCTCGACGCCACGGTCAACGAGATTCACGTAGATGCCGACGCCGGCAGGTTGAAGGCGCTGGAGGCGCACAGCCTCTCAGGCGGTTCCGTCAGGGTTGCCGCCGATCACTTCATCATTGCCGCCGGAACAATCGAGTCTACGCGGCTGCTCTTGTGGCTGGACCGCCAGGCGGGTGATCAGGTCTTCGGCAGGGGCAGTGTTCTCGGACGCTACTTCCAGGATCATCTCAAGGCCGAAGTGGCCACTGTCATGCGGCCCGACCAGGACTTGGGAAACCATCTGTTCGGATACCACTACATCAAGGGTACCCGCCGCAGCCTGCACCTGGACTTCACGCAGCAGGCCCAGGAAAAACTGCGGACCAGCAGCGCCTTCGTCTATCCCGCGATGGATCTCTCCTCGAGTGGCCTCGCGCGGATCAAGGCAGTGGCCCGGTCCCTCCAGAGCGGTCAGTTCAACATGTGGGAAGTGGGCGCACTCCTGGGTGAGCTCCCTCTCGTGGCACAGGCGGCGTACTGGCGTTTTGCCAAGCGTCAGGTCTTCATGCCGTCGACTGTCAGGATCGGGATGCAGATCGCGATCGAGCAGCGTCCCAAGTGGGACAACCACATCGCCCTCGCCACCGAGACGGATCGCTTCGGTGTGCCCAAGGTCGCATTGGACTGGTCACCACAGCCGGAGGATGAGGCCTGCTTCAGAGCCGTGGCTAATCGCCTGCGCGCCTATTGGAGCCGCACAGGCCTCGACCGGAGCTTCCCGCTCTCCTGGCTCATCGATCCGCAGGACACCTCGGGCGCCTTCTGCGATGCGGCACAGCCCTATGCTCACCCATCCGGCAGCACGCGCATGGGTACGGATCCGGCGACCTCAGTGGTGGACCCCGACCTTGTTTGTCACTCGGTCCATAACCTGAGTGTGGTGAGCGCCTCAGTGTTCCCGAACGCCGGCAGCGCCAATCCCACGCTCACGATCCTGCAGCTCGCACTGCGGCACGCTGACTGGCTGCTGGCCAGGGTGCGGCGCCCCCTGGCCGTCACTTCGGTAAGCGCTTAGGCCGGCTCCGACGATCGCGCCGGAGCCACCGCGAACTTGAGGGCTTCGGCGACATGCATCACGTCTTCCTCGGTCATCTGGGTCGACAGTGGCAGGATCACGGTCCCGTCCTGGGCGGCTTCGGAACGGTCGAGTGAGCTTGCTACCCGGGCGCTCGCGGAGGACGCGTACGCCGGTTCCAGGTGTGCGTTCATGACGCCGCGGCGCGTCGCTATGCCGGCGTTCAGCAGTTCCTGCATGACGTCGCGCTGGTCTACTCCGGCTGGCAGCGTCACCGCGTAGCTCTGCCAGTTCGTCCTTGCCCATGAGGGCTCGCCGGGGAGGCCAAGGCCCGGAATGTCGCTCAGATGCTCACGGTACCAGTCGGCAATGCGGCGGCGCGCCAGCACGAACTCGTCGAGCCTGCGAAGCTGTTCTCGTCCCACGGCCGCCTGGATGTCGGTGAGGCGATAGTTGTAGCCGACCGACAGATAGTTTTCGAACACCACGGAGCGCGAACTGTGTCGCTCCCGATCGGTGATGCTCATTCCGTGCTGACGCCACAGGCGAAACTTCTGGTCGTAGTCCTGCCGTGCCGTGGTCAGCATGCCGCCGTCGCCGGTGGTCATGACCTTGCGCGGATGGAACGAGAAGCAGGCGATATCCCCGATTGGCGCTCCGATCCGCCGGAAGTGGCCCTGCCAGAGCACCTCGCTGCCAACCGCGCAGGCTGCGTCTTCGATCACCTGCAGGCCCCGTCGCCTGGCGATCTCCACGATCGAAGCAAGATCGCACGGCATGCCGAGCTGATGCACGCACAGGATCGCCTTCGTGCGGGTACTCACGGCACTTTCGATGAGCAAGGGGTCGATGTTGAAGCCGTGCGGCTCGATGTCCACGAACACGGGTGTGGCCCCGCAGTGCCGGATGGCATTGGCCGTGGCAATGAAGCTGTGGCTGACCGTGATGACTTCATCGCCCGGTCCGACCCCCACCGCGAGTAGGGCAAGGTGCAGGGCGGTGGTGCAGTTGGACACCGCGCAGGCGAATGGCGCATCGACATAGCGCGCAAACTCCTCTTCGAAGGCGGCAACCTCTGGACCTTGCGTGACCCAGCCGGACCGGATGACACGCGCAGCGGCGGCAGCCTCGGCCTCACCAAGGCTCGGCAATGCGACAGGCAACTCCGTGGGACGCGCGATCATGCCAGTTGCTTCTCTTTCCAGTTGTGCACCCGTTCCTGGGTCAGCAGTTCGTCGGCCGAGGCGCCGCAATGAGCGTACCAGAGGTGCAGTTGGCGTAAGCCGTCGCCAAGCGACACGCGTGGCTCATAGCCAAGCAGATCGCGAGCTTTGGAGCTGTCTGCAAACAGGCGAAGCACATCCCCCGGCCTCGGGTCATCGTGTTCGATCAGGGCTTCGCCACGCCCGACGACATGGGCTATGCGCCCGGCCAGGTGGTTGATGGTGGTCTCGTGTCCCTGGCCAAGGTTCAGGGTCTGCCCGATCGCCTCGTCGCAGAATCCTGCCATCAGGATCCCGCGCGCAGTGTCGGAGACGTAGGTGAAGTCGCGCGTCTGCGTGCCATCGCCGAAGATGATCATCGGTCTGCCGGCCATTGCCCGCAGCATGAACTTGGGGATGACCTCGCCACTGTCGCCTTCATGGTGACTCCGCGGGCCAAAGCTGTTGAAGGGCCGCACCATCACGGTCGGAAACCCGTAGCTCTCGTGGAAGGCGCGGGCATAGCACTCGCCGGCGAGCTTCCCGCCGCCATAGACCGTCATGGGGAATGTCGGGTGCTCTTCGGTCATCGGCGCCCAGCGCGCAGTCCCATAGACCTCCGAACTGGACACGTAGACGAAGCGCGACACGCCTGCCGCGCGGGCAAGTTGCAGCAGGCCCAGCGTGCCGCTGGCATTCACCTCGTGGTTGTGTGCCGGATCGTGCAGGCTGTGCCGGACGCCCAGGCAGGCCAGGTGGTAGACCACCGAAGCCTCGCGCATGAGGGCTGCCATTGCATCGCGGTCCAGGATGCTGGCGACGTGAAGCCGTGCACGTGCCGGATCGATACCGGCAAGGTTGGCCCTCTTGCCGTTGGCGAGGTTGTCGACCACGTCGACGGTGTGGCCAAGGTTGACCAGTTGCGACACCAGCTCGGAGCCGATGAACCCGGCGCCGCCGGTGACGAGTATGCGATCAGGCATCGAAGGGCTCCTCGGCCGGCGAAGTCGTTTGTTCCGTTTCGCTCCTCCAGCGCAGGAAGCGGGCCGGTACGCCCGCCACCACCGAGAATGGAGCAACGTCCGCCGTCACCACCGCTCCGGCTCCGACAATGGCGCCCTTACCGATCGTCACGCCAGGCAGGATCACGGCATTGGTGCCGATGTCCGCCCAGTCGCCGATGCGCACTGGGCGGATGGACAGGTCTGTCTCGATGATCGGTACGTCGGTGGGATGCCCGGTGTGCTCGGACCCGAGCACGCGCGCCCCGGGCCCCCAGCCGACATGGTCACCCATGACGAAGTCTCGGGCATCCAGGAATGCCTGGGGCCCGATCCAGCATTTCTTGCCGATGCGGCAGAGCCCATCGACCCGTCCCTGAACATGCGCCCCGGCGCCGATGAACACGCCATCGTCGAACTCGAGGGTTTCTAGGTGCGTGAAGACGGCGCCACTGCTCACCCGCAGGCCGTGCCCGCATCGTTTTGCCCCTGCCGCGACTATGGCGCCGCGCATAAGAGTGTCCAGCATGCCGTCGCCATGAGCGAACCGCCCATAGAGATCGGCGAGCCCAGCCGCGGAGTAACTGCTCCGCAGCGCCGCCGACAAGCCCGTCTTGAAGCCATCGTCCTCGGGCGGGCGCTTGCCGTGGACGGCAGCGACCAGCCGCGGCCCGCTCACCACCTCAGTAGACATGAACGTCACGCCCGAGCGCCGCAGCCACGGCTTCCACCTGGCCCGCATTCATTTCCGGATAGATCGGAAGGGACAGGACCTCGTTCGCCGCCAGCTCGGCATGGGGGAAATCGCCCCGACGGTATCCCAGATCGGCATAGGCGCGCTGCAGATGCACCGGGATCGGATAGTGCAGACCGGTATGGATACCCTGGTTGGCGAGCGCCTGCTGCCACGCGTTCCGCTTGCTGCTCCGCACAGCGTACACATGGAAGACGTGTCGTCGGTGCGGCGCCTCCTTGGGCAGCCGCAGGTCGCCCATTCCACTAAGCAGTTCGGCATAGTGCCGGGCATGAGCCCGTCGAAGTTCGGTCCAGCGTTCCAGATGCTTGAGCTTCACCGACAGCACCGCGCCCTGGATGGCGTCCATTCGGTAGTTGTAGCCCTTGGCTATGTGGTGGTACCGCTCCTCTTGTCCCCAGTCGCGAAGGCAGCGCGCGGCCTTGGCCACGGCGTCGCGGGTGGTGCCGAGCATTCCGCCCTCGCCGCAGGCGCCAAGGTTCTTGCCGGGATAGAAGCTGAAGGCACCAGCAATGCCGAGGCTGCCGGCGCGGCGGCCCCGATACTCGGCGCCATGTGCCTGGCACGCATCCTCGATCACCATCAGTCCGTGCCGGTCCGCAATCGCAAGGAGCCGGTCCATCTCGGCCATCTGCCCGTAGAGATGAACCGGGATGATGGCCTTGGTGGCCGGAGAGATCGCGGCCTCGACGGCAGCCGGATCGATGTTCATGGTCTCGGGGTCAATGTCCACCAGCACCGGCCGCGCGCCGGCGTAGACAATGGCGGCAACCGTGGCGACGAAGGTGAAGGGGGTTGTGATCACCTCGTCACCACGGCCGATGCCGGCAGCGAGCAGCGCCAGGTGCAGGGCGCTCGTGCCGGTATTCACGGCAATGGCATGACGCGTCTGGCAGTAGTCGGCGAACTCGTGCTCGAACGCCGCGACTTCCTTGCCGAGGATGTAGTTGCCCGAGCGCAGGACGTTGATCACGGCGCTCTCCAGTTCGGCGCCGATCTCCTGGTATTGGGCTCTAATGTCCAGCAGCGGGATCATGCCATCACCCGATCGTTGTGCAGTTCGACCGCGGCGCCGCGCTGGCTCAGGGAGCGTGTCGCCGCCTCCAGCACGCGCACCACGCGTAGTCCAGCCTCGCCGTCAGCAGTCGGGCTCGTGCCATTCTCGATGCAGCCGATGAACTCGCGCAGTTCCCGCGACAGGGCTTCAACCGTGTCCAGCTTGGGCGCAGTCATGTCGCCGGTGCGATAGCCGACCAGCATCTGGTGGATCTTCTGCCCGCTCCGCGCAGGCGGCCCGCTCAGGGTGATGCCCTTGTCGTAGACCTTGACCTTCTCGCTCGGCTCGAGGTCGTCATAGACGATCATTTTCTCGCTGCCGCCCACCAGCGTGCGCCGCACCTTCACTGGCGCCAGCCAGTTGACGTGGATGTGGGCAATCATCTGGCTGGGGAAGTGCAGCGTGAGATAGGCGATGTTCTCGGGTTCCCCCGGCACGTGCCCGATGCCCGTGGCGCTGACCGCGATCGGCCGCTCGGACAGCAGGTAGTCGATGATCGCGAGGTCATGGACAGCAAGGTCCCAGATGACATTCACATCATGCTGGAAGAGGCCGAGGTTCACGCGGACGGAGTCGTAATAGTAGAGCGTCCCGAGCGACCCCTTGATCAGCTCGTGCATTTTTCGCACTGCCCCGGTGTGGATGAAGGTATGGTCGACTGCCAGCACCAGCCCGCGCCGGTCGGCCTCGGCGACCAGCCGCTCTGCCTCCTCGACGCTCGTCGCCATCGGCTTTTCCAGGAACACGTGCTTGCCCGCCTTCAGCGCGCGCATGGCGAGGGGGAAGTGGGTAACAACCGGCGTCGCAATGGCGATGGCGTCCACGGACGGATCATCGAGCAGGTCGTGGTAATCCTCGGTGATCGAGACGGTCGGATACCGGTTCCTCACCCCTCCCAGCCGCTCCGTCTGCCGGTCGCAGACCCAGCGCACCTGCGCGTCCGGCAGCTCGTACAGGTTGCGCACCAGGTTGGGCCCCCAGTACCCGTAGCCGACTACCCCGAACTGGATCATGATCTGCCTCCCGCACCAGCGGCGCGCACAGTGTTTGGCTTTGCGTGGATGATGCGTGCTGGGACGCCTGCCACGATTGCGTCGTCCGGAACGTCTCGGGTAACGACTGCGCCGGCACCCACCAGGGCCCGCTCGCCGATCGTCACGCCTGGCAGTATGGTCGCGTTGCTGCCGATCGATGCGTTCCTGCGGACCCGGGTCGGCTCCAGTGTCCAGTCGTCCTTGCCCTGCAGGGATCCGTCCGGGCCGGTGGCCTGGGGGTAGCGGTCGTTGGTGAACATGACCCCGTGACCCAGGAACACCCCGTCCTCGATCTCCACGCCTTCACAGATGAAGCAGTGGCTCGAGATCTTGCAGCGCTCTCCGATCCTCGCGCCGCCCTGGATTTCCACAAACGTCCCGATGCGGGTCTCTGCGCCGATGGTGCAGTTGTAGAGGTTGACTAGCTCGGGGTGGTACACCACGACCCCACTGCCCATGACCACATCGACCACCATCCGAATACCTCCGCTCCGGCCGCGGCCGAACCAGCGGCCTTTGCATCGCCGATACGTTAGGTGAGGCGGCAGTGACTGTTGTTAGCCCTGATGGTCTAGCCTCTTAGGGCGATGTACCCGGCGCCCCTGCGCATCGCATCACTTGCGTGTCGAGAGCAGGAGTTTGCGTCCCATGTCCGTCCTGGAAGCAACCAAGACCATCATCGTCGAGACGCTGGGCCTCGATAGCCGGAGTGCGTCCCTCAGCGCCGCGACGCCGCTGCTGGGCAGCATGCCGGAAATGGATTCCCTCGCGGTCGTGCAGCTCGCTGGCGCCATCGAGGATCACTTCGGGATCACCATCGATGACGAGGACTTCGGCAGCGAACTGTTCGCCACCATCGGCTCGCTTGCCGGTTACGTTGAGCAGCGCCTCGGTCCCGCCGGGTCCATAGAGGCGGCAGAGTAACCAACGTGCTTATGGAAGCGCGTGCCGCTGCGGCGCAGGACGTTCCGGAGCAGCCGCTCATCCGGCCCATCGATGGCGGGAGCGTGCTTAAGGTGGGTGAGTTTCTCAATCGGCATCTCAATAGCCGCATCAGCCCTGACGCCTGGGCACGGGCCATGGTACCGACCTGGCAGGTCGACGCACCCAATCACGGCTTCATGCTTCTGCGGGGAGGGGAGATCGTCGGTGCGCAGCTTGCATTCTATTCGGAGCGCGAGACACCGGACGGCACGCTGCGCCTGTGCAACATAGCCGCCTTCGCTGTTCTGCCGGAGTTCCGCAGTCACAGCTTCACGCTGCTGAGAAGCATCCTGAAGCAGCCTGGCTACGTCTTCACCGACCTGTCGCCGAGCGGCAATGTGCCGGCGCTCAACGAGCGGCTCGGCTTTGCCCGCCTAGACACCAGCTGCGTCCTTGTGCCGAACCTCGCCTGCCTCTTCGCTCCAAACCGCGTGCGCCTGCTCAGCAGGGATCACGACATGGCTGAGGCGCTTTCCGGCGGCGATCTTCGGACATTTCGGGACCATCATCGCGCGCAGGCGGCACTCCAGCT
>JAEZHZ010000273.1 GCA_023436745.1 Pseudomonadota bacterium | reverse complement strand
TCCCTGGAGTGCCGGGGACCGTGATTGCCGGGACAAAGCCCGGCAATGACGAAGCGAGGAGCCGACCGGTGAAGGCGCGGGTCTTAGGCGGCGGTGAGAGCGGCCTTCTCCTGGGCAAAAGCCCAGTCGAGCCACGGCGTCAGCGCCTCAAGATCTGAAGTCTCGACCGTAGACCCAGCCCAGATGCGGAGGCCCGATGGGGCATCCTTGTAGGCGCCGATGTCATAGGCCGCGCCTGCCTTGTCGAGCCGGGACACGATTGCCTTGGCAAAGGCAGCTTGGGCGGCATCGTCGAGGTTGGTGACGGCCGGATCCACGATCGTCAGACACACAGAGGTGTTGGAGCGGTTCTCGGGAGTCTTCGCGAGGAACTCGATCCAGGGCGTGCGCGACACCCAGTCTGCCAGCACCTTGAAGTTGGCGTCGGCGCGTGCCTGCAGCGCCTTCAGGCCGCCGATGGACTTGCCCCATTCCATGGCGTCGATGGCATCCTCGATGCACAGCATCGAAGGCGTGTTGATCGTGGCGGCCTCGAAGATCTCCTCGAGCAGTTTGCCCGCCTTGGTCAGCCGGAATATCTTGGGCAGGGGGCGATCAGGCTTGAAGGTCTCGATCCGCTCTACGGCCCGGGGCGACAGGATCAGGACGCCGTGTGCGCCTTCGCCGCCAAGGACCTTCTGCCAGGAGAACGTAACGACATCGAGCTTGGCGAAGTCGAGGTTCTGGGCGAACGCTGCCGAGGTTGCGTCGCAGATTGTCAGCCCTTTGCGCTCGGCAGGAATCCACTCGCCGTTGGCAACGCGCACACCCGAGGTCGTGCCGTTCCAGGTAAAGACCACGTCGCGGTCGAAATCCACCTGGCCGAGATCCGGCAACTCGCCATAGGGCGCATCGAACACGCGCACGTCGGCAAGCTTGAGCTGCTTCTGAACGTCGGTGACCCAGCCAGCGCCAAACGACTCCCAGGCCAGCATGTCGACGCCACGGGCGCCGAGCGCGCTCCACAGAAACATCTCCACTGCACCGGTATCGGACGCGGGAACGATGCCGATGCGGTAGTCGGCGGGGACCTCAAGGAGTTCGCGGGTAAGATCGATCGCGCGCTGGATGCGCGCCTTGCCGGGCTTGGACCGGTGCGAGCGGCCGACGAGAGCATTGGCCAGCACCTCAACCGTCCAGCCTGGACGCTTGGCACACGGACCCGACGAAAAATTTGGGTTAGCCGGTTTCACCGCCGGCGCGGTTACAGGCATTTCAGCCATCATCAACGGCCCTCCCAGGCCTATGCGTCTCCCGTTAGGGGGAGATGTCCTGAGGCCGCAGATACGCCTGCGCGCTGGCGCCGTCAACGGGATTCGCACGAGGTGAAGTTGGGAGCGCTCGCCGACGTGGTCACTCCCGGTGGCCGACGATCTCGCCAATCACTGCATCCGGGTCGGCAGGCTCAGCGATCTGCTCGAAGGTGCACTGGCGTGGCGCCTTGTCGGGCCGCCATCGATGAAGGCGGGTCCCGTGGCGAAAGCGGCGGCCGGTGACCTGGTCGTAGAAGACCTCGATCACCAGTTCGGGCGCCAACGCCACCCACTCCGCAGACCGGTCGGTGGACCAGCGACTTGGTCCGCCCGGCGCGTCGCCGGTGAAACCGCTTCCACCAGCAAGGGCCTCGAGGCGACGGGTAAGCTCCGGTTTGTCCGCGTTGGCGATGCCGGAAGTGAAGCCGACGTGATGCAACAGCCCGGCGGCGTCATAAAGGCCGAGCAGCAGTGAGCCGACCTGCTTGCTGCCGGTGCCGTAGCGGAACCCACCGACCACGCAGTCGGCCGAACGGATTCGCTTCACCTTGACCATCGCTCGCTCTCCCGAGCGGTAGGGCTCATCGAACCTCTTGGCGACAACTCCATCGAGTTCAGTCGTCGTCTGGTTGAGCCAGCCCTGCGCCTCTGCCGCGTCATGCGCAACGGGGGAAAGCCTCAGGCCGGGCTGCCGGCCGAGCCGTTTCAGCAGCTTCTCGAGGTGGTCACGCCGTTCGAGCAACGTGCGCGGTCGCAGATCCAACCCGGTATCCTCGAGGACATCGAACACCACCAGCAGCGCCGGTGTGGCAGCGGCGAGCTTGCGCACGCGGCTCTCCGCCGGATGCAATCGCGCTTGCAGCGCATCGAACGACGCCGCTCCGTGGATCGGAATCACCAGCTCGCCATCAAGCACCGTACCATCCGGCAGGGACGACGACAGCATTGCCAGCACTTCGGGGAAGTACCGGCCAAGCGTCTTGCCGGACTTGGACCACAGTGCGACCTCGCCACCCCGAGCCACGGCGATGGCGCGGAAGCCGTCCCACTTGGGTTCGAACTGCCAGCCTTCGCCATCCGGCAGGTGTTCCGCGAGCCTGGCTTCCATCGGCGGAATGAAACTGAGATCGGGCTTGGGGCTCATCAGGCGAGAGAACGCCGATGGCCCCCACCCGTTGCCAGAAACAAAACCGGCGCTCCGCTGGAGCGCCGGTTGATGCGTCAGGTCTCTGCGGCCGTGGCTGCCGCTTCCTGGCTGTCAGTTGAAGCGGTAGCGCATGGTCGCGCGGACTTCGTGGGTCAACGCGTTGTTGGCATAGAACGAGGTATTGGGCGCAATCTGCGCATTGGTGATCTGGGGCATGTAGATGCCGCGGTAGCCGAGGTCAGCCACGATCGCACCCATGTCGTAGGTCACGCCTGCCATGAGCGCGGCCGCGGGAGCCCAGGAATTGCCGTCGGGGGTGGCAAGGCCACCGGTCACGGTAGTCTGCAGGTAGGCGCCACCGACGCCAGCGCCGACATAGGCACCGAAGCCGCCCGCAGCGCCACTGCCTCCGCCGAGCGGGAAGTCGTAATAGGCGTTCGCCAAAAGGATGGTCGAGCGAAGTCCGAGCGAATAGGTCGCATCACCCGCACCGCTGTTGTAGCCGTGATCGAGCGTGACGTCGGCGCGCACGCCGGTCCCCGTTTCGTAGCCGACGCCAGCGCCGAACGAGTAGCCATAGCCCAACTGAGTGATGGAGAACGGTCCGGTGCCGGCACAGCCACCGGGGCAGCCCGGATAGTATTCGTGGCCTGTAAGAACATTGCCCGCGACCGAGCCGCGCAGGTAGAACGATCCCGCGTAACCATAATCCACATCGGGAATTTCGATTACCGGAGGATAGTAGGGCATGTCAGCCGCAATGGCCTGACCGGCGAGCAGGAGGGTGGCTCCTGCCACCATACTCGCAATAAGCTTGCGCATGATTATTCCTCGGATTGCCACGACCGCAGTCGGTTCGTGGCAATATTGCGCACACTCCTTAAAACGCGCTTAACCTAGGCACTTAACCATAACAAATACAGAACCGGGAGCGGTTTAGCTGCGGCGATGTCTAGGCCACGTCGAGGATTGCCGCCTCGACCTGCCCCACGACCGCGTCAACGAGGGCGGCATCGTCTGCCTCGCCCATGACCCGGATCACCGGCTCCGTTCCCGAAGCACGCACCACCAGTCGACCGGAACCCCCAAGGCGGGCCTCGGCATCGGCGATGGCAGCAACGACGAGCTTGTGCTCGAGCGGCATGCCCGACTTGAACTTCACGTTCCTCAGCAGTTGCGGCACCTGGGTGAAGCGGGCGCAAACCTCCGAGGCAGGCCGGTCCTGCTGCTTCAACACGCTCAGCAACTGCAGGGCAGCCACGAGGCCGTCGCCGGTGGTGGTGAAATCCGACAGGATGATGTGGCCAGATTGTTCGCCACCAACGTTGAAGCCCTTGGAGCGCATGGCTTCCAGGACATACCGGTCACCCACCTGGGTGCGCTCAAGGGTGAGCCCGAGCCCGGTAAGGTAGCGCTCAAGACCAAGGTTGGACATGATGGTGGCGACGATGCCGCCGCCAAGCAGCATCTCACGCTCCTTCCAGCTCTGGGCGATAACCGCCATGAACTGGTCACCGTCGACGACCTGGCCCTTCTCGTCGATGATGATCACCCGGTCCGCATCGCCATCGAGGGCAATGCCGATGTCGGCCCGTACTTCCTTGACCTTGGCAGCGACCGCCTCAGGAGCGGTCGAACCGACCTTGTGGTTGATGTTGAAACCATCAGGCTCGACGCCGATCGGCACCACATCGGCGCCGAGTTCCCACAGCGCCAGCGGCGCGACCTTGTAGGCAGCGCCATTGGCGCAGTCGATCACCACGCGAAGCCCGGAAAGGTCCATCCCGCGTGGCAGCGTGCGCTTGGCGTACTCGACGTAGCGGGTGCGGGCCTCCTCGTCGCGGTGGGCACGCCCGATTTCGCGGCCATGCGCCAGCAGCGGCGTCATGTCACCATCGATCAGGCCTTCGATTTCCAGCTCCAGCTCGTCGCTGAGCTTGTAGCCGTCCGGACGGAACAGCTTGATACCGTTGTCGTCATTGGGGTTGTGCGACGCCGAGATCATCACGCCGAGATCGGCCCGGAGCGACCGGGTCAGCATGGCAACGGCCGGGGTCGGCATCGGGCCCAACAGGTACACGTCCATTCCGACGGCGGTGAAGCCGGCTGTAAGTGCCTGCTCCAGCATGTATCCCGAGCGACGGGTGTCCTTGCCGATCACCACGCGATTGCGATGGTCGCCACGGACGAACTTGACGCCGGCGGCCATGCCCACCTTGAGCGCCAGTTCCGGCGTAAGCTTTTTGCCGTTGGCCAAGCCACGGATGCCGTCGGTGCCGAAATACTTCCTGGCCATGATTCCCCTCGCCGCTGTTGGCGCGCTGGATAATACCACTTTCGTGCGAAATAGCGGAGAGCCGGCAAATGCGAAAGAGGGAGTTGCCCCGCGGCGACCATGGGCGCCAGCGCTGTAGCGAAAGGGCCACCCTTTGGGTGGCCCTTAGTCGATGTCAGCTGTTGGGCTGTGGTTCAAGGCCGGGCTCCGGCGGAGCGTCCGGACGCTTGCGCCCCGACTTGCCTGCCGCGGGGACGCCGCTGGCCTTGGGCGCCGCGGGGCCCGAGTCGTCGGGACGGACAGGCTGCTTGCCTTCCATCAGGTCGCGCAGTTCATCGCCGGTCAGGGTTTCGAACTCGAGCAGGGCCTGGGCGACGGCCTCCCACTCCTTCTCGTAGGTAGTGAGAATCTCGCGCGCCTTGGCCTCACCGGCTTCGATCAGGATTCGGACCTCCTCGTCGATCAGCTTTGCAGTCTCGTCGGACATGTGCTGCGACTGGGTCACCGAATGGCCGAGGAACACTTCCTGGTCGTTGCTCCGGTAACGGACGCGGCCGAGTCTCTCGCTCATGCCCCATTCCATGACCATCGAGCGGGCAAGGTTGGTTGCCATCTGGATGTCGCCGGAAGCACCCGACGTCACCTTGATGGGACCGAACTTCTTGATCTCCGCCTCGCGGCCGCCGAACAGCATGGCCAGGCGCGCAAGCGCCTTTTCGCGGCTGAACGAATAGCTGTCGCTCTCCGGCAGGGTCATCACCATGCCCAACGCGCGACCGCGCGGGATGATCGTGGCCTTGTGGATCGGGTCGAGCCCGGCGAGCTTGAGCGCGATGATGGCGTGGCCAGCCTCGTGATAGGCGGTCAGTTTTTTCTCGTCTTCGGACATGGCCATGGTGCGGCGCTCGGCGCCCATCATGATCTTGTCCTTGGCGTCTTCGAACTCCTGGTGGGTCACGAAGCGCTTGTTGCGCCGCGCTGCCATAAGGGCCGCCTCGTTGACGAGGTTCATCAGATCCGCACCGGAGAAGCCGGGCGTACCGCGGGCCAGAACCTTCAGATCGACGTCGGGAGCCAGCGGCACCTTGCGGACATGGACCTTGAGCACCTTCTCACGACCCGACACGTCGGGGTTGGGCACGACAACCTGGCGATCGAAGCGACCAGGACGCAGCAGGGCCGGATCGAGCACGTCCGGACGGTTCGTCGCGGCGATGAGGATGACACCCTCATTGGCCTCGAAGCCGTCCATCTCAACCAGCAACTGGTTCAGCGTCTGCTCGCGTTCGTCGTTGCCGCCACCAAGCCCGGCGCCACGCTGGCGGCCGACGGCGTCGATCTCGTCGATGAAGATGATACAGGGCGCATTCTTCTTGGCCTGTTCGAACATGTCACGGACGCGGGAGGCGCCGACACCCACGAACATTTCCACGAAGTCGGAGCCCGAGATGGTGAAGAACGGCACATTCGCTTCGCCGGCCACGGAACGGGCAAGCAGCGTCTTACCGGTACCCGGAGGGCCAACCAGCAGAACACCGCGCGGTATGCGTCCGCCGAGGCGCTGGAACTTGCCCGGGTCACGCAGGAACTCGACGATCTCCTCGAGGTCCTGCTTGGCCTCGTCGACGCCAGCGACGTCCTCAAAGGTCACCTTGCCCTGGGTCTCGGTCAGCAGCTTGGCGCGTGACTTGCCGAAGCCCATAGCACCGCCCCGGCCGCCGCCCTGCATCTGGCGGATAAAGAAGAACCACACGCCGATGATGACGATGAAGGGCAACCAGCTTGAGAGCAGGATCGACCAGAAGGGGCTCGATTCCGGTGCACGAGCCGTGATGGAGACACCACGATCCTCGAGCCGCTTCACGACATCCGCGCCGACCGGCAGCACGGTTTCGAAGCGCGTACCATCGCGCAGCGTTCCGGTGACAACGTCTTCAGTGATCGTCACGGACGTTACGGCTCCCGCATCAACGTCCGAAACGAACTGCGAGTAGCTCTTGTCCGCTACGGAAATCGACCGCGTGGAAGACTGGAAGACCTGAAACAGGCCCATCAGCATGAAGAGTATGACCAGCCAGATGGCAAAGTTGCGGAAATTTCCGTTCATCAATCCTGTCCCGGAGGTACCGGCAGTTTAAGCGGCCAGCGTCGCTGTGTGCCGCAAATGTATGCGTCGCAATGGGGCGTTACAAGGGCAACACCTGCGGTCCAGGGCGCCCCTCGTCCAGTCATATTATCGCGACGGGGTTAATGCGATGCAGCATCAGACGGTTTCCCCGGCAGCCAACCGGCGCCGCCAGATGTGCTTCCGGAGCCATCGAAGCTTCCGATCAAACTTCGCTGCGCCGCCTAGTCGATCAGCAATTGTACCTTCAGGCGCTCATCGAAGCTCCAGCCGCCGAGCGACACCACGGCGCCCTCCGCGTCCCGCACGATTGGTGCGGTGCGCAATGCCTCCGCCGGCGCTGTGACCCTGAAGCCGAGCACCTGTTCGAGCCGATGGCGCGGCAGGTAGTCGGCGACGCCGGCCGTCAAGCCCAAGTCCGTTCCGTTGACGATACGGAAGCGTTCATCCCAAACCAGTTCGCAGCCGGGAGCGACCAGCGCGTCCGGAGGCAGGCTGCGACCGGGCTCGCGGGCGATGGCAACAGTCTCGTCCTTCAGCCGGACGACGCAGCCACACAGTGTCGCCGCGCGCGGCAAGGAGCGCTCTGCGATCTGGGTCCGCAGGCGTTCCACCGGACCGAGGACTCGCGGCTTCTGCCGCCCTCCAACGATGTTGAGAACGCGTCCCAGCACCCGCGTGCCCACCGCGCTGCCGAGTGCCACGAACCCCGGGTGCTCAATCCGGGCGGCGCCGAAGCCGTCGAGTTGAACAAGTTCGGAGAACGCCGCTTCGGCCAGTTGCGCCACAACCTTGTCCGTCTCGGCCATTCGCTCGGCGAAGGCAGTCAGGGTGTCCGCATCGAGCCCGAGTTCCGACAGTTGGGGCATAAGCTGTCGCCAGCGCACCCGCTCATAGCTGCTGTCGATGTTGGAGGGATCCTCGGCTGGAGTGATGCCCGCATCTGTCACCACCCGACGCAACGCACCCCGATCGACATCGAGGAAGGGGCGGAACACCCGCACGCCCTCTACCTGCGACAGTGCGGTCATGCCCTTCAGTCCCTCGATGCCACTGCCATGGGCGAGCCGCATCAGCACGGTCTCCGCCTGGTCGGAGCGATGATGCGCCGTGAGCAGCATGCCCACCCCATCCTCTGCCATTGCCTCGGCGATCAGCCGATAGCGCGCACTTCGCGCCGCCTCCTGGAGACCGCTATCCGGCTTGGTCGTGGTCCAGGCAATGCCGCGCGAATCAAGGCCCAGTCGACGCGCCACATCCAGCACCATGGAAACCTCCGCCGCCGCTTCTGGGCGGAGGCGATGGTCCACGGAATAGACGACAAGTCGCGGTCTCCCGGTGGTGCTCGCCCAGCGGTGCGCCAGCAACATCAGCGCCAGACTATCTGCACCGCCGGAAACCGCGATTCCGATCGCCGACTCGCCAGCCGCGGGAGCGAACAGGCGCTCGAGCGTCGCAGCGTCACCGAGATCGGGGTTCAGGCGGGCGGGCATTGCGCCTTGGCTCTCTCCGAGTCCAGACGGGCAACAAAGGCCGGGGTCACATTGGTGTAGCGATCGCTCACCTGCGAGAAGGTGCGGCAAGCGACCTCCCGCTCCCCTGCCCCGGCGAGCGAAACGCCGAGCTTGAGCAGCAGGTCTGGAGCGCGGGGACTGTCCGGCGCCTTCTGGTATGCGTCGAGCAGCACTGCTGCGGCCTCGGTATAGGCGGCCCTGTAGATCAGCGCGTCGCCCAGCCAGTTGGCCGCTTCGGTGGCCTTGGGGTTGTTCGGGTAGAGCTCCAGGAACTGTGTAAGTTGCTCCTCGGCGAAGGCATAGTCCCCGCTGATCAGGGCCTCGTATCCGGCCTGGAACTGCGCATCCGCATCGGCATTCCCGCTGGGATTGGCCGAAGGATCGTAGTTGAGATTGAGTGGCTGTCCGGTCGCAAGATCGACCGCACCGCCCGCACCGGTTCCCACCAGCGGATCCGAGGATTCACCGAGTGCGTCCGCAGGCAACGATCCATCATCGAACGTGGGGTCGAACTCGACTTCCCCGGGCAGTGGCACCACCCCCTGCTCTGGAATGTCCGTAAGCGGCACGCTCGCCGGGTCCGCCGGCTCTGATGTTGCACCGGCTGCTGCGGGAGGAGCCTCCGATCGTGCCGCTCCACCGCCCTCGAGTGCCTGCAGGCGCCCATTGGTGTTCTGCTCGACCCTGGTCACCAGTTCCTGCATCTGCGTCAACTGGAAGGTGAGCCCTTCGATCTGTCCGTTGAGCTGGCGGATCTGCTCCTCGAGCTGCTGGATCCGGACCATGAGCTGAGCAGTGTCCGCCTGGGCCACCAGCATGCGTCCCGGCTGGGTGTTGTTGTAGCTCAGCCCTCCGAGTTCAGCGGGATGCTGACTGGGTTGTGCCGAAACGGATGGAGTGATGCCGAGGGCCAGTGCCAGAGCGCACAGCGCCGCCCGACTTCCCTTTGTTAGTGCGGATAACGTCAAACGATGCCTCCGGGGACAGGGTATGCTGCCCAACATGGTGTTGCCGTGCCAGCGGATAAAGACCAAATT
>JAEZHZ010000148.1 GCA_023436745.1 Pseudomonadota bacterium | reverse complement strand
TTCGACACCACCCTGCGCGACGGCGCCCAGACCGCCGGCATCGAGTTCTCGCTCGAGGACAAGATCGCCATTGCGGCGCTGCTCGATGACCTGGGTGTGGATTATGTCGAGGGCGGCTATCCGGGCGCCAATCCGATCGACACCGAGTTCTTCCGGCAAGTCCGCACCCGCCGCGCCACCTTCACTGCCTTCGGCATGACGAAGCGGGCAGGGCGGTCGGCGGGCAACGACCCCGGCGTGCAGGCGCTTCTGCAGTCCGCCGCGACCGCCACCTGCTTCGTCGCCAAGAGCTGGGACCATCAGGTGCGGCTCGCGCTCGAGATCGAGCCGGAGGAGAACCTCGACACCATTCGCGAAACCGTCGCCGCGGCGGTCGAGGCCGGCAAGGAAGCGCTGGTCGATTGCGAGCACTTCTTCGATGGCTTCAAGGCCAATCCGGACTATGCGCTGGCCTGCGTGCGCACCGCCATCGATGCAGGCGCGCGCTGGGTCGTGCTGTGCGACACCAATGGCGGCACCATGCCGCCGGAAGTGGGGGAGATCGTCCGCCGCGTGACTGAAACTGCGCCGGGCTCCCGCCTCGGCATTCACGCCCACGACGACACCGGCCAGGCCGTTGCCAACACGCTCGCCGCCGTCGAGGCCGGTGTCCGCCAGATCCAGGGCACACTCAACGGCATCGGCGAGCGCTGCGGCAACGCCAACCTCATCACCCTCATCCCCACGCTCGCGCTCAAGCCCTGGTATGCGGATCGCTTCGAGATCGGCATCGACACGGCCCGCCTGGAGCGGCTGACCCACATCTCGCGCGCCTTCGATGATCGCCTCAACCGTGCCCCGAGCCGGCAGGCGCCCTATGTCGGCGCCTCCGCCTTCGCCACCAAGGCCGGCATCCACGCTTCGGCGCTGCTGAAGGATTTCTCGACCTACGAGCACGTGCCGCCGGAGAGCGTCGGCAACGAGCGCAACATCATGGTCAGCCAGCAGGCCGGCAAGTCCAACCTGCTGACGGCCCTTGCCCGCCATGGCATCCACCTCGCCAAGGACGATCGGCGGCTGGAGCGGCTGCTCGCCACCGTCAAGGAGCGCGAGGCGCGCGGCTATTCCTATGACGGCGCCGATGCCTCGTTCTGCGTGCTCGCCCATGAGGTGCTGGGCACGCTGCCTACATGGTTCACGGTGGAGAACTACCGCGCCAGCGTCGAGCGTCGCCACAACGCCCTCGGCGAGGAGGTCACCGTCACCGAGGCGGTGGTGAAGATCAGGGTGGATGGCGAACTGCTGATGTCGGTGGCCGAAGGCAACGGTCCGGTCAACGCGCTCGACCTCGCAATGCGCAAGGACCTCGGCAAGTACTCCTCCCGCATCGAGGATCTCGAACTGGTCGACTTCAAGGTGCGTATCCTCGACGGCGGCACGGGCGCGGTCACCCGTGTACTGGTCGAAAGCCGCGACGGCACCGGCGAGCGGTGGTTCACCATCGGCGTGTCGCCCAACATCATTGATGCGTCTTTTGAAGCTCTGTATGAGTCGATTGCCTACAAGCTGTTGAAAACTGAAGCGGCTCAGCGGACAACAGAACGAGTAGCCTGATCTTTCGGCCGCACGCGGCCGACTATTCGTCCGGGAGGGACAACTGGCCGATTCCGCTCCAAAACAGCCGCTTGCCCTGACCATCGGGGCGGCAGCGGCGACTCTCGTCGTCGTCGTCGGTGTCCTTGTCGGCCCAACGGTCGTCACCTGCTTCAATAGCGACGAGAATCTCGGCGCCTGCCTGCGCACCAGGATGGCCGACGCAGGCCTGTTCCCCATGCCGGCAACCGCCGTGGTCGACCCCGCAGCCCCGGTTGAGGGCGCACCTGCCGCTGAGGCGGTCGCGAGCGTGCCCGTGCCTGAGCCTGCTGCAGATGCTGCCGTCGGCGAGCCGGCGCTCGATGTCACGCCGCCACCTGCCGAAGGGCAGGAGGGCTCGGATGAACTGGTCGCCGCCACCTTCGGACTCCTGCGGGCCGAACCCGATGGCTCAATCGTCATCGCCGGCAGCGGCACCCCCGGCTCGGAAGTCGAGGTCTATGCCGACGACACGCTTCTAGGCCGCACCACGGTGGAAAGCAGCGGCGACTGGGTGCTCGTTCCAGAAGTGCCCGTCCCAGCCGGTGGCGTAGAGATCACCCTGGCCGAGGCCGGCAAGCAGGGCAGGGCGGCAGAGTCCTTCGTCGTCCTCATCGACGAGGATCGCAGCACCGAACCCCTGGTGGTCGCCAGCACCCCGGGCCAGGCAAGCGAGGTTCTTCAGGGCCTCGAGTCCTCCGCCCGAATGGACGTCGCGACGGCTGATACCGCCTCGGCGGCCCCGGCCGCTCAGCAGGCTGCCGCCCCTGTCGAATCCGCCGATGCTGCACCCGCTGTGGTCGAGCCCGACGCTGCCCCCGCTGCCGATCAGCCTTCGGCCCAGCCGGAGTCTCAGCCGGCACCGGCACAACCCGCCGCGACAGACGCACCGGCGGAGACCGCGCCGGCTTCTCCGGCCGCTCCGGCACGGGCTGACCCTGCTCCGGCAGAGGCTGAACCGGCACAGGTGGACGTGGCCGCCGTTCCCGCAGAAGCAGGCGATGCGCCTGCTACGTCCCCGACTGCTGCGACCGAACCCGCGGCCGCGATGGACACTGGCTTAACACCGCCCACCATCGACGCCATCGAGGTCGAGGAAGGCCGTACCTTCTTCGCCGGCAGTGGTCCGGAGGGCGCCACCATGCGCCTCTACGTCGATGACACCTACATCGCCGACGCCATCGTCGAAGGCGGCCGCTGGCTGGTTGAGGCGGGGGACGTCCTCACCAATCCGTCGCAGCGCGTGCGTGTCGACATGCTGTCGTCCGGCAGCGCCGAAGTGTCCGCCCGCGCCGAGGTCAACTTCGTCATCGAACTGCCGGAGGATGGTGCGCCCACGGCCATCGCCACGGCAGACGTGCCGCAGTCGCCGGCTGCCGAGGCAACAGATGAGGGGGCGGAGCCAGCGGAGCAGTCCGCAGCCGCTCCCGCCGATGCCCCGCCCGCTCCTGCCGGCT
>JAEZHZ010000144.1 GCA_023436745.1 Pseudomonadota bacterium | reverse complement strand
GCACCGATGTTGCCATCGAAAGCGCTGACGTGGTGCTGGTGGGCGGCGACCCTCGCGGCGTGCTCGATGCCATCACCGTCAGCCGGGCCACCATGCGCAACATCCGCGAGAACCTGTTCTGGGCCTTTGGGTACAACGTGCTGCTGATCCCCGTGGCGGCCGGCCTGCTCTACCCCAGCTTCGGGCTGCTGCTGTCGCCCATGCTCGCCGCCGGTGCCATGGCCGCGTCAAGCGTGCTGGTCGTCGGCAATGCCCAGCGGCTGCGCTTCGTGAAGGGAGCCCGGGCATGAATATCGGCGAAGCGGCCGTGGCTTCAGGGGTATCGGCGAAGATGATCCGCTACTACGAGGACATCGGCCTTGTGCCCAAGCCTGCCCGCACGGAGAGCAACTATCGGGTGTATGGCGAAGATGAGGTCCACATCCTCCGCTTCGTCAGGCGAGCCCGCAACCTCGGCTTCTCCATCGAGGAGACGAGCACCCTGTTGGGACTTTGGCGCGACAAGAGCCGCGCCAGCGCGGAAGTCCGCGAAATTGCACAGGCGCACATCGCCGATCTCGACAAGCGCATCGCCGAACTCGAAGGCATGCGCCGGACTCTGCAGCACCTCGTTCACTGCTGCAGCGGCGACAACCGCCCCGACTGCCCCATTCTCGACGATCTCGCCGGAGAGACCCAGACAACGAAAGGATATCAGCCATGAACGAGAAAACCGTTCTCACCGTCAACGACATGACCTGCAATCACTGCGTCGGCACCGTCCGCGAAGCCCTCGAGGAGGCCCTGCCGGGCGCCGAGATCACCGTGGACCTCGACACCCACAAGGTGACGTTCACCGGCGATCGCGCCAAAGGCGAGGAGGCTATCCGCGAGGCTGGCTACACCCCGGAAGCAGCGTAGCTATCACCGGTGCGGCGGGAAGGCCGATACCTGGAACACAAAGGGCGCCTCGCGGCGCCCTTTGCCTTTTCCGCCCTGCGTTGGGATCAGAACGGCGAGTCGGGGAAGTAGAACTGCTCGGCGTTCTCCTGGGTAACCAGAGGCGCCCCAAGGATGTACTCGCCCTGCACCGGCCCATTGGAGGTGAAGTTGGCCACGGTGACGTCCATGGCGGTGGCGATCATCGCCGGCGGATACAGCACGTCCACCGGGATCAGTTCGTCCCCATCCATGATGCCCTTGATCACGTCCTTCATGCCGGCACCGCCGACGATGAACATCTCGCCTTCACGGCCGGCCTGACGCACGGCTTCCACCACGCCCATGGCGATGTCGTCGTCCTGCGCCCAGACGCCGTCGATGTCAGGGAAGCGGGACAGGAAGTCCTGCATCACCTCGAAGCCGTCGTCGCGGTTCCAGTTGGCGAACTGGTTGTCGAGCACGTTGATGCCGGAGCCTTCGATACCGGCCATGAACGCATCGAACCGCTCGGTGTCGATGACTGTCGGGATACCGCGCAGGATGACGATGTTGTCACCTTCGCCCAGGCGGGTCTTGAAGTACTCGGCCGAAACCGCGCCCAGTTCGGTGTTGTTGCCGGCGACGTAAACGTCCTGGATGGAGGTATCCGGCAGGCCGCGGTCGACCACGGTGATGAACGCCCCGGCGTCCTTGGCCATCCGGACGGGCTCGACCAGCGGGTCGGATTCGAACGGCAGCACCACGAGCGCGTCGATCTGCTGGACCGAAACCAGGTCCTCAATATCACCGGCCTGGTCGCCCGGGCTGTCGGCGGTGACGAGGATGATGTCGATGTTCGGATTGGCGGCCTCGATGCGCTTCTCGGCCTCCTGGGCGTGCCAGTTCAGCCCGCCGGCCCAGCCGTGCGTTGCCGCCGGAATGGACACGCCGATCTTGATCTGCTCCTGGGCGAACGCCGGAGCGGCCAGGGCGGTCGTTGCCGCCAGAGCCAGGGTCAGTGCCTTCATAGACATGGTAGTCCTCCCTTGATGATGGCGCGTTGCGCCGTTCTGCCCGCCCCGTTGTGGGCGTGGAGATTCTATTCGGCAGCCTTGGCGCGACCGCGCGCCTTGAAGCTGCCGCGCTGCAGGTAGACCGCAGCCACGATGATGACGCCCTGAACCGCCCCATTGAGGTAGTTGGAGATGATGTCCGTCAGGTTCAGGATGTTGCCGATGGCGGTGAGGATCAGCGCGCCGATCACGGTGCCGCCGATGCGCCCGTAGCCGCCCTTGAGTACGGTGCCGCCGATGATCACTGCGGCGATGGCCTCGAGTTCCCACAGCACACCCGTGGCGGACGAGGCCGAGCCGAGCCGCGGCACGTAGATGATGGTCGCGAGCGATACGCACAGGCCTTGCAGGATGTAAGTCCAGGTCCGCACCCGGTCGACCTTGATGGCGGAGTACCGCGCCACCTGCTCATTGGAGCCGATGGCCATGCAGTAGCGGCCGAATGCGGTGCGGTTCATCAGGATCCAGCCGATGATGGCAACGATGATGAACACCCACACCGGATAGGGCACGCGCAGGAAGCTGTCGTAGTAGACCGGCCGGTAGATCTCCCGTGCACCGCTGTTCAGCGACAGGGTGCCGCCATCGGCGAAGTAGGTGATGAGCGAGCGATAGATGCCCATCGTGCCGAGCGTGACGATGAACGCCTCGATCTTGGCCTTGGTCGTCAGGAAGCCGTTGATGAAGCCGGCGCCGATCCCGAGGATCAGCGAACAGCCCACGCCTAGCAGCACGGTCCAGACCGACGCGCCCATACTGCCCACGGCAGCGTTCATCACGATGATCATGATACCTGCGATGAAGGCCGCCATGGAGCCCACCGACAGGTCGATGCCGCCCGCCGTGATGACGAACGTCGCACCGACCGCAATGATGCCGATGAAGGCGGAGCGGGTCAGCAGGTTGGTGATGTTGCCCTCGTTGAGGAAGGCGGGGTTCAGCGAATAGCCGAAGATGACCAGCAGGATCAGCGCCAGCAGCGGCCCCGCCGTCTTCAGGTCGAGCCGGAAGCCCCGCCCCTGCGATGCTGCTGCGTCAGGCGCTGATGCGCTCATTGTCCCCACCCTGCTTGATGCCCGCGGCGTACCGCATGATTTCTGCTTCCGTGATCTCGGCGCCTTCCAGCAATCCGGCCATCCGCCCCTCGCGCATCACCAGCACCCTGTGGCTGAGCCCGATCACCTCCTGCAGTTCCGAGGAGATGACGATGATGGACTTCCCCTCGGCCGCCAGCGCCGCGATGATGTGGTAGATCTGCTGCTTGGTGCCGACGTCGATGCCCCGTGTCGGCTCGTCCATGATGATGATGTCGGGCTCGCTCTCCATGGTCTTGCCCAGCAGCAGCTTCTGCTGGTTGCCGCCCGAGAGTTGGCCGACGCGCACCGAGGCGTCCCTCGCCCGGATGTCGAAGCGGCGCACCGCCTTCTCCAGCGCCGCCTGTTCGCTTCGCCCATCGATGAACGGGCCCTTGAGGTGCTTCTTCAGCGTGAGCAGCGTCAGGTTGGGCTGCAGGCCGACGTTGAGCAGCAGCCCCCGACCCTTGCGATCCTTGGTCATGTAGGCGACGCCTGCCGCGACGGACTGGCCCACATGGTGGTAGTCCGCTGGCCTGCCCTTCACGGCCACGTCGCCGCCGCTGCGTCGCGTCAGGCCGACGATCGCCTCCGCCACCGCCGTGCGTCCCGAGCCGATCAGGCCCGCAAAGCCCAGGATTTCCCCACGCCGCAGGTCGAACGACACGCCCCGTACGCCGGGCGCCACGAGGTCGCGCACACGCAGGACCACCGGCGCGTCGACGTCCGGTTCGTGCTTGGGCGGGTAGAGGTTGGAGAGTTCGCGGCCGACCATCATCTGGGCGATGGAATCCGGCGTCAGCGCCTCGGTGCCGACCGTCGCGATCAGTTGCCCGTCGCGCAGCACGGTGACGCGCTGGGCAAGTTCCATGATTTCGTCGAGGTTGTGGGAGATGAAGATGATGGCGACACCGCGCGCCTGAAGCCTGCGGATCTGCTCGAACAGGGTCTGGGTCTCGCCCACCGACAGCACTGCCGTGGGTTCGTCCATGATCAGGACGCGCGCGTCCCGGCTGATGGCCTTGGCGATCTCGACCATCTGCTTGTCGGCGACCGACAGCGTATTGATACGCGCATCGGGGTCGATCTTCACATGCAGCGTGTCGAGGATGGCCCGGGCCTTCTCGCGCATCTGCCCGAGGTCGAGGAAACCGCCCCAGCCCCTGATCTCGCGCCCGAGAAAGATCGAATCGGCGACCGTCAGGTGCTCGGCGAGGTTCAGTTCCTGGTGAATGAGCACGATGCCCATCGCCTCGGCCTCGCCGTTGGGCGGCAGCGTCACCTGCCTGCCCTCGTAGACGATGGTGCCGGACGTCGGCTGCTCGAAGCCCGAGAGAATCTTGATCAGGGTGGATTTGCCGGCGCCGTTCTCGCCGATGATGGCATGCACCTCGCCTGGACGAACGTCGAAGTCGACGCTGAACAGCACCGGAATTTCGCCGAACGACTTGGAGATCCTGTTCGCCGACAGGACCGCCGATGCCGATGCGCCAGACGCATCCGTCATGTCGAAATGTCTCCCCACGGACGCGGCTTTGCCGTTCGCCCTTCCGAACTCTGTAAAGGTTTTCACGTTCAGTGTAAAGGTTTACACGGCGGCCAAATCGTATAAGCCTGTGAGCAAGGCTGGCGCTACGCCATGGGTCTGCTACACCGCAGGCGCCGTGCGAACTCCAGCCAGGGTCGCGCGGGGCGGAGCGCCAAGTGCAGCAGCAAAAGCTGGCCACCATCGAGGACGTTGCGGCGATCGCCGGCGTATCCATCGCCACGGTGAGCCGCGCCATAAACGAGCCGACCAAGGTCGCGGACGAGACCCGCCGCCGCGTCAACGAGGCCATCGCCCGGACGGGCTACACCACCAACGCCATGGCCCGGTCGCTGCGCATGCGCCGGTCCAACATGATCCTGATCCTCGCTCCGGATGTGGGCGATCCCAACTTCTCCAACATCCTCGTCGGGCTCGAGACCGAGGCCAGCAAGCGCGGCTACGGCGTCCTCATCGGCAATACGCAGAACGATCCGGCCCGCGAGACGGATTACCTGCGCTTCATCAGTTCCAACCAGGCGGACGGGCTTATCCTGTTCACCGGCCACCTGCCCTTCGGCTATGGCCAGCAGGGTACCGACACGCGGCTTCCGCCGATGGTCGCCGTCAACGAGCCCGTCACCGGGGCCAACGTACCCTTCGTCGGCGTCGACAATTTCGAGGGCTCGCGCATTGCCGCGGAGCACCTGATCTCGCAGGGCCATCGCCGCATCGCCTTCATCGGTCACTCGACCAGCAAGGCGGTCAACCAGCTGCGCGAGCAGGGCTACCGTGCCGCCCTCACCGGCGCCGGCATCGCCATCGATCCGCTGTTGATCCTCGATGGCGACGGCACCACGGAGAGCGGCCGGCAGGCTGCCGAGCAGATGTTCGTCCGCGACGTGCTGCCCACGGCGTTCCTCTGCGTCAACGACGCCACGGCACTCGGCGTCATCATCGCCCTCAACGCGCGCCGCTATGACCTGCCCCGCCAGTTCTCCATCATGGGCTTCGACGACATCTCGTTCGCGAGCTTCGTCTCCCCGTCCCTCACCACCATGAAACAGCCCCGCCTCAAGATCGGCGAGGAGGCGATGGACCTGCTGCTGGCGCTGCTCGAGGGCAAGCCCGCCCCGCGCCAGGAAGTCCTGCTGCGCAGCGAACTCATCGTGCGCAACTCAGTGGCCCGGATCAGCGCCGGGCGCCCCTGAGGGCTACTGCCCGAGCCGGTCCAGTATGGCCTGCATCTCTGCAATCTCCGCCTCCTGGGCGGCAATGATCGCCTCGGCCATGGCGCGCACCTCCGGATCGGTGCCGTGCTCGAGCACGACCCTGGCCATGTCGATCGCGCCCTGGTGGTGCGGGATCATGCTGCGCAGGAAGTCGACATCGACGTCGCCGCTGAACGCGATAGCCATCGCTTCATGCATGCGGGTATTGGCCTCGGCATAGTCGGCCGCTGCGCCGCTGCCGGCGCCGTGGCCGGAATGGTCGTGCTGGGCCGCGGCGGGCAGGCTCACGGCCAGCAGGATGGCTCCCGCCAGCAAGGGAATGCGCATGGTGGACGTCTCCTCGTTCGGGAGACGCATCTAGGCGGCCTTCCCAGCTGGGAAGGTCAAGCGCCTTTTTGACACCGACGGCCGGGGCATGTTAGTTAATGCCATGCTTAACCAAAGTGCTGACCTGGACCTGATGTTCCAGGCCCTGTCGGACCCGACCCGCCGCGCCATGATCGACCGGCTCAGCCGGGGCCCCGCGTCGGTGAGCGAGCTGGCAAAGCCCTTCGACATGTCCTTGCCCGCGGTTGTGCAGCACCTTCAGGCGCTGGAGAACAGTGGGCTGGTGACCTCGGAGAAGGTTGGCCGCGTCCGCAC
>JAEZHZ010000032.1 GCA_023436745.1 Pseudomonadota bacterium | reverse complement strand
GTGACGCTGGAGCGCCGGGGCACGGCCCACCTCACCCACTGCGCCATCACGGCCGATCCCGACACCGGCACGGTGCGCGCCAGGCTCACCGCCACCGGCGGCGACCGGCTCGAAGCCTCGGTGCTTTGCGGCGACGAACTGGTTGCCACCGGCAGCGGCAGCGTTACCGATGGCACCGCCGAACTGGCGTTGCAGGTGCGCGAGCCGTTGCTATGGTCACCGGACCACCCGCACCTCTACTCGCATCAGGTCGACGTGGTCGACGGCCCGGCGCTGGCCGACCGCACCAGCCACAGCTTCGGCTTCCGCAAGATCGAGACCCGCGACGGCCGCCTCTATCTCAACGGCGAGCCGCTCTACATGCGCGGGGCCCTTGACCAGGACTACTACCCGGAGGGCGTCTGCACGCCCCCTTCCCTCGAGTTCATCGAGGACCACTTCCGCAAGGCGAAGGAGCTCGGCCTCAACCTCCTGCGCTGCCACATCAAGGTTCCGGACCCGCGCTACTACGAGGTGGCGGACCGCATGGGCATGCTGATCTGGACCGAGATCCCCAACATCGCGACCTTCACCAGGGCCTCGGCCCAGCGGCTGCGCGACACCATGAAGGGCATCATCGAACGCGACGGCAACCACCCGTCGATCATCTGCTGGACGATCATCAACGAGGACTGGGGCACCCGGCTGATGGAGAATGCCGACCATCGCCAGTGGCTCAAGGATACCTATGACTGGCTCAAGGCCGAGGACCCGATCCGCCTCGTCGTCGACAATTCGGCCTGCATCCCCAACTTCCACGTCAAGACCGACGTCAACGACTACCACTACTACCGCACCGTGCCGGAGCGGCGGGCCGAGTGGGAACGGCTGACCGAGGAGTTCGCGGCGGGCGCCGACTGGACCTTCTCCCAGCATGGCGATGCCGAGCGGCGCGGCGACGAGCCGCTGATCGTCTCGGAGTTCGGCGTCTGGGGCCTGCCGAATCCCAGGGAGGTTGCCAACCCCGATGGCTCCGAGCCCTGGTGGATGGAGACCGGCTTCGGCTGGGGCGATTACGCGGCGTACCCCCATGGCATCGAACGGCGCTTCGCGGCCTATCACCTCGATGAGGTGTTCGGCACCTTCGACGACTTCATCGAACAGGTGCAGTGGTACCAGTTCGGCAACCTCAAGTACCAGATCGAGTCCATGCGCGCGCGGCAGCCCATCCAGGGCTACGTCGTCACCGAGATCACCGACGTGCAGTGGGAGGCCAATGGCCTGCTGGACATTAGGCGTAACCCGCGCGTCTTCCACGACAGGTTCGCCGAGATCAACGCCGATATCATCATCGTGCCGAGGCTCGATCGTTACGCCGGCTGGGCCGGCGGCGCTTTCGCGTTCGGCCTCTCTGTGGCCACCGGCGGCAGACCCTTGCCGGCCGGTACCACGCTCGACTGGGCGATCGAGGGCGGCCCTTCCGGCTCCGTTGAGGTTTCCGAGGCCGCTCCGCTGTCGGTGGTCGAGCTAGGACAGGTCACCACTAGCTTGCCGCCGGTGACGGCGAACTGCATGGCCCGGCTCTCGCTCTCCCTGCGCGGACCGGCGGGAGAGCTGGCCAGAAACAGCGTCGAGGTTTCTGTCTTCGCCTCCCGGCCTGAGAGCCCCGGCATCAAGGTGCATGCGCAGGAGGGCAGCCACGCCGCCTTCGTACACGCGCTCGGCTACACGGTCGTTCCGGCCGCCGAAGCCGATGTGATCATCGTGCCGGAGCTCGACGCCGACGATATCGAGGCGATGCGCCACGGTGCCCGCTATCTCGTACTGTCCGATCCGCGCCTGCAGAAGAAAAAGAACCTGCGTTCCGACGGACCGCTCATCGAACCGCCCACCATGCCGGTGGACGACGAGCAGCCCGGCCACCACATGGGCCACGAGAGCCAGTTGCCGAACATCGCCCTCACTGCCCGCCAGGGGACGATGTGGCGGGGCGACTGGATTGCCACCTTCGGCTGGATCAAGCGCAACGGCCCCTTCGCCGCGCTGCCCGGTGGCCCGCTCCTCGACCTCGCCTACGACCGCGTTGTGCCGCGCCACGTCCTGGGGAGCCTGCGGCAATGGGAGTATGGTGGGCTGGTCCATGCCGGCCTCGTCGTCGGCTGGGTGCACAAGCTCGCCGCGACCATCCTCGAGCGGCGGATCGGCCGCGGCGGCATGGTAGCGACCACGTTCCGCCTGATGCAGGACGAACCCGGCGCCGATCCGGTCGCGGCCACCCTGCTCGATGGTGTCATCGCAACCACAGCAAACATGGAGACAGATTAACCCCACGCCGCATCTACATATTCACCTGATCCGGAAGCATTTCCGGAGCCGGATACGCATGCCCCCACATTGACCCTTGTATATCTAAATATAGAGACGAACGTTAGTTGACAGGACGAGGCATCGTTATAGCATCTTCCAGATGATGGACGGCTGAAATACAGCACTTCCACATTCGACGGAGGAGGCGGTATGGCCGATATTCGTCTGTCCAGGGTGAGCAAGCGCTACGGCTCTGCTCTGGTGAT
>JAEZHZ010000016.1 GCA_023436745.1 Pseudomonadota bacterium | reverse complement strand
CTCTCCCTGCTCGACATCCAGATCGATATCTTTCAACTCCCTCAGCGCACCGTAGTCCTTGCGAACACCGCGGAGTGACAGAATGGTCATGGCGATGCCCGATCCAGAATGGCGGCTCGGGACGCGTCGTGACTGCGGTTGAAATAGCGCTCCAGGCCAATCTGAAGAACGCTCATGATCGAGACGATGATCAGGTACCACAGCGTTGCCACCATCAGTAGCGGCACCACTTCCAGGGTGCGGTTGTAGACCGTCTGGGTCGAATGCAGCAGATCGGACAGTGCGATGACGCTCACCAGCGAGGTCCCCTTGAGCACGAGGATCATCTGATTGCCCAGCGGCGGGACAATGAAGCGCATCGACTGCGGCAGGATGATCCGGAAGAATGTCTGGGTTGCGGTCAACCCGATTGCGCGTGCGGCTTCACGCTGCCCCTTGTCCACCGACGAGAGGCCAGCGCGTATGATCTCCGCCTTGTACGCGGCTTCGCACAGCCCAAGCCCCAGCACCGCCGCGACGAAGGGCGTGATGAGATCATTGGTCCTCACCTCGAACAGCGTCGGCCCGAACGGCAGCGCAATTGCGATGGTCGGCAGAAGGTAGGCAAGGTTGAACCACAGGATCAGTTGCACCAGCGCCGGCACCGCCCGGAAGACCCAGTTGTAGGTCCACGCCACAACCCGGAACGGCCTGAAGCTGCTGCCGCGCATCAGCGCCAGCACTGTTCCAAGGACCAGGCTGAACGCGAAGAGTACCGCGGTCAGGTAGAGTGTGGTGACAAGTCCATTCATCACCGCCTGCGCCGTGAAGTAACGCGCCACCACGTCCCACTCAAAGCGTGGGTTGGCGGCGGCTGCATACACCAGCCAGGCCATCAGGCCGAAGATCACGACGCCCGTGATCAGTCGCGTTGTGCGTCCCCTCGGCATCGCGGAAGCGGCATCGTCGGACAGCCCGGCCTGCCGCGATATTGCGGCAGGCGAAGAGTGCAGAAGGCTGGTCATCAACGCCCGCCAGTGATGGGGTTGATCACCCAGTCCTCAACGACCAGTGCTTCCAGCCCGTACTCGGCAAATATCCCGCGATAGACTCCATCGTCCGCGAGGGACCTAAGCGCCGCCAGGACGGCCTCGGCAAGCTCCGCATTCCCCTTGGCAATGCCCAGTCCCGAGAATAGGCCGACACCGAACACATCGGTCTCGGCGCTGAAGGCGCCCAGGCGGTCGCGCTGCTGGCTTGCAACGTACAGGGCACTCGCGGAACCCATGACCGAAGCATCGTCGCGGCCCGAAAGCACCGCAACGATGGTCGCGTTCTGGTCACCATAGGCGTTGACCACCGGCGCAGGTTTGCCCGCCTGCTCGCATGCCTTCGTTAGCGCGGTCATGTTGTTCTCGACCGGCACGCTGCCCGAAACGATCGCCATCCGCGCACCGCAGAAATCCATCGCGTCGGCGTAGTCCTCACCCGCCCGGAACACGAAGCCGGGTGTGACCCGGACCCATGGTATAAGGTCGAACTGCTCCTCGGTTGCCGCCGACACGAGGAACGGGCCCATGCCCAGTTCGTAGCGTCCGCTCTCGACGGCCACCCGGCTGGCAGCAACACTGGCATTGTCCTCGATGATGGCCTCAAGTCCCATGCGCGCGGCAATCGCAGCAGCAAGGTCGACAACCGCACCGAACAGTTGGGAGTTCTCGTCGGTCATCGTGTAAGGCGTGTTGCCGTAGACCGAGACCCTCAACGCGCCCTGCTCTCGCAGGCCCTCGGGCACCAATCCTGCGACGCTCTCGTCGACGGCAACCTCACTGGCCGCGCTGGAGAGCGCATAGCCGGCACCCAGCGACGGCTGGGTTGCCAGGCACAACGCTACTGCCAGACCGGTCGCGTAACGGGCGCAGACTGCCATTGATCTCTTCATTGTTTCCTCCCTTGGTGGCCTGTTGCGGCTCTATCCAACCGAGACGCTACCAAGCTGTGGCGGCGGGATATATAACGTTGCGATGATGGCCGACATTACACATACTGATATTCGCCGCTTCGACGTCGGCACCTTGCTGCTTGTCCGCTCTATCCTCGCCGAGCGAAGCGTCACGGCGGCGGCGCGGAGCGCCGGGGTGACCCAGCCTGCGGCCAGCAACGCACTGGCACGCTTTCGCAAGGGCTTTGGGGATGCCCTCCTGGTGCGGGGCCCAAGCGGAATGACGCTCACCCCGAGAGGGGTGGACCTGCTGGAGCAATTGAATGGCATAGCTCCGCTCATCGAGGCCATGGCGCGCCCCGCCGCATTCGTCCCAGAGGAATCAAACGATCTTCTGGCCATCGCGGCGAGCGACCATGCCAGCCTCCTGCTTGTACCCTCGCTCACCGAGCGGGTCAGGCGCGCGGCGCCGGGCGTACGTCTGGCGGTGTCTCTCGTTCAGGCGGGCGGCTCCGACCCGGATCAGCTTGAACGCGCCGGCGTGGACCTTCGGCTCGGCTGGCTGCAGTCCCTGCCCCAGTCCTGGTACACGCGCCGGCTGCTCGATGACGAGATCGGCATCATCTGCCGAAACGACCTGCCCGTTGACGCCAAGTCGATAGATGCGGCCTTCGTCCTGGAAACCGACCATGTCGGCCTTTCCACCGACCGGCCTTATTACCAGACGCTTGCCGATCAGGCCCTCGCCCGGCAGGGAAAGCGGCGCAAGGTTGGTGCCTGGGTCACGAACTTCACGGCCATCCCACTGATCGTGGCACAGACCGACATGATCGCCTTCTTTCCCGTTTCCATTGCCCGCATGTATCAGCGCTTCGCCGACATCAAGGTACTGCCCTGCCCTATCCCGATGGGCAGCTACAATCTGTCCATGGCCTGGCATCCGCGCATCCACGATTCCGAAGCATACAAGTGGCTCCGGGCACAGATCATTGCGGCCGCAGGGGACCTGTCCTCGGCAGTGCGTCCGGCTTAGGAACAGAACCGCACGCCTGATGGGCGCAGGGTTGCCCCTGCGCCACCAGGTCTAGAGCAGGTCGGCAAGCGCGCGATCTATGCGCGACTTCTGCTCATCGCTGACATGTTCCATGGGCGACTTCGGATAGTACATGCCGATGCCCTGCCGGTGCTGGGCGTACTTGGTGCAAGCCGGCAGGTTGTCGTGGTTGAAGGCGTTGTAGAGTGCCCCGAGCTTGAAGTGCAGGTCCCTTGCCCGCTCGTAGTCCCTGGCTTCAACCGCATTCCACAGCTTCACCACGGCCCCGGGGACCGCCGCCGTCAGTGCCGTGATGGCTCCGTGCGCGCCGAGCGAGAAGGCAGGAAAGAGCAGAGCATCGATGCCGGTGATGACAATGTTGTCCGGCTTGAGGCGCGTCAGCAGATCGGAGACGGATTTCAGGTCTCCATTGCTCTGCTTCATCCCGACCACCCCGGGCACTTCATCCATGATGCGCAGCATCAGCTCGACGCTGAGATAGTTCCACTGGATCACGTTGTAGATCAGGATCGGAATATCGGTACTGTCGGCGATAGCCTTGAAGTGGTCGATGGTTGCCTGGGCGCCCGGCTTGAACAGGTAGTGAACCGGGGTCACCTGCAACGCGTCGACCTTGAGCCCGTCAAGCATTTTGACCCGGTCGATCGCCTCCTGGGTGCTGTTGACGATAAGCCCGGCGAGCAGGCCGCCGCGCCCGTTGAGAGCGTCGGACGCCGAACGCATCGACATCTCGAATTCTTCGCGGTTCAGTGTGTGCCCCTCACCGGTACTGCCGCCAATGACGATACCGCGGGCGCCCGCGTCCATGATGAAGTCAACCTGCTCGGCGAACCCGCCTGGGTCGAGCTTCCCGTCCTTGCCGAACGGACTGGTGATGGGTGGCAGGATGCCGGTGATGGCGTGGCGCCGGGCGCCGGATAGTACGGACAAGTCTCATCTCCCCTTAGTGGCCATCCCGAATAGTGGGATGATTGATCCACGTGCGTCAGGATGTAACAAGTCCGATGCAGTCGTCAATTTCGTTTGTTCAAAGGGGGTTGCGCGAGACAACGAGTGCGCGACACAGCGTTATGTCGGACCGCCGGGTATTGACACAACAACAAACTTCGGACCAAGTTCCGCTATCCGGGATTAGATTCTGGACATCCGGCACACGCAAGAATGTGCCGGCACTGAATGGGAGGACATGACGAACATGAAAAAGACTCTTGCGGGCCTTGCGGCGCTGCTGATGATGGGCTCTGTGGCCATCGCACAGGAACACACTATTCGCCTGCCGAACGTGGATCCGCCGCTCTCGAAGGTCGGTGACCTGACCTATCCGAACCACACCTATGCGATGATGCGCACCTTCAAGGATGCGCTTGAGAGCCTGTCCGGCGGCCGCATCGCGGTCGAGCTCTACCCCAGCGGCACGCTGGGCGACCTGCGCGAGAATCTGGAGGCAGTGCAGGCGGGCGTGCTGGAGGCAGCAACGCCCAACGAGGCCACGGTTTCTGGCTTCTTTCCCAAGATCCAGCTGACCACCATCCCCTATGTGTTTCCCAATGCCGTCGTGGCGTGGGACGTGCTGGATGGCGAATGGGGCGAGGCCCTGTTCGACGAGATGGCTGAAACCACCGGCCTGCGCGCCGTGGCGATAGGCGAGAACGCCGGTTTCCGCATCTGGGCGAACAACGTCCGACCGGTCGTCGAACCCGGCGACATGGACGGCCTCAAGATCCGCACCATGGAAATCACCGCTCATCAGGAGATGGTGTCGAGCCTCGGCGCCCTGCCCACCGCCATTCCGTGGCTGGAAGTCTATGGCGCCCTTCAGACGGGCGTTGTTGACGGTGCCGAATTGCCCGTCATCGGCACACTGCAGCAGAACCTGCAGGAGGTGCTGAAGTACGCAACCATCGACCAGCACGTATACAGCCTCGTGTTCATCGTCGTGAACGAGCAGTGGTTCCAGGCGCTGCCGGCTGATCTGCGTGAAGCGGTGACCATCGCCGGCCGTCAGGCTGCGGTAGCCGGCCGCGGCGTATCGCAGACGCTGGTGGGTGACGTGATCGAAGAATTCCGCAAGCGCGGCGTGGAGATCACCGCCTCGAGCCCCGAGCAGATTGCAACCTTCCGTGAGGTCGCCCAGCCCAAGGTCCTCGACTGGATGGTCGGCCAGTTCGGCCAGGATCAGGTGGATGCCTTCCTGGCTGCCGTCGAAAGCGCCGAAGCCGGTCTGTCGGCCGACTGATCCCAAAATCGGATCGTCCGGGTGGGCAGGAGGATGCCTGCCCGGACGAACGCCTCGAATACGCACGCCTATCCGGAGGAGGAAAAGGCATGTCAGCCTTCATGAAGTTCGCGGACCTTTTGCTGGCCCTGGCCAAGCTGCTCACCATCCTGATCATGGGCGGGATGGTGATGTCGGTCCTTGTGGGCGTCTTCTTCCGCTTCGTCATCCCCATGCCCATGGCCTGGCCACCGGAGGCGGCACGCTTCCTCATGGTGGCGGTGACCATGATCGGCGCCAGCGTCGCCGTGCGCCAGCTTGACCATGTGGGCATCACCCTTCTGGTGGACAGGCTGCCGCGCAGCCTTGCCTTGGCACTCTATGTCGTGGGCAGCGCCCTTATCATGGTTTTCCTCCTTGTCTTCATCTGGTTCAGCGCGCGCCTGACGCTGGAGATGGGGCCTCGCCAGGTCTCCTCCTCGCTCGGGCTCAATATGGTGATGGCCTATGCGGCCATGCCGATCGGCGGCTTCATGATGCTGGTACAGCAGATCGCGGCGTTCATCGAGGCGGTCGGACGCAGCCGCACCGGCGGCTCGCCCTTCGCGCTCGCCACCAGTTCCTCGACCTCGGTCTAAGTCAGGACCCATCTATGGTTTTCGCAGGTATCGCCTTCGCCGCGCTGCTCTTTATCGGCATGCCGATCGCCTTCGCGGTGGGCATCGTCTCCATGGGACTGATGTTCGATGCGGGAGGCAGCCAGTTCATGCTGCTGGTGCCCCAGCGCATGTTCGCCGGCCTCAATGTCTTCACCATCATGGCCATCCCGTTCTTCTTCCTCGCGGCCGAGCTCATGTCCGCCTCGAAGGTCATCGAGGACATCATGGATTTCGCCGACGCCCTGGTAGGGCGGTTGCGCGGCGGCATGGCGCACGTGAACGTTCTCAACAGCGCCTTCTTTGCCGGCGTATCCGGCTCGGCCATTGCCGACATTGCCAGTCTCGGAGCCATAGAGATCCGCGCGATGGAGGCTCATGGCTACGACAAGCGCTTCGCGACCGCGCTTACCGTCGCCTCATCGCTGGTGGGTGCGATTATTCCACCCAGCATCATTCTCATGCTCTACGCCTCGATTGCACAGGTGTCCGTCGCCTCGATCTTCCTCGCGGCCATGCTGCCCGGTTTCCTGATGGTGGCGCTGCTGATGCTGGTCGTCACTCTGCTGGCCCGGAAGTACAATTTTCCCCGCCGCGAGACCCACATCCCGCCTCGGGAGTTCGTCGCCATCGGCATGCGCGCCTCTCTGGCACTGATGATGCCGGTCATCATCATGGGCGGCATCGTGAGCGGCATCTTTACCGCTACTGAAGCGGCCGCCGTGGCGGTACTCTACGTGCTGGTGCTGGGTATATTCATCAAGCGCACGCTGAAGTGGTCCGATGTTGCGCCGGCCATGCTGCGTGCCGGCGTCATGACATCCGTCATCTTCATGGTGCTGGCCACGGCCAACGTCTTTGGCTGGTTCATCGGCCTCGAGCGCCTGCCCGAAACCGTGGCCGCCGGGCTCACCACCATTGCGTCCGACCCACTGACGCTGCTCTTCCTCATCACGGGCGTACTCATCATCGTGGGAATGTTCATGGATGTGGGTGCCGCGCTCATAGTGATGGCACCGATCCTCGCCCCCGCAGCGGTCAGCGCGGGCATTCATCCCATCCACTTCGGCATCGTCATGTCGCTGACCCTCGTCATGGGACTCAGCACCCCACCGGTCGGACCATGCCTCTTCGCAGCAGCGAGCGTCAGCAAGCTCAAGATAGAGACCATCAGCCTGGCCATGCTGCCATTCTACACCGTGCAGCTGCTGTTCCTGGTTGTGCTGATCCTCGTGCCCGAGATCTCTCTCGCCCTGCCGACCGCCGCTGGCTTCCTGAACTGATACGCACATACCGGGCACGCCGATCACGAAGGCGTGCCGAAACCAGTTCCGTTGGCTGGAGGGCTTGCTAGTGTGGAGGCACCTGCAACGGAGCCCCGGATGATCGCCTCGGACTGGATCGGCAGGCCGCTCGGTCGCGGCAAGCTTGCGGAGGTGTTCGAGTACGGCTCCGGTGTCATCAAGATCTACCCTGATGGCACCGGCAAGCAGAGCGCCTTTCGCGAGGCCGGTGTACTCGCCACCCTCGAAGGTTGCGGCCTGGCTGTCCCGGTGGTGACCAGCGTCGGCCGTGTTGAGGGGCGATGGGCCATCGTCATGAGCAAGGGGCCAGATACGGACGATGCCGACTGGGCGGTTGATGCCATGGCCACCCTGCATGTGCAGGTTCATCGGCTGAGGGCGGGCAGGCTCGGTGACCTGAAGCTCAAGCTTTCGGCCGACATTTCGGCAGCTGGGGCGCTTTCACAGGCCGAGCGGTCCAGCCTGCTTGACCTGCTGGAGCACTTGCCCTCTGGAGACAGGCTTTGTCACGGCGACTTTCACCCGGGCAACATTCTGGGTAGCCCGTCATCACCGTTCATTGTCGACTGGGTCGATGCCAGTTGCGGCGCACCCGAGGCCGACGCGTGCCGGACCTACCTTCTGGCCCTCAACAACATGCCCCGGTTGGCCGGCCCCTACCTGGAGGCATACTCCGCCGCAAGCGGGCGTGACCCCGCAACCATTCTGTCTTGGCTCCCCGTGGTCGCCGCGGCCCGGCTGGCGGAGAACATTCCCGACGAACAAGAGAGCCTGCTGCAAGTGGTGCGGAAGGGCCTTCCGTGACGGCACGCCTACGGGCTGCTCGGCGCCCGGTGTTGCATTGCACCGCTCTGCTCGAAGCAGCGACGGGAAGAGTTTGCCTGCATCCCACGATCGCGCGACCTCGCGCAAAGCCGTTGCCCGGACTGCGCCCAAAATAGACTACTAAGTCACTAGAGATTAGTTGAGCCGGATCGAGCTTGAGCGCAGTCTTTTGGCACTGAGGACCTGATGTGTCCGTTGCCAGGAGGAAGTCAGCGTGTCGATCCATCCTTTCAAGATGCTACAGCGCCCCGTACAAGTTGCGGTCACTGCCCTGCTGTTCAGCAGCGTCTCGACAGGTGCGCTTCTTGCACGAGATCAGCCGGTGCAGGGCGGCACGCTCGTCTATCTGGAACAGCAGGCCCATACGAACCTGTATCCGCCCGCCGGCGGCTTCTATCCGAACAGCGGCATTCTCAACCAGATCACCGACAAGCTGACCTGGCAGAACCCCGACACGCTTGAGATCGAGCCCTGGCTGGCAGAGAGCTGGGATGTCAATTCGGACGCCACCGAGTACGTCTTCAAGCTGCGCCCCGGCGTGACCTTCTCCGACGGTACGCCGCTCGATGCCGCCGCGGTGGCGAAGAACTTCGACGTCTTCGGCCTCGGTGACAAGGAGCGCGGCTATCCCGTGGCGGAAGCCATCAACAACTATGAGGCCAGCGAGGTCATCGATCCGCTGACGGTAAAGTTCACTTTCACGGCGCCGGCCCCCGGGTTCCTGCAGGCAACCTCCGTCATCGGATCGGGCATAGTCGCACCATCAGTGCTGGAAGGTCCGTATGAGGAACTGGGCGACGCCACGAAGATCATCGGATCAGGCCCGTTCGTGGTCGAGAGCGAGGTTCTGGGCCAGAACCTGACACTGAAGGCCCGTGAGGACTACAACTGGGGCCCGCTGAATATCGGCCATGAGGGACGCGCCTACCTCGACGCCATCCAGTTCATCGTCACCCCGGAGGACAGCGTCCGCATCGGTGCGCTCCTCGCCGGCCAGGCCGATTTCATCCGGCAGATCCAGGCCTATGACGAACCTCAGGTGGAGGCGCAGGGCTACCTCATCCACTCGGCCCCGACGCGCGGTGTGAACAACAACGTCACCTTTCGTCCGGAGAACCCCCTCGTCGGCGACCTCAGGGTGCGCCAGGCATTGACGGCAGCGACCAACACCGAGGAGATCGTCTCCACCCTGTTCTCGGCACACTACCCGCGCGCCACCTCGGTGATCGCCTCCACGGCACTGGGTTATGTCGATCTCTCCGATAGGCTGGCGTTCGACCCGGACAGGGCAAGGGCGCTGCTCGATGAGGCGGGTTGGACAGTCGGTGCGGACGGGATCCGAGAGAAGGGTGGCACCAGACTCGAACTCAGCGCCTACGAGTCGCTGCCGCAGCCGCAGAACCGGGCCACGCTGCAACTGCTGAGCCAGCAATGGGCCGCCGTCGGTGTGAAGCTCAACGTGCTGGCCGGAGATTCCGGAAGTGCCACCCAGGACAACCTCGATCCACTGAAGACGCCCATCCGCCCCGCAATGGTGGGCCGGGCCGATCCGGACGTGATCAAGTCAAACTTCTACCCCACCAACCGCGACTCCCTCCTGCAAAAGGGCGGGACAAACCCAAACGCCACCTGGGAAGACCCTCAGCTGAACGAGCTGCTGCTCGCCATTGCCTCGGAGCCGGACACCGACAAGCGGCTGGACCTGACGGGAGAGGTGCAGAGCTACCTGCTCGACAAGGCCTATGTAATCCCGATCTTCGAAGAGCCTCAGGTGTTTGCCGGAGCGCCGTATGTCCACGGCATCGGCTTCGACGCCGTCGGTCGGCCAAGTTTTTACAACGTCTGGCTCGCGCCGCGCTGAGGTCAGCCGCCGCATCCCTTTGCCGGGGTGCGGCACCCTTCCGACAGCCTGGAGGTCACTCGTGACTGCAACCATTGCCAATCGGATCGGGCAGGCCGCCCTGGTACTGCTCCTCGCCTTCACCGCCTCGTTCCTGCTGCTGCAGGCGCTGCCGGGTGACGCCATCCTGATCAAGTACCAGAACCCGGAGATGGGCCTGTCACCGGAGCAGATTGCCGAGATCAGGCTGCGCTACGGGGCCGACGCGCCGCTCTGGGCCCAGTACGGCAACGCGCTGTGGAACGTCCTCCAGGGCAATTTCGGCTATTCGGTGCAGGCGGGAGTTCCAGTAAATGCGCTCCTGGCCACCAACCTTCCGCCCACCCTCAGGCTTGCGAGCCTCGGGCTGCTGGTCGCCGTGCTGCTTGCGGGGGCAGTCGCCTTCGCTGCCACGCTCGCCCCTTTCCGGTGGCTGCGCGAGGCCTTGCAGTCGCTGCCGTCGCTGATGATCGCCGTGCCGGTGTTCTGGCTCGGCATTATGCTGATCCAGCTGTTCTCCTTCCGTCTGCGGCTGGTGCCGGTGATCAACCCGTCCGAGTTGCAGGCACTGATCCTGCCGGTCGCCACGCTTGCCGTGCCCATCGCTGCGCCGCTTGCCCAGATTCTGATCCGCAGCCTTGATGAAGCTGAACTGCAGCCATTCGTGGCGGTGGCACGGGCCAAGGGCGCCAGCCGCAGCTACGTGCTCTGGCACCACGTGCTGCGCAATGCGCTGCTGCCGGTGCTGACCATTGCCGGCGTGCTGTTCGGCGAGCTTCTGGCGGGCGCCGTCGTCACCGAAACGG
>JAEZHZ010000394.1 GCA_023436745.1 Pseudomonadota bacterium | reverse complement strand
GGGCCGGGACAATCGTCAACGATTGCTCGGGTGGCGGTGGCCCCAGCGGCGGGCGTCCGCGCGTGCGGCTGGTGCGGGGGCCGGGGTCGTGACGCGCATGCTGCAGCATCTGAAGCACTGCCTCATGGACCGCTCCGGCAATGCCGCGGTGGAGTTCGCGCTGCTGGTGCCCATTCTGCTGATGCTGGTGGTCGCGACGGTGGACCTCGGCTCCGGGTTCGGTGAAAAACTGCGCCTGCAATCGGCGGTGAACAGCGGGCTGCAACACGCCATGCTGACGCAGGGATCGGACCCCGCGACAACGCGCACGGTGATCGAGCACAACAGCAACCGCCCCGCCTCCATCTCGGTGGACATCATCTGCCGGTGCCAGAGCGTGGTTGCGGCATGCCAATCCCCCTGCCCCAGCCGCATCATGCGCTATGTCCGCGGGTCGGCGAGCGCACCCTTCACGACGCCGGTGTTCGAGCTCGAGATGATGCTCGGCGCGAGCTTCGAGGTCTATGTGGGAGAGGTGGTGTGAGACGGGGCAGGACCAGCCTCGGAGGCTGCGAAGGCGCAGCATCGGCGGTGGAGTTCGCGCTGGTGGCGCCCGCTTTCATCCTGCTGGTGTTCGGGCTCCTGCAGGGCGGGATGGCGGTATTTTCCTACACCGCGCTCGAACGGGCCAACGAAGCGGGGGCACGGCACCTGCTGTTCGACAGCGGCGACACGGCCGGGGCCAAGTCGGTGGTGCGCAAAGAGGCCATTGGAGCCGCCCTGAACCCGGACCGGCTCACGATCTCGACCGAGACCCGGACCGTGCCCTATCCACATATCGAACTGAAAGCGGAGTATCTGTTCCAGATGCACGCCGCGCTGTTGTGGCCAGAGGGACTGACGTTGACGTCGGTGGTGACGGTACCGGTCGACACCAACTGAGGCCCCCGCAAACGCAAACCGGCGCTCCGAAGAGCGCCGGGGTAAGCAAGTATGATATGGTGCTGAAAACTCTGACCGGGGGCGCGGTCAGATCCAGTAGGGCGCTACGCCGTAGTAGTCGTAGACGCGGCGGCCGTTCTCGGCCGTCCAGTAGTCGTCGTCATTGTCGCCCTCGTAGCGCGGAGCGCCTTCGAGCTGTTCCTTGGTGACGTCGACGCGGTAGCCGCCGAGCGACTCGTCGTAGTTCAGCTTGGACCACGGCAGCGGGTAATGCTCGTGCCCGATACCCATGAAGCCGCCGAAGCTGAGGACGGCGTAGGAAACCTTGCCGCTGCGTTTTTCGACCAGAATGCGTTCGATCGAGCCGATATGCTCGCCGCGCGGATCGAAGACCTTGGTACCCTCGACCTTGTCGGAGGCGATGAGGTCATGCGTCTCATGGACGTCGGCGTCAGCCTTGCGGATGTCGTCGTAAGCCATTTCTGACTCCTCTGGTTGCGGTGTGCTGGAAGAACGCGAGTCCTCCGCCGTGGTTCCCCAGGGAGGGCCCGCAACGGAACCGTGCCCGAGCCAGCGCATTGAGATTTCGACGGCTTTTGTCTTGCCGAAGGAGAGTGACATGGCTTTCGACAGCCTCAAGAATCGCCAGGGCGGCAAGGAGCGGCTGCGCCCCATGGAGATCGCCCACAACAGCCTGTTCACGGCGCGCGAGAAGATCGACCTGCTCAACGAACTCAAGGCCGAAGTCACCGGAGCGCAACAGGAAGGCCACGACCTTGGTGTCGACGCCGAGGAGATCGATGCCGCCATCGCCGAGGTGCACCAGGGCGTGCAGTCGGGCGTCGGCACCGAGACAGTGTTCAAGGGAGACTATTGATGGCCACAGCCCCCAAGACGCCAACCCCGACCGTGGCCGAGGTCGACTTCCTCGTCGACGAGAACGGCTCCCGCATCGAGGTGCCGGCGGACTCCGAACTCAAGGTCGCCGGCGAGCACGAGGCGACGGTGGGCTCGACCGGTCCCACGAACTGGTGGCTCTATGGCCTCGTGGGTGTCGCCATCGTCATCGCGGTGCTGCTGGTGATGCAGATATTCACCGGGGCGCCGAGCACCCAGATGCAGCCGGGCACGCCGACCGCGGCGCCGGTGGTCGAACCCGTCGTACCGGCGAACTGACGAACCGCAGCAGAAACCAAAAAGGGCCACGCCGCGGCGTGACCCTTTGCATTGGAGGCAGCGATCAGCCCTGGATGGGCGACAGCTGGATCTCGACGCGGCGGTTCTGGGCGCGGCCGGCTTCGGTGGCGTTCGAAGCGATCGGGGCCGTCTCGCCCTTACCCTCGATGTAGAAGCGGCGCTGGTCGATGCCCTGGCTCGACAGGATGGTGGCCACGGACACGGCGCGGCGCTGGCTGAGGCTCAGGTTGTAGGCGTCGTCGCCCTGTGAGTCGGTGTGGCCGTAGACGTCGACGATGGTCTTGTCGAACTTCTTGAGCACCAGCGCGACCGAAACCAGCGTCGAATTGAACTGCGGCTGAACGGTCGATGAATCGGTGGCGAAGGTGATGTTGGACGGCATGTTCAGGATGATCTGGTTGCCGACGCGGGTGACCGACACGCCAGTGCCTTGAAGCTGGGCGCGCAGCTCGGCTTCCTGCTGGTCCATGTAGGAGCCGATGGCGGCGCCCGTGAGGCCGCCGACACCGGCACCGATCAGAGCGCCGACACGGGGATCACCGCCGACGACCGCGCCCACCAGGGCACCGGCAACCGCGCCGCCGCCGGCGCCGAGCAGCGTGCCGCCCGCGGTGTTGGAGAGCTGCGACTGGCCGGTATAGGGGTTGGTGGTGGTGCAGGCGGTCAGCGCCAGCGTGGCCGCAAGGGCGACCAGGAACTTCGACTTCTTCAATGTATCCCCCTGAAGGATTCGCTCGAATGCCTTGGTGGCTGCGGATTACGGCAGCACCGTGGTGGGAGGAACCCTCCCCTTGGGCGCAGTAAGATGAACGTAGATGAACAGCAGATGAACGCGTGCTGAGCGGTGTCAGGGGTTCGCCCAACCGCCATCCACGAGAAACTGCTGCGCAGATATCATCAAGCTGTCATCCGCTGCGAGAAACAGGGCCATGCGCGCAACGTCGTCGGGCATCACGCGGCCGGCGAGCGCCTGACTCTCGTCGAGCTGGCGTTCGCCCTCGGCGGTGAGCCAGTGGGTCACCTGCCGCTCGGTCATCACCCAGCCGGGCGCGATGGTGTTGACGCGGATGCCCGACTTGCCGACCTCGCGCGCCATGGAGCGCGTCAGCCCGTGGATCGCCGCCTTGGCAGTCTCGTAGATGGGGATGCGCGGAGACATCACCATCCAGCTGATGGAGCCGAAGTTGATGATCGAGCCGCCGCCGGCGCGGATCATCCCGGGAGCGACGGACTGGATGGCGAAGAAGTAGTGCTTGAGATTGACCGCCATGCGGTCGTCCCAGTAGCCGGGGGTCGCCTCGGCCCAGTCGTGGCGCTCGTCGTGCCCGGCGTTGTTGACGAGCACGCGTGCATCGCCGTGCGCGGCCGCGAACCCCTCGATGGCGGACTGGTAGGCGGCGATGTCGGTGATGTCGCAGCGGGTGAAGCGGACGGTGTGGCCGGCGGCGGTGAGTTCGGCGGCAAGGCGCTCCCCGGCGGCATCGGCGATGTCGACGAAACCGACGCGGGCACCCTGCGCGGCGAAGTTGCGCACCAGCGCCTCACCGATGCCGGAGGCGCCGCCGGAGACAACGACGGGGCGGTCCCGCAGGCTGGGATAGGCGGCGAACTGGGTCATGATCGGTGGTCCGGAAACGGGAGTGCTGCCACTTGGTACAGCGGTGGGCGGGAGGCTGCAAGGGTGATTGAGGTACGTACGTCAGGAATGGCTTTGTTGCGGGTGGTACCCCCACCTAGCCTCCCCCTGGGAGGGGGAGGGACGGACCGGGGTTGGGGAGGGAAGGCCGGGCTCGCTTCAGGTGGTGATGCGGGCTTCGGTGGCCTCCAGCAGGTGGAGGATGTCGTCGACGCGCTGGAGGTAGCTCGCTTCCATGGCGAAGTTCAGGGTGATGAACTCGCGGTTGGGCACGAAGGTGCAGAGATTGGCGCTGGGGTGGAAGGAGCCGACGAAGACCGGCTCCATCAGGCCACGGGTGAGATTGCCGTACATGCGGTGCGGAGGCACCAGCGTCAGCACCACGTCGGTGGTCTGGTTGTAGCGGAACAGGCGCTCGCCGAAGAGGAAGGGAAGCACCCTTGCCGTGCGCCGCATCATGCCGAACATGCCCATGATCATGAGCTGGAAGGTGGTGGTGTCCCTGGCCTCGACTTCGGTCAGGGTCTGGTCGATGCCGCGCACATACTCGATGAAGTCGGCCCGCACCTGGAACTTGGTCTCGAGCGCGCGGACCCGGAACTGGTCGTCGTCGTCCTCGAAGCGCTCGGAATTGTCGAGCATGGTGTAGGCGGCGGAGATGACCTTGGCCTCGGGCCCCTTCTCGGCGACGTTGAGGGCCTGGGTGATGAGGCCGAACATCAGCGAGCGCTGGCGCACGCCGAGCCTGTTGGCGAGCGAGCGGATGCGGGCGCGCTCGATGGCGAGCGAGCGGAAGCCGAGAGCCTTCTCGGGCACCGGGGTGACATGGGCGAGGATGACGGTGGCGACCGTCATCAGCAGCGATCCCGTGGCGAGCCCGATACGCCGCCTGAGCGGGATCCTCGCCTTGGCGGGACGGCTGGTGACGGCACTGCGCGCGACCGAGTGCGACCGGGTCAGCAGCGAGGAGTCGTGACCCTCGAGCAGCGCGTGGCTCGACCGCACCAGCACGGCGGCGGCACGGCCCTGGGCGTCGGGCCCGCCGCGGCGGGTCACGGCGTAGACGCGGAACAGCGGCAGGTCCCGACGCTCAAAGATGTCGAGCCCCTTGCCGAGCCACTTGTCGGGATAACCATCCAGTTCATCGACCTCGGTGACCGAGGTGATGGCATCGAGAAGATGCCGCGGAAAGGGCTGGCCGGGCAGCGCGCCGACGAAGCCGTGGGTGAGCTGCGGCGCGAGCGAGACCATCTCGGCGACGAAGTTGTCGAGCGCCGGCTTGTCGAACGGCGTCTCGGAAAAGGCGGTGAAGTAGACGGTGTTCCTGGAGTGATAGAGATACCACTGGAAGTTGGTGAACAGTGCCTGCGGATTCTTGCGAACTGCGCGTGCAGCCCAGAGCAAGGCCTCATCCTGCTCGGCGGCGGTGCTGCTGCCGGAAAAACTCTTCAATTATACCCCCCTGGCCCTTTGGACCTGATGGAAGCGTAGTAAGATGTCCCCACACGGGCAACACCCCCCGTTCAGGCGGGTCGTTGACTGAAGAACTCCGCTAGGTCGTGGCATTTGCGCCACCCTGACGCATTGGCAAGCAGCGGTTGCCACCTTAGAATGTCTCTCAATAACGCGCCTCTGTGCGAGGCGTCTCAAGGGCTTAGCTTCCGACCCTCTCCGCTTGACCTATGTCAACGCGCCTGGCCGGAGACTGGAAGACAAGAGTGCCAGCCGAGCAGCTGGCACAAGAAGGACGAGCCTCATGGATTATCGCGGCATATTCGAGGATGCAGTGGACACGCTGCGCGCCGAGAAGCGGTATCGCGTGTTTGCGGATCTCGAGCGGATTGCCGGGCGCTTTCCCCGCGCCATCTACCGCGACGATTCGGACAACGCCCGGGAGATCACCATCTGGTGCTCCAACGACTATCTCGGGATGGGCCAGCACGACACTACCGTGCGCGCCATGCAGGAAGCAGCGGCCAAGCTCGGCGTCGGCGCCGGCGGCACCCGCAACATTTCGGGCACCAACCGCCCGCTGGTGGAGCTCGAGCGCTCGATCGCGGACCTGCACCGCAAGGAAGCGGCGCTGGTGTTCACCTCGGGATTCGTCTCCAACGAGGCGGCGATCTCGACCATTGCCCGCCTGCTGCCGGACTGCATCATCTTCTCCGACCAGCTCAACCATGCCTCGATGATCCAGGGCGTGCGCCAGTCGGGCATGGAAAAGAAGATCTTCCGCCACAACGACGTGCAGCACCTGCGCGACCTGCTGGCCGCCACCGACCGCAAGCGGCCGAAGCTGATCTGCTTCGAATCGGTCTACTCGATGGATGGCGACATCGCCCCCATCGAGGCGATCTGTGACCTCGCCGAGGAATTCGGCGCCCTGACCTATATCGACGAAGTGCATGCCGTGGGCATGTACGGACCGCGCGGCGGCGGCATTGCCGAGCGCGAGGGCCTGATGGACCGGATCGACGTCATCGAAGGCACCCTTGCCAAGGGGTTCGGCGTGATGGGCGGATACATCGCCGCCAACAAGGCCATCATCGACGCCGTGCGCTCCTATGCGCCCGAGTTCATCTTCACCACCGCCCTGCCCCCGGCCCTGTGCGCGGCGGCGCGCGCCTCGATCGAGCACCTCAAGGCTTCGGACCACGAGCGCCAGATGCACCAGCGCCAGGCCCACCTGACCAAGGCGATCCTGGCTGATGCCGGGCTGCCGGTGATGGATACCCCGACGCATATCGTGCCGTTGCTGGTGGGCGACGCGCGCCAGTGCAAGGCGGCCAGCGACATGCTGCTCGAAAAGCACAACATCTACATCCAGCCGATCAACTACCCGACCGTACCGAAGGGCACGGAGCGGCTGCGCATCACGCCGACGCCGCTGCATTCGGACGAGATGATCTTCGCCCTGCGCCATGCGCTGGTGAGCGTATGGACCAGCCTGGAGCTGCCACGCGAAAAGGCGGATGCCACCATCACCGCCGACAAGCTGACCAGCGGCGACCTGACCCTGCCGACCGTCGGCGGCTGAGGGTCCCCTTCGCGCCTAGCGGAGCGATAGTCACAGAGACCAGGCCCGGGTGAGCCCCCTCACCCGGGCTTTCCCTTGCCGCGGGGCCGGAAGGCCGGGGGGTCCACACAGGCTGCGTGCCGGGTTATGGTGGGGCATGTCCGTGCTGCCCGAAATCTATCGCGCCTATCTCGACTGCCTCAACCAGCAGGACCTGGCGCGGCTCGGCGAGTATGTGGATGAAGCGGTGGTCCACAACGGACGGCAGCTCGGCCTCGCCGGCTACCGCGCGATGATCGAGGCCGATTTCCGCCAGATTCCCGACCTTCGCTACCAGCCGGAGCTGGTGGTGTGCGAGCCGCCATTGCTGGCCGCGCGCCTGATGTTCAACTGCACCCCGGTGGGGGAGTTTCTCGGCCTGCCGGTCAACGGCCGGCAGATCGCGTTTGCCGAGAACATCTTCTATGCATTCGAGGCGGGGCGGATCAAAACCGCGTGGTCGGTGATCGACAAGGCGGCGGTGGAAGCGCAGCTGCGCTAGCGCTGCGGAACACCAATCACCCGTTCAGCGGCAATGGACCTTTGGTCGCAGTTGAAGTCCGGTGGCAGACGGCCGATGTAGGTGGCGGGTCCTAAGACCCTGTCCCGAAAACACTTTTTAACGCTCCGCATGTGCGAGAAGCGAGGAGGTTTGCCGTCATGTCCGCCCTGAGGCTGTGTCCATCATGTGCCGAGCCGTGGCCCCGTGCCGCCGTCCGTTGCCCATGGTGCAGCGCAACCACCGATACGCCGAGCCGGGTGCCCGAACATCCGTTCACCGCGCCCGGACCGAGGACGGGGCAGACGGAGCGACAGGCCCGGGGGGCATCAGCCCCCAAGTAAGCGCAGGCGAGTGCATTGGGGACGGCCAGCCCCCGGCGCGTCAGCGCTCGACTGAAAGCTCGAACACCACGTCGGCCCGGTCCGCCGATGTGGTGACGAGATCGTAGTTGGGCAGGTCGTTGCGGGCGATATGGGCGCGATTGCGCTCCTCGGTGAAGAGGCCGTGCTCGGCGTGGCGGCGGAGCAGGCGGGCCTCGACGAGTTCGCGCGGCACATCGAGATAGACGGCATAGTCGAGCAGCGGCCTTACGCCCGCCCAGGGCGGCGTCGGCAGCAGCAGGTAATTGCCCTCGACGATGAGCACGGAATCCTCCGGTCCGATGGTGAAGGCATCGTCGACGACGTCCTCGATCTCGCGCGAATAGCCGGGGCCGCTGACCGGGCCGGTCGCGACCTTGAGGTGATGCAGGAAATCGACGAAGGCGGCGCCCTCGAAGGTGTGGGGCGCCCCCTTGCGATGGGTTTCCTGCAAGGCCTCGAGCTTGGCGTGGCGCATGTGGAAGCCATCCATCGGCACCAGTGCCACCGAGCCGGGATGGACGGCGTTGAGCATGTTGACGAGTTCGGCCGCGAGAGTCGACTTGCCGGCGCCGGGGCCACCGGCGATGCCGATGGCAATGCGGCGGCCGTGGGCCTCCGACTGCATCTGCAATATGTGCGGCACGAGCCGCCCCAGAGCTTCCGCGGGGGTGAGGCGGATGCGCTGCGGCATCAGCGCCCCCGGGTGAGGCGCAGCACCAGCCACACGGGAATGACGACGGCGGCACCGGTGGCGATGTAGCTGCCGACATGGCGGAATTCGCGGAAGCCGTCGTTGAGGGCATCGCGGAAGAAATCGACCGCGCCGAGCACCAGCCCGCGCGCGTCTATCCCGAGGCTCTGCATGACGAAGCCGACCAGGAGGGAGACGACGACCAGACGAAGCACGACCCCGGCCGGATTGCCGCCGAAGAGGCGCTCGCCAACAGAGCGCGGACGGCGGTCGGTCGTGGTGGTGTCGGTCATGTGAAAGCTCCCTTCCGGCGGAATGGATATCATATAGGCTTTGTGGCGATTTGCAGAAGAGCGCACGCTTGAGACTGTTTGCAGCAGTGGTCGATCCCGGGAAGCTCCCCACCCAGCCTCCCCCCGGCGGGGGGAGGGGTCGCGGCAGTGGGTGGGATGAGATCGAGGTTCTTTCGTGACGGGCGCCCTGCCCCCGGTGATCGCCGAATGGTTTCAGCGCAAGGGCTGGCGGCCGCGCGAGCACCAGCTTGCGGTGCTGGACAGCTGGCAGGCGGGCGCCTCGCAACTGCTGATCGCGCCGACCGGGGCGGGCAAGACGCTCGCCGGCTTCCTGCCGACGCTGAGCGAACTGGCCGACGGGGAATTCGAGGGGCTGCACACGCTCTATATCTCCCCGCTCAAGGCGCTGGCGGTGGACGTGCAGCGCAATCTCAATGCGCCGATTTTCGAGATGGGGCTGAAGATCTCGGCGGAGACCCGGACGGGCGACACGCCGGCCGCCAAGCGGGTGCGCCAGCGCGCCCGGCCGCCGCAGATCCTGCTCACCACGCCCGAGCAGCTGGCGCTGCTGATCAGCCACCCGCATGCCGAGCTGATGTTCGGTTCGCTCCGGCGGATCGTGCTCGACGAGCTGCATGCGCTGGTGACGTCCAAGCGAGGGGAATTGCTGTCGCTGGCGCTGGCGCGCATCGCCTCGCATGCGCCGCGGCTGCAGATCACCGCACTCAGCGCCACGGTGGCGCGGCCAGACCTGTTGCGCGACTGGATCGCGGCGCCGCTGCCGGAGCGAGAGACGGAACTGCTGGTGATGAAGGGCGGCGCGCAGCCGGAGCTCAGCATTCTCGAGACCGAGCAGCACCTGCCCTGGGCGGGGCATTCGGCCAACTATGCGCATGCCGAACTCTACGAGGTGATCAAGCGGCACAAGACGACGCTGTTGTTCGTCAACACGCGCTCGCAGGCGGAGATGCTGTTCCAGGGGCTGTGGAACATCAACGAGGACATGCTGCCGATCGCGCTGCACCACGGCTCGCTCTCGGTGGAGCAGCGCCGCAAGGTCGAAAGCGCCATGGTGTCGGGCGCGCTCAAGGCGGTGGTGTGTACCTCGACGCTCGACCTCGGCATCGACTGGGGGGACGTGGACCTCGTGGTGCAGGTGGGAGCGCCCAAGGGATCCTCGCGCATGCTGCAGCGGATCGGGCGCGCCAACCACCGGCTGGACGAGCCCTCGCGGGCGCTGCTGGTGCCGTCGAACCGGTTCGAGGTGCTGGAATGCGAGGCCGCGGTGGAGGCGGTGGCGGAGGGCCATCAGGACAGCGAGGACCCGATCGCCGGCGGGTACGACGTGCTGGCGCAGCACGTCCTGGGCATGGCCTGCGCCGAACCGTTCCACGCCGACGACCTCTATGCCGAGGTGCGGCGGGCCTGGCCCTATCGCGAGCTGGCGCGCCCGCAATTCGACCGCATCCTCGATTTCGTGGCGACGGGCGGGTACGCGCTGCGCGCCTATGAGCGCTATGCGCGGCTGCGCCAAAACGAGGACGGACGCTGGCGGATTGCCCATCCGCAGGTGGCACAGCAATACCGGCTCAATGTCGGCACCATCATCGAGGAGCCGATGGTGAAGGTGCGGCTGGTGCGCGGGCGCGGCTTCAAGCGCGGCGCCGTCACCGGGCCGATCGGCTATGGCGGGCGCGTGCTGGGGGAAATGGAGGAATCCTTCTTCGGCACCATGGCGGTGGGCGACACCTTCATGTTCGGCGGCGAGGTGGTGGCCTTCGAGGGGATGAGGGAGAACGAGGCGTTCGTTAGCCGGGCGCAGGCCACGGACCCCAAGATCCCGTCCTACATGGGGGGCAAGTTTCCGCTTTCGACCTACCTCGCCGAGCGGGTGCGGCGGATCATGGATTCGCCGGACGAGTGGCGGAAATTGCCGGAGCAGGTGGAAACCTGGCTCAGGCTGCAGCGCGACGTTTCGGTGGTGCCGCAGCGCGACAGCCTGCTGGTGGAGACATTTCCGCGCGGCACGCAGAATTTCCTCGTCTGCTACCCCTTCGAGGGGCGGCTGGCGCACCAGACGCTAGGGATGCTGCTGACGCGGCGGCTGGAACGGGCGCGGGCCCGGCCGCTGGGGTTCGTCGCGAGCGAGTACGCGCTCGCCATCTGGGGGCTGGGCGACCTGTCGGCGCTGATCCGCACGGGGCGGCTGTCGCTCGACGAGCTGTTCAGCGAGGACATGCTGGGCGACGACCTCGAGGACTGGCTGGACGAGTCGGCGCTGATGAAGCGGACGTTCCGCAACTGCGCCATTATCGCCGGGCTGATCGATCGGCGGCATCCGGGCAAGGAAAAGACCGGCCGGCAGCTGACCATGAGTTCGGACCTGATCTACGACGTGCTGTACCAGCACGAGCCGGACCACATCCTGATCCAGGCCACGCGGCGGGATGCGGCGCGGGGACTGCTCGACATCGAGCGGCTGGGACACATGCTGAAGCGCATCCGCACCCACATCGTGCACAAGCCGCTCACGCGGATTTCACCGCTGGCGGTACCGGTCATGCTCGATATCGGGCGCGAGCCCATTTTCGGTGAGGGGCGCGAATCTGCTATGGCGGAAGCAGCCGACGAACTGATGCGCGAGGCGCTGGGGCCGACTTGAACCAGCCATTCATCCGGGCCGAGATCACGGAGACGCCGATCTTGCGCTTCTCGGGACACAATTTCGAACCCCTGCCCTCGGGCGCGCTCTACTGGCACGCCCAGCAAACGCTGCTGGTTGCGGACCTGCATCTCGAAAAGCTGTCGAGCTATGCCCGTCACGGGCAGATGCTGCCGCCCTACGACACCGGACTGACGCTCGCCAGGCTCGAGGCCGACATGCGGCGGACCGGTGCACAGCGCGTGGTGGCGCTGGGCGACAGCTTCCACCGCGACGAGGGCTCCACCACGCTGCTCGAAACCGATCGGGCGCGGGTCGACAGGCTCACCGACTTGGCCGAGTGGATCTGGCTCGGCGGCAACCATGACCCACGGCCGCACGCGCTCGGCGGGCGGTGCCTGCCCGAGGTGGAGCTTGCCGGCGTGCTGCTGACGCACGAGCCGCAGCGGCAGGCCGCCGGAATGATCGCGGGGCACCTGCACCCGTCGGCGCGGGTGCACATGGATGGGCGGACGGCGCGGCGGCCCTGCTTCGTCCACGACAACCGGCTGATGATCCTGCCCGCCTATGGCAGCGCCACCGGTTCGCTCAACGTCCTGTCGCCAGCCTTCATGGGCCTGTTCCACTGGCCGGCGCTGGAGGTGGTGATGCTGGGGCGCGAGCGCACCTATCCGGTCAGCCCGAAGCGGCTGGTGCGGGGGTAGCTGAAGAGCCGGTCGGCTAGCGCCGGAAGACCACGCCGCCGAGCCAGCCGGTGGCGAGAGCGAGCAGGACGCAGACGACGCCATAGGCCAGCGGATACTGGACGGCGGAGAGGGCGAGGAAGCGCTCGAAGCCGATCTTGCGCACGGCGAAGCCCTCGGAACGGCGGGCGACGAGTTCGCCGTTCTTGAACACGTAGGTCAGCGCCAGATAGGGCCCCGGCGGGGCGTCGCTCGGCAGGGTGAGCCGGGCCGAATAGAAGTTGTTCGACAGAAACTGGACGCCGTTTTCCTGCACGCCGAACAGCCCCTCTTCCGTCATCAGCCGGACCAGTTGCCGGCCGAAAACCGCCGTGTGCCACCACCCGGCGCTGGTGGGCGTGACGGTGTAGGATTCGGGCAGGATGTGGTTGGTGGTGAGGGTCGTGACGTCGGTGATGTCGCGCAGGCGGGCGCTCGAGAGCACGTGGAAGTAGCTCGGGAAATTGTGGAACTCGACCTGGTCGGTGTTGATCCAGACACCGAAGACCCGGGACTTCTCGCGGGCAACGCGGGTCTGGGTCGGCCCGATCACGGTGATGACGACCTGATAGGGGCCCTGAACGGTGTCGAGGCCGGCACCGGCTTCGGGCGCGATCTGGCCGAAGAAGGTCAGGCGCTCGCCGTCGAAGCTCGAGGTGATCTCGATGGTATCGCTCGACATCTGGGTGATGAGACGCTGGGCGGCGGCCGGGGTCACCAGCAGCAGCAGGGCGGCGAGGACGGCGGCAAGGACGCGTCTCACCGCAGCCCCCCGGGTCCCATGACCGCCATGCTGAACGGATCGGCCGGCGTGAGGACGAGCGAAAGGCCGAAGCGGATGGCGACGGCAAGCACCAGCAGCGCCAGAAGGCCGCGCAGCTGTTCGCCCCGCAGATACTTGCCGGCAGAGGCGCCGAACTGGGCGCCGATGGTGCCGCCGACCATCAGGCAGAAGGCGAGCAGGATATCGACGCTCTGGCTCTGGACGGCGTGCAGGATGGTGGTTGCGCCCATCATGGCGACCACCTGGGCGAGCGAGGTGCCGATGACGACGTTGCCGGGCACGCGAAGCAGGTAGACCAGCGCCGGCACCATGATGAAGCCACCGCCGATGCCGAGGAGCGAGCCGACGAAGCCAATGAACAACCCGATGACCAGCACCGGCAGGACGCTGATATAGAGGCGCGACTTCTTGAAGCGCACCCGCATGGGCAGGCCGTGGATCCAGTTGTGCTGGTTGGGCAGGCGCTCGCGCACCACCACGCCCTGGCGCTGGCGCAGAATGGCGCGGGTGGATTCGATCAGCATCATGATGCCGACGGAACCGAGCAGGATGAGAAAGCCCAGCGAGATGACCAGATCGAGCTGGCCGGCATTGCGCAGCAGCGAGAACGCGGCGACGCCGCCAACCGCCCCCAGGACGCCGGACAACACCAGATAGAGCGCCAGGTGCAGGTCGATCGCGCCCCTTCGATAGTGCGCGAGCGCTCCCGAGGTAGAGGCCGCGACCACCTGGCCGGTGACCGAGGCCACCGCGACGGAGGACGGCACACCCGAGAAAATCAGCAACGGCGTGAGCAGGAAGCCGCCGCCAACGCCGAACAGACCCGACAAAAAGCCGACCGCCCCTCCGATCCCCACGAGAAAGAAGAGGTTCACGGAAAGCTCGGCGATTGGCAGATAGACCTGCAAGGCTCAGATTTCCGGGGATCAGGCTGATCGGGACCAGCTTAGCGCACTGTACGTCAACAAGAAGTCAAGCGTCGGGCAGTTCCGGGAATAGGTTGGGCTGCAGATCGCGCCTTTCGTCGCAGGTGTGACTGAAGCTAGACGGGCTGGCTGCCGAGCACGGCAAGCAGACGCGGATTGACCTGGCCAAGCTCCGACATGCCGGTGCTCCGCTCGAACGCCTTGATGGCGTCGGCGGTCTTGGGGCCCGCCACACCATCGGGCGTGCCGACGTCATAGCCGAGCCGGGTCAGCGCCTGCTGGACGCGAGTGATCACGTCGCGGCTGGTGATGGTCTCGCCCGGATCGAACGTCTCGGCCCAGGTGCCGATGGGAGCGAAGTGCGAGGACAGGTCGAGCGGCGTTGCCTTCCACGATGCTAGTTCGGCATCGACACGGCCCACCGCCTCGGCACTGAGCGACTTTGCGATGTCTCCCCTGGCCTTGCCAGCGTCGGCATCGCCGCTGCGGGCGGCCAGCGAGAACCACTTGTAGGACTGCTCGAAGTCCTGCTCGACGCCAAGCCCGCGCGCATACAGCATGCCCAGGTTGAACTGGGAGTCCGTCATGCCGTGGGTTGCCGCCTTGGTAAACCACTCGGCCGCGGTCTCGAAATCCTGCGATCCGAGTTCGCCGCCGGCATGGAGGGCCGCAAGGTTGTGCATGGCCATGCGATTGCCGCCTTCGGCGCTGCGCTGGTACCACAGGCGCGCCATGTCGAGGTCCTTCTCGACCCCCTGCCCGGCCTCGTAGAGGTTGCCGAGCCGGTATTGCGCCGGGGCAAAGCCCTGCGCGGCGGCGCGCTCGTACCACTTCGCGGCCTCAAGGAAATCCTGTCCGATCGCGCGACCTTCGCTGAAGATGGCGCCGATCTCGAACTGCGCGCGCATGTCGCCCGCGGCGGCGGCCTCACGAAGCTCGAGCGGACCGACCGCCTCGGGCGGCAGTTCGAAGGGTTCAGCGGCGATGGTATCGGGAATGCTCCCGGTGGTTTCCGGCTCGGAGATTGAAGCAGGCTCAGCGAGCCCGGACCCTGCGGCAGTGGCCATCAGCGCCGGCGGCATCGGGGTGGCCATGGCCCGCGGGGACGAAAAGCCGGAGGTGGCACCGGGGTTGATCGCCCCGACGGAACTCGAATCCACCATGTCGATCATGCGCGGTTGGGGCGCGACCAGCGACACATCCTGCTGTTCGCTGGGGACGGGAGCCGCGACCGGATCGAGTGGCGCCGGTTCCGCGGCGGGCTCGAGCCCGGCGGGGGCGGGAGCGGGCGCGGGCCCGCTGTCGCCACTACGCTGCAGCACCAGGTTGAGGGCCAGCATGGAGACAGCCACCAGCGCCGCGGCGAGCAGCAGCGGCCGCCGGTTGCGGGTGAGAAAGCTGCCTTCGGCCACGGGCCCGTCATCGACGGACGGGATCGGCGCGGCCGCGGCGGCTGCGGCCTTGCGGGCAGGAGCCTCGGCCGCGGGTTTCCGGACCCTGGCGGGCCTTGCCGGTTTGGGCGCCCTGGCGGCCTTGGCCGGTGCGGGCTCGACGGCCGGGACGGGAGCCTCGGATTCCGGCTGGTTCCGGCGCGACCTGGGACGAAAGCGTGCTAGGGCGCGCCCGATGGGAGACGCATCGGAAAGATCGGCGGCGCTGCCTTCCTGACGCGCCTGCTGCGCGCGGCGGGCGGCGGCGACAAACGTCGACGTGCCGCTGGCGGCCGGCGTGACGTCGGGCGACGGGGCACGGCTCCTGCGCGGGGGCTCGGCAAAGGGATCAGCCGGCTCGCTGCCGAAGCTCGACACCGGGCGCGGCGGGCGTTCGACGGAAGCGGGGTCGAAGGCGGGGCGGGCGTCGGCAGGGGCAGAGGCAGGCGCAGCGGCAGGGGCAGAGGCAGGGGCTGGTGCGAGC
>JAEZHZ010000371.1 GCA_023436745.1 Pseudomonadota bacterium | reverse complement strand
CCTCGGCGGCGCCTGGCGCGGCAACGGACCACCCTTTTCGTCCCAGGAGGTCTGATCACCCGGAAGGGCTTCCGGCAGAGCCTCGGCAGGGGCCGCCTTTCCGACTGCTAACTTCTGCCAGTGGCCTCGCGGCGGCCGAGGCACATTCAGGACATCACAGACCCTCGCAAGATAGGTTCCGGAAACGCCGTAGCGCTCGGCAACCTTGATCATCGGCTCGGACCAGACCTGAGCATAGAGTTGTTCGCGGGTCACCATGTCCCGGTCATAGCCGAGTCGATCGCACTGGTGGAACTCGCTTCGCCAGCGTGGTGACTTGCATCACCAGCCGCAATGATCTTCGTGCACAATGGAGATCAGAGATGTTTGGCGCGGAATGGCTCGATGAGGTCGCACAAGACGACTTCGATCCGGCAAGTTTGGCTTCTTACAACTGGAGCCACCAAGCCATCGCGTATGGATACGTGCTTCCTGATCACTTTCTCAGTATCTCCACGTCGGGGAACTGCACCATTGAGATCCGCATGCTGTTTCTTGGCATGGCGAGGCAGGAAATATGTCGAAACTTTCTCCTGTCTTTCGATGGGATCGACCTCCACCTCAAGCCCACCTCGATCTACATCAGCGGATGTCTTCCGATCGACATCGACCAGATGGCAGACTCTGATCGAGAGTACGTCAACACAATGGACTGGCGTTATCGAACCCGCGAGCAGCTGAACATCTGCTGGCAGCAGATCTGGAACCACTACGTCCTGAGTGCCTTCGAGCACTGGCGTCGCACCAGGGACGACCTCGGCATGGCCCAGCTTGCGCTAGAGGCTGCCACCTCCCGACTGATTGAATGTGGCGGCCCAGAGGAGAGGTTGACCAGGTTCTGCCTGCTTCGCTCGGGCACGTGCAGAAAGGAGGCATTGCACCAGGTGCAACTGGAATATGGCCGTGAGGTGGATGCCGTGAACAAGCTCGAAGCCAAAGTCGGTGTCCTCCCCCAGCTGACTGAGTCGGCCAAAGACCAAGCGCTGAAAGCGTTCACCCAATGCGCACAGCGCTATTCAAACGTCCCAATGCCTTTCGTCACAGACGGTAACCACCATACGGAATCGCGTGGTCATTTCAGGTTTTGATGTTCGCCAGCACTCGTTAGATACATGAGTGACTTGGCCCGACGAGCCCTGAACATCAGGCTTCAAGTGGTGCATCGACCCAAGAAGTTTTGGAATCGACCCACACACGATTTGGTCCGACACGTGTTGAACAGAAATGGCGCACCCGACAAGATTCGAACTTGTGGCCTCTGCCTTCGGAGGGCAGCGCTCTATCCAGCTGAGCTACGGGTGCCGGTCGCCGGCGCATGGCCGGGACGGGCGCAAACTAGCCAAAGCGTGGTGCGGGCGCAACGGGTCCGGCGGGAAAATATGACGATGGCGATGCGGTGTCATCTCCGCCACACGCCAGCCATCAAGCCGCCGCGATTTGTCCCTATGGGCGGCAGGGCGACAATCGGCTAGGATCGCGGCATGACCAGACTACCCTCTCGAACCGGCGTCCGCCTTGCCGGTCTCGCCGCGGCGAGCCTCTTGCTCGCAGGCTGCTCGATGAGCGGCATCAAGCCGGCGCCCGGCGGCAAGGCTACGGCGGCGCTCGCTTCCTTTGCCACCCCCACCGCCACTCCGGCGGGCCATGTTCCCGCAGCGGCCGTGGTCCCGGCGGCCCCCAAGCTCCTCGCCTATACCGGCAACCAGCTCGACGGGCTCATCAGCCACTACAGCCAGCACTACAGCGTGCCGGAAGCGCTGGTGCGGCGCGTCATCGTGCGCGAGAGCAACTACAATGCAGGCGCCCGCAACGGCCCCTATTACGGCCTCATGCAGATCAGCCACGCGACCGCCAGGGGCATGGGCTATCGCGGCTCGCCGGGCGGCCTGCTCGATGCCGAGACCAATCTTCGCTACGCGGTGCGCTATCTCGCCGGCGCCTATGTCACGGCGAAGGGGGATCACGACCTCGCGGTGCGCTACTATGCCCGCGGCTACTATTATGACGCCAAGCGTCTGGGCCTGCTCGAGGTTGCTGGGCTGCGCTAGCCGCCCTGCTCGCCCAGCGCCAGGTGCGCACGGCAGACAAGTCCCGAGGCGTTGAAGTCGAGCCTGACGGTGCTGCCGGGCAGCGAGCTCAGGCCGCGCTCGATCAGCGATGAGCCGAAACCGCGCCGCTGCGGCGGGTGAACGACCGGCCCGCCCCGCTCCGCCCACTGCCACTCGACATGTCCCGCGGCGTCGACCGTCCAGGTGATGTCTATCCGCCCCTCTGGAACACTCAGCGCGCCATATTTTGCGGCGTTGGTGCCCAGCTCATGCAGCATCAGCGCCATGCCGAGGGCAGGGCGGCTGCCGAGGCGAACATTGCTGCCATTGACGTGGAAGCGCTCGCCATCGCCATGGAGCTGGGTCGCCGAGACCACGAGGTCGAGCAGGCCCGCGCCCTCCTCGATGCCGTGGGTCAAAAGGTCCTGCGCCTGGGCGAGGGCGGCGAGCCGGTCGCCGACGCTGCCGCGGGCAGTGGCGATGCTGTCCGCCGAACGCAGGGTCTGCGACACGATGGCCTGCACCATGGTCAGCAGGTTCTTGATGCGGTGCGAGGATTCCTGGGTGAGCATCGCCATCTGGGCCTCGCGGTCCTGGCGCGCCGTGATGTCGAAGCTGGCGCCGAGAACATGCGTCGGGGCGCCCGAGGCGCCGCGCAGCACATTGCCCTGCCGTTCGAGCCAGCGCACCTGCCCGTCCGGCAGCAGGATCCGGTATTCGGTCCGGCGCAGGCCCTCATCGAGGCCACGGGCGCCCTCCGTCGCCAGCCGGTCGCGGTCCTCCGGGTGGATCGCTTCGACATAGTCCGTATAAGGCCGCGGCCCGCTGTCGGCCGGCAGGCCATAGAGCAGGTTGAAGGTAGGCGAGCCCGACAACATGCCCGTATTGAGGTCCCACACGAAGGTGCCGACGCCGCCGGCCTCCTGGGCGATGCGCAGCATCTCGCGCTGGCGCAGCAGTTCCTGCTCGGCCAGTTTCTGCTCGGTGATGTCGTGGCCCTGCACGAAGATGCCGGCAACGCTGCCGTCTTCGTCGCGGATTGGCTGGTAGATGAAGTCGAGATAGCGGAGTTCGGCCTCGCCGCCGGCCTGCTGCACCGTCACCGGAACGCCCCGGCCGATGAACGGCTCGCCGCTCGCGCGTACCGCGTCGAGCAGCCCGATGAAGCCCTGTTCCACCATCTCCGGCAGCGACTGCGCCACCGACTGGCCGAGCACCTGCCGGTCCGGCCCCACCAGGCGCTGATAGGCGTCGTTGACCAGGGTGAAGACGTGCTCCGGCCCGCTCACCACCGCCATGAAGCTCGGCGTCTGCTGGAACAGCCGGCGCAGTTCATCCGATTGCTGGGCAAGCACGGTGTTCTCGGCCTGCACCGCAGCGGCCCGCCCCAGCAGCCCTGCCTCGTTCTGCAGGCTCCTCGCCGTGCGGCGCAGCGTCTCGACCGCCGTGACGTCGGTCGTGTGCTGCAGGATGTAGGCGAGCCTGCCTTCCCCATCGAGGACGGGGGTGTGCGTCGCGCTCCAGTAGCGCAGCGCCGGTGCCTCCCCAGAGGGGCGCACGTCATAGGGGATCAGCGCCAGTTCGTCCGGCCGGCCCTCGGCCAGCACCTTGGCGAGCGAACCGCGCAGCAGGCTGCCGCCCGGCGAATCCGGATCTGAGGGGAAGGCTTCGAACAGGTTGCGCCCGATGAACTCGTCGCGGCTGCGCCGCACCTCACGCTCATAGGCGGTATTGCAGGCCACGATGGTGAGGTCGCGGTCGAAAAGCACATAGGGATTCGGCGCGGCCTCGAACAGGGCCGCGAAGTCGATAGTCGTCCGCAGGTCCCCGATCAGGGCCGCCTCCCGGTGTCCCGCATGCCGACGGTCCCGATCAGGGTCGGCGGGGATTTTGGATGCATAATAAGGGGGTTAGTCGAGAAAAGATCAAGCCCCGACGGCGATGAGCGCGGCGAGAATCCGGCGCACTTCGTCGTCATGGAACGGCTTGGTCAGGCGCGGCAGCGCCATCGCCTCTGCCTCCGGCACGTCGTCGTAGCCGGTAGCGAGGATCACGGGAAGGCCGGGGCGTCTTTCCCGTGCCAGCTCGGCAAGGCGGGCGCCGTTCATGTCGGGCATGCCATAATCTGTGATCAGGGCGTGGATCGGCTGGTCGCTGTCGAGTATGGCAAGAGCCTCGGCGCCGGAGTAGGCGTCTATGGCGCTGTAGCCGAGGCCGTTGACGAGATCGACCGTGCCCATGGTGATCAGGGCATCGTCATCGACAACGAGAATGGTGGCCGTATCAGTGTTCACTGGCGGTCTCTCGGGTTTCGGCGGAGAAGGGTGGTCCGCTGGACGCGGATCAAACCGGGATGCGGAGCCGAGTAACCCGCGAACGGTCAATGCGATCGCTTAATCTCTAGGGCACAATCGTGACGGAAATAGGGACCGGCCGCAGCCGCCCTTTTGCCCCGGCGGCATCTGCCCTAAAGTCCGGCTCCGCGTTCAACGGAATCGGTTTCATGCATCTGCTGCTCGTCGACGGCTCGGGCTACATCTTCCGCGCCTTCCATGCCCTGCCACAGCTCAGCCGCAAGTCTGACGGCCTGCCGGTCGGCTGCGTCCAGGGCTTCTGCAACATGCTGTGGAAGCTGATGGAAGACCTCAAGGGCGAGGACGAGCCGACCCATATGGCGGTGATCTTCGACCATTCCGCCCGCACCTTCCGCGACCAGATCTACGACCAGTACAAGGCCCAGCGTCCGCCGGCGCCGGAAGAGCTGGTGCCGCAGTTCCCGCTGGTGCGCCACGCCACCCGGGCCTTCAACATCGCCTGTATCGAGCAGGAGGGCTGGGAGGCCGACGACATCATCGCCACCTATGCCTGTCAGGCCAAGTCCGCCGGCGGCAAGGTCACCATCGTCTCCTCCGACAAGGACCTGATGCAGCTCGTCGAGCCGGATGGCTCGATCCGCATGCTCGACACCATTCCCCGCCCCGGCCAGCCGCCCCTGCGCTGGATCGGCGTCGAGGAAGTGTTCGCCAAGTTCGGCGTCACCCCCGACAAGGTGATCGAGGTGCAGGCGCTGTGCGGCGACAGCGTCGACAACGTGCCGGGCGTGCCCGGTATCGGCGTCAAGACCGCCGCCGATCTCATCAACCAGTACGGCACCATCGAGAACCTGCTCGATCATGTCGACAACATCAAGCAGAACGCCCGCCGCGAGAAGCTGCGCGAGAATGCCGAGCTCGCCCGCATTTCCAAGCAGCTCGTCACCCTTGCGCAGGACGTGCCGGTCGAGCTCGAGCTCTCCGCCCTCCAGCGCCAGCCGGTCGAGCCGGGCAAGCTCTTTCCTTTCCTCAAGGCGATGGAATTCGCCACCATCACCAAGCGTCTCGCCGGCCTCATCGGCGCCGATCCCGATGCCTGGGAGCCCGATCCGGCGCTTGCCGCAAAGCCTGCCTCGCCGGTCGGCTTCGACAACGCCGCCCGCGCCGAGGCCCGCGCCGCCCGCCAGCAGGCCGAGGGCCGCGATGCGCTGCCGGTCGTCGTCCATGCCCGCGAGCAGCACGAGAAGGTCCGCGCCATTGCCTGGAACCCCGACGCCTACGAAGTGCTCGAGGATGCCGACAGCCTCCAGCGCTGGATCGGGCTGATCTACGAGGCCGGCATCGTCGCGACCGACACCGAGACCACCGGGCTCGACAACCAGACCGCCGATCTCGTCGGCATCAGCTTCTCGGTGGGGCCGGGCACCGGCGCCTACCTGCCGCTCGGGCATCACACGGGCGATGGCGACATCTTCGGCGGCGGCGGCCGGGCCGAGGGGCAGATGGACCTCAGCGAAGCGCTCGACATGCTGCGCCCGGTCTTCGCCGACCGCTCGATCCTCAAGATCTTCCACAACAGCAAGTACGATCTCGGCCTGCTTCGCCGCTACGGCGTCGAGGTGAACGCGGTCGACGATACGCTGCTGCTGAGCTATTCGCTCGATGGCCCCCAGTTCAACACCATGTCCGAGCTCGCCGACCACTGGCTGGGCGTTCCCGGCCAGTCCATCAAGGAACTGCTCGGCACCGGCAAGAACCAGCGCACCTTCGCCGAGGTCGATATCGCCTCGGCCGCCCGCTATGCCTGCGAAGACGCCGACATGACCTTCCGGCTCTGGCGCATCCTCAAGCCGCGCCTCGCCGCCGAGAACATGACCACGCTCTACGAGACCATCGAGCGCCCGCTCGCTCCGGTGCTGGCCCGCATGGAATCGCGCGGCATTGCCGTCGACCGCCAGATCCTCGCCCGCCTTTCCGGCGATTTCGCCCAGCGCGCCGCCCAGTTCGAGGCCGAGGCGCACGAGCTTGCCGGCCGCAAGTTCAACCTGGGCTCCCCCAAGCAGCTCGGCGAGATCCTGTTCGACGAGATGAAGCTCGAAGGCGGCACCCGCACCAAGACCGGCGCTTGGTCCACCGGCGCCGACGTTCTCGAAGACCTTGCCACCAAGGGCGTGCCGCTCGCCCGCGCCGTGGTCGAGTGGCGCCAGCTCACCAAGCTGATGGGCACCTATACCGATGCCCTGCCCACCTACATCAACGCCCA
>JAEZHZ010000346.1 GCA_023436745.1 Pseudomonadota bacterium | reverse complement strand
TGATGCGGCTCTACCAGCTGCAGCAGAAGGGCGAGCTCCCGTTCCCGGCCATCAACGTCAACGACTCCGTCACCAAGTCGAAGTTCGACAACAAGTACGGCACCCGTGAATCTCTGGTCGACGCCATCCGCCGCGGCACCGACGTGATGCTGGCCGGCAAGGTGGCGATCGTCTGCGGCTATGGCGACGTCGGCAAGGGCTCGGCCGAATCGCTGCGCGGCGCCGGTGCGCGCGTGCTGGTCACCGAGGTCGACCCGATCTGCGCCCTGCAGGCCGCCATGGAAGGCTATGAGGTCGTGACCCTGGAGGAGGCTGCCCCGCGCGCCGACATCGTCGTCACCGCCACCGGCAACAAGGATGTGCTGACGCTCGACGACATGCGCAAGCTCAAGGACATGGCCATCGTCTGCAACATCGGCCACTTCGACAACGAGATCCAGATCTCGGCGCTGCGCAACTTCAAGTGGACCAACGTCAAGCCGCAGGTGGACCTGGTCGAGAAGCCCGATGGCAACCGCCTGATCGTGCTCTCCGAGGGCCGGCTGGTGAACCTCGGCAATGCCACGGGCCATCCGAGCTTCGTGATGAGCGCCTCGTTCTCCAACCAGACGCTGGCGCAGATCGAATTGTGGACCAATGGCGACAAGCTCGAGAAAAAGGTGCACGTGCTGCCCAAGCATCTCGACGAGAAGGTCGCCGAACTCCACCTCGCCAAGCTCGGCGCCAAGCTCACCAAGCTCACCAGGGATCAGGCCGACTATATCGGCGTGCCGACCGAAGGCCCGTTCAAGTCGAGCGAATACCGCTACTGACCATTGCCCCGCCCCCGGACACGCTCCGGGGGCGGTTTCGTTTCAGGCCCGTTCCAGCAGGTCCGCCAGTTCCTTCGGCATCAGCAGGGGAATGTCGTGGCCGCAGGGCAGTTCATGCACCTGCCATTCCGGATCGGCGCGCAGGGGCGCCGCAACCGAGCCGAAGCCGTCCCATCCGGTCGCGAGGACATAGGACTTGCGGGCGATCCTGCGATAGGCGCCGGTAACCCTGAGCCTCTCGGTGAAGGTCCCCACGGGCTGCGGCGTGCTCAGCCGGGCGACCCGTTCGGCCTCTTCGGGCGTCGCGTACTCGTTGCCGCCGATCTCGGGGGCTGGAACCAGCGGCCCCTCGGGCATCTCCCCCATGATATCGGCGAAGCACTCCCCGACCCCGGGAATGAACGCATCCACATAGACAATGGAGGCGATCCGCGCGGCGGCGCGCTCGGCAACTCCGGTGCCCACGAAGCCGCCATAGGAATGGCAGACGAGAACGACATCGGTGAGGTCGTGAAAGTGCATCTCGTTGACCAGGTCCTCGACATGCGTGGTGAGGGTGATGGGCATCAGCGCCAGGTGCGAACGCTCGCCAAGACCGCTGAGCGTGGGCACATGCACCCGGTGCCCGCTACGGCGCAGCAGTTCGGCCACCCTGTCCCAGCCCCAGGCGCCCGACCAGGCACCATGCGCAACGACGAATGTAGTCATCGGGACCTCCTCAATGATTGCGTTTTGCAACCACTTGCTTTTCGCAACCATATCGGCGAGTGTCAAGTGACATGACTGCTCCATCCTTCCGCTCCGGCTGCCCGATCAATCTTGGCCTCGAAACCTTCGGGGACAAATGGACCCTGCTGATCATCCGGGACATGATGTTCGCCGGGAAGCGCCACTTCCGCGAGTTCCTCGCCTCGGACGAGGGCATTGCCAGCAACGTGCTGGCGGACCGGCTGGCCCGGCTGACCGATGCCGGCATCATCACCCGCAGGGGCGACCCCTCCCACCGGCTGAAAGCCGTCTACTCGCTGACGGAGAAGGGCATCGAGCTCTTGCCCATCCTGGCGCAGATCAGCCGCTGGAGCCGCGCCCACATGCCGGTCGATCCGGCACTGGCGGCGACCGGTGAAGCGCGCGACCGCGCCGGGCCGGGGGCGGTGGAAGCACAGATGGCGGCGCTGCGCGCCGAGCACCTGGGCGAGAGGACAACCGGGCCGGACTGAGGCGAAACTCGCCGTTCCTGCTTCGTTCTCGGTCAAGGTCCCTTTTCAGTCCTTTGCCCGCGATGAACCGACATTAAGACTCTGTTAGCCGATTCATCGCCTCGCTATGGTTTTCGTGATTCGGCGGCGATGGGACACGCGTGCCGCAATCGGGGGCTGCGATTCCAAGGATCGTGCGTATCTGCCCTCTTTTTCGAGTTGAGGCGTACCGGCCGTCCGGCCGGCCAAAAACACATCGCGTAACGGTAACAGAGGCAGTCATGGCGCCGGGCAGGCACCGGAAGCATTGGGGATTCGCACCGCTGGGTGCCGCCCCCCTTACCCTGATGACGGCGGTACCCGCCTCAGCACAGGGTTTTGCCTCCGCAAGCCTGGTGGGGGCCGTGCCTATCGCCGTCGCACTTGGCGCAGGCGGGTTCGCGCTGATCGCCACCGTCTTCGTCCGCGGCATCATGAAGGATGCACGCACCGAGCGCCGTCGCGATGCCGAGCGCATCTCGAGCCTCAGGGCCCTTGTCGACGAGTACGAAGCACTTCTTTCCGGCACCCGCGAAGTCACCATCCTGTGGAGCGAGACCGGCAACGGAGCCCCGCGCCTGCTCGGGCAGGCCAGCGCCATCCTGCCGCCCGGCCGGCACCCGGAAGCCGTACTCGATTTCGACAAATGGCTGCCCTATGCCGAGGCCGACCGGCTGGCGCAACTGCTCGCGACGCTCCGCGTCGACGGCCATTCCTTCGATACCGGGCTCAAGGCGCTGGATGGCCGGCTGATCCGTGCCCATGGCTGGGTGCTCGGCGGCGGCGTCGCCATGCGCCTGCGCCCCGCGCACCTGCAGCCAACGCGTTCCGATGTAGCGAGCGCCGGCGACGATCTCGCGAACATCCGCACCATTCTCTCAGCCCTCGGCAAGCCCGCCTTCGCCCGCAATAGCGACGACCAGCTGGTGTTTGCCAACACCGCCTACCGGGAGCTGGCGAGGACCCTCGGGCGCGGCAATGGCGACGGAGCGGCAGCCGAACTTTTGGACCCCGCGGCGCTCGAACAGCACCTGAAAGCCTGCAGGAGCAGCAGCCAGCCCGTCAGCGCCACGGTGACCTTTCCGGGCAAGGGGCGGTTCGAGCTGGTGGAGTTTGCCGTAGGCGAGGGTCGCGCCGGCTATTTCTCCCCGCTTCCCGCAGAGCCGGCGTCCGCCGCTACGCCCGGGGGCTATGCCCATATCGGCGGCATCATCGATGCGCTGGGCACGCCGATCGCCATCTTCAATGCCCGCCGCGAGCTGGTGCAGTTCAACCAGGCCTATGCGGCCCTGTGGAACCTCGACAAGCGCTTCCTCACCCTCGGGCTCGACGAGCGCGCCATTCTCGACAAGCTGCGTACCGAAGGCATGCTGCCCAACCAGGTCGACTATCAGACCTGGCGCACAAGGCATCTTGAATCCTATGCGCGCAAGGCCCCGTACGAGGCAGAGCCCTGGCATCTGCCGGACGGGCGCACCATCAAGGTCGTCACCGCGCCGGCCGGCCCCGAGGGCGGCGTCGTCTATGTGTTCGAGGACATCACCGAGCGGCTGAAGCTCGAATCCACCAACAAGACCTTCAGCAACGTCCAGCGCGAAACCATCAACGCGCTGAGCGAGGCCGTGGCGGTGTTCGGCACCAATGGCCGGCTGACGCTCAGCAATCCGCGCCTGTCGGCGCTGTGGAAGCTGCCGACCAACGAACTCGGCCACAACCCGCATATCGACCAGATCGCCGAAGCCGCCGCCCGCGCCGTTCCCGAGGATGGGGCCGCCATCTGGCGCGACCTCAAGCGCTCGATCGTCGACCTCAACCCCACCCGCTCCGACCAGACCGGGCGCATCAACCGTTCCGACGGGCGCTTGCTCGACTATGCCATCACCCGCCTGCCCGACGGGCAGACGATGATGACCTTCCTCGACGTCACCGAGAGCGCCAGCTATTCGCGCGTCCTCAAGGAGCGCAACGACGCGCTCGTTGCGGCCGACCGGCTCAAGGACGCCTTCGTCGAGAACGTGTCCTACGAGCTGCGCTCGCCACTCACCAACATCATCGGCTTTGCCGACCTGCTGGCGGGGACCGAAGGCGGCACGCTGAATGCGCGCCAGCGTGAGTATATCGACTACATCCGGGCGTCTTCCGTGACCCTCGGCGTGCTGATCGACAACATCCTGGACCTTGCCTCGGTGGATGCGGGAATTGCCGAGCTCCGCCCCGAGGTGCTCGACGTCGCCAGCCTCGTCGACAAGGCCAAGGCCGGGCTCTCGGCCACCTTCCCGGAAGTGTCGGGGGAGGCGCCGATCAACCTCGTCGTCGACATCGAGCCATCCATGCCCGCCTTCATCGCCGACGGCACCCGCATCGTCCAGGTGCTCTACAACCTCTTGTCGAACGCTGCGCGCTTCTCCCCGCCGGGCGGCGAGATCAGGCTGACCGTCAGCCACCGCGCCGAGCGCATGCTGTTCGTGATCGAGGACGAGGGTCCGGGCCTCACCGACGAGATGAAATCGGCGATCCTCACCCGGCTCGATGCGCCCAATGCCGGCGGACGCCAGCGCGGGGCGGGGCTGGGCCTCTCCATCGTGCGTACTTTCGTCAACCTGCACGGCGGCACGATCTCGGCGGAAAAGCGTGAGCCGCGCGGCTCGCGCATCATCGTCAACCTGCCGCGCGACAGCGCCATGGCCGGCATCGCCGAATGAGCGAGGAGCGGTTCCTGCCGGGTCCGGAGGATACCGACCGGCTCGGCGCGGAACTCGCGGGGGGCCTGCGGCCCGGTGACATCGTCGCGCTCAATGGCGAGCTGGGGGCCGGCAAGTCCGCCCTCGCCCGGGCCGTGATCCGCACCCTCGCACGGGACCCGGAGCTCGACGTGCCCTCCCCGAGCTTTGCGCTGGTCCAGCCCTATGACACGCCGGCCGGGGCGGTGCTGCACGCCGACCTCTACCGTCTGGCGGACGCGTCCGAGGCCGACGAACTCGGACTGCTCGACACGCCCGAGGCAATCATCCTCGTCGAATGGCCGGAACGGGCGCCGGCGATTGCCGATGCGGCGACGGTGACGATCACGCTGTCGCTGCCGCCCGATGGCGAGGGACGGCTGGCGACAATCACCCGCCGGCCGCCCCCCTGAGCCGTCAGGGCGCCCTGAAACAGACGCCCTCTTCACCCTCGAACAGCTCGGGCAGCATGCCGATCGCGTAGTCGCGCACCAGCCGGTCGACCCGCACATAGGTCACGGCGTTGCACTCATAGTAGTTGGGCACTGTCGAGATGACGTAGCGGCCATCGGCGAGTGCCGGAACGTTCTGGTAGCGCTCGTCCGCAGCCAGGGCCTTGGGGCTGTCGATATAGTAGATGACGAAGAAGTCGACGTCCTGGCTGCGCGCCAGCGCCGTCTCGTAGTCGAACTCCATGCCGTTGGGACGGTCGTTGCCGGCAGCGAAGGGGTTGGCGACCCCCATCAACTCGAGGATCTGGCCATTGAGGGTCTGGGCGCCGTGGGCGTACATGAAGCCGCAGCCACCATCATCGCCAAGGCAGGCATAGGCGGCAGAGACGCCCTTGCCTTCGAGCCGGTCGGCCACCCTGGCGGCAACATCGGCATACTCGGCCTCGATGACGCCGAAGGCGGCATTGGCTTCGGCTTCCCGGTTATAGAACGCCGCCACCAGCTTCAGCCATTCCGAGGACCCGAGCGGGGTGGGCTCGGTGCGGTTCGACACCATGATCGCCGGCAGGCCGCGTCCGGCGACGGTGGTGACCTCCTGATAGCCCGGCCCATAGCCGGCCATGAAGATTGCATCGGGCTCCAGCGCCAGCGTCATCTCGTAGTCGAGGTCCGATTCCGAGCCGACATTCTGCGGGTCATCGGCGCGGGCGATGATGTCGGCATACCAGGCGTCGGTCTCGCCGAACCCGAAGAAATTGCGGGTGAGCCCGACGACGCTCGGCACCGCACCCACTTCGTCGAGCATGGCGAGGGCGTTGCGGTGGGTCACCACGGCACGCGCGATCGGAACCTCGACCACCAGAGCGCCGGCCAGTTCGCCTTCGAGCGCCGGAGCCGGTGTGCCGCACTGGACCAGCACATAGCTGAGCCGGGCGGATGGGTCGGCGTTCTCGGTATCGGCGACGGTCACCAGCTTGTAGTTGCCGTGATAGGCGATGTCCCAGAAGGCGGAATGCTCCGCGCTCACCTTGTCGGGGAAATAGTCGCGGCCGGCTTCGAACTCGACCGGGCAGTCCGTGCCGGATTCGGTGGCGAGGGCAGGCATTGCCAGCAGGCTCGCAAGAGTGGCTGCGAGCAGCATGGTTCGGGTCATCGGGTAATCGTCCTTTCGGTTGGTGTAGGTGTCCTGATGGTGGCGACGAGCCCGGCGAGGCCGACGCCGGAGCAGGAGCCGCCGGGGCCTTCGAGGGTCCAGTGCACGGACCCCGCATCCTCGCTGACGCCCAGCCGCCAGGTGGCCCTGGCGTCCGCGTCGACCGGCCTCAGTCCGGCGCGCCGTGCGGCCCGACGGGCCCAGTCGAGCACCGGTGCAGACCCGGCGATGGCGATCTCGTCGCCGGCATCGCCTCCGACGAGCACGAAGGCGCCGCTTGCCGTGTCGAAGGCGATCCCGCGCCCGGCATAGGCGCGCGCGATGGAGCCGCCCACGGCAAGGTCCTCGGGGCCCCCGGTCTCGAACCCGCCGTCGGGGTGAACCAGCCACAGCTGGTCGGCGGTCCGCAGCGCGAGGTCGAGGTCATGGGTCGACATCAGCACCGCCAGCCCGGTTTCGCTCGCGAGCCGCCGGAGCAGCGCGATCAGCTCGACGCGGCGGGTGAGGTCGAGAAAGGCCGTGGGCTCGTCGAGCACCAGCACGGCGGGACGCTGGGCGAGGGCCCGCGCGATCATCGAGCGCTGCCGCTCGCCGTCGGACAGTTCCAGCACCTGCCGGTCGGCCAGTTGCCGTGCCCCGGCCGCCTCGAGCGCCCAGTCGACGGCCCTGGCGTCCTCGCCGGTCATGGCGGAAAGCCAGCCGAGATGGGGCGACCGGCCGAGCGCCACCAGCGTGCGGACAGTCATCAGCCCCACATCGACCGGGTCGGTGAGCACCACGCTGAGCCGGCGCGCCCGCTCGCGAGCCGACAGCCGTGCGAGGTCATCCCCGCCGAGCAGCACGCGCCCGGCGAGTGGCTTCTGGCTCCCCACGAGCGTGCGCAGGAGGGTCGACTTGCCGGCGCCGTTGGGGCCGAGCAGGAAGGTCAGTTCACCGGGATGCAGATGCGCGTCGATGCCATCGAGAACCGGGATGGCCCGGCCGCCGCGCCGCCGGTAGCCGACGCCGAGTCCTTCCGCCAGGAGGGCGGGACGTCCATCCGCGCTCATGAGGGCACCTGCCCGGCCTCGCGGCGGCGACGCAGGAGCACCCACAGCACCACGGGTGCGCCCATGAAGGCAGTGACCGAATTGAGCGGCAGCGTCACGTCGGTGAGCCCGTTGCCGCCGGCGACGAACTCGGCCGCCAGCACCAGCACCGCCCCGGCAAGCGCCGAGCCCGGCAGCACCACGAAGTGGTCGGACTGCCCGAGGATACCGCGCACCAGATGCGGGGCGGCGAGGCCGATGAAGCCGATGGAGCCGCAATAGGCGGTGACCACCCCGGCGAGGACTGCCACCACCGCCAGGGCGAGGAACTGCACCGGGCGAACGCTGATGCCCATGGTGGCGGCATAGCGTTCCCCGAGCAGGAGGATGTTGAGCGCCCGGGCGAGCAGCCCCGAGACAAGGATCACCAGCACACAGGCGGGCGCCAGCACCTGAAGATCGCTCCAGGTGATGTCGCGCACCGTCCCACGGGTGAACGAGGCGAGCCCCTGCAGCCGCTCCGGATCGGCATAGTAGACGAGCACGTCGACCAGCGCCCCGGAGAGAAAGCCGAACATCACGCCCACGATCAGCACCGTGGCAGGGTTGCCCACGCGACGGGCAAAGGCGAGCGCCAGCACCAGGACCAGTGCCGCCCCGGCAACGGCGGCGCCGGTGATGCCGAGCTGGCGCACCAGCGACAGTCCGGAGAGCCACCCGGTGGCCGAGCTGCCGAGGATGACGATGGCCGCGCCGAGGATGGCGCCGGAACTGACGCCGAGCACATAGGGGTCCGCCAGGGGATTGCGGAACAGGGTCTGCATCATGGCGCCGCCGACGCCGAGCGCAGCCCCGGCGAGCACCGCGGCAAGCGCCTTGGGCAGGCGCGCATCAATGACGATGACGCGGTGAATGTCGCGCGAGCCGCTGCCCCCGGCGAGGAGCTGCACCACCTCGTCGAGCGGGATGAACACGGTGCCGCGCGCAAGCAGCAGGAGGAAGCCGGCGAGCATCAGCGCTGCCATCGCGACGAGGCCGCAGGCGATTCGCACCGCGGGTGAGAGCTGCCTGCCGCTCATGGCGTCGCCCCGCGACACGGGACGGTGGCGCTCAGCAGGTCGGTGGTCTGTGCCGGATGGTGGTCAGGAGTGCCGGAAACGCGTCTGTCACGCGGCATGGATCGCTGCATCCCTCGAACAGGATGCAAGGACTGGATCGGTCGTTCCGGGGAACGGGTACGTCATGGGCCTGCCTCCGCCGGGGCACCTCGCCCGGCTTCATGGTGTCGCTCTGGCAGGTCTCCTGGCTCGCGGCTCGGATGCGTCCGGCAGCCTTCCCGACCCGCTGGGTCAGTGGCGCTGTGCCGGTCACTCGCCGCTTACAGTTGCGAGGGCAGCCTCGGTTTTGGCCCCTGATGGGTAATCCGCACCGTGTTCCCTTTTAATCCGCCGTGCATTTGGCGGAACCGAAAGCAGGCGGTAAGTCTCACATCTCCCGCGGCGGCGCAAGCGCCGCCCGCAGCGACATTTCGTGCGGGGGCCATCAGCCCGCCGGGCCGGGCACGCCCTGGGGATAGGCGGTGCCAGCGCCATCCGGCTCGGCGCCGGCGCGGGGCCGAGCCGGCTTCTGCGGGGTGGCTCCGCCGCGACGGATCGGGTCGCTCAGCAGGCGCAGTCCGTTGAGCACCACCAGCACAGTGCCGCCTTCATGACCGATCACCGCCAGCGGCAGGGACAGGTCGAAGAACAATCCGCCGATGACCAGGATCGCCATGGCGCCCATGGCGAAGGTGAGGTTCTGCCGGATGATCCGGGCGGTGCGCCGCGCCAGCCGGTGGGCTTCGGCGAGGCGGCCCATGTCCTCGGACAACAGGGCGACGTCCGATGCCTGGAGCGCAACGTCGGATCCGGCCGCCCCCATGGCAATGCCGACATCGGCGCGGGCCAGCGCCGCTGCATCGTTCACGCCGTCCCCGACAAAGGCCACCTTGCTCCTCGCCGCCGCAGCCCGCGTGGCGTCCTCGCCGACGAATGCGACCTTGCCCCCGGACGCCAGTTCGCCCACGAGGCGCACCTTGTCCTCGGGCAACATGTCGGAGTGGATCTCCTCCGGCCGCAATCCGAGTTCCTCCCCGATCCGCAAGGCCACCGGGCGGCGATCGCCGGTCATCATCACGATCCTGCGGACGCCTCCGGCGCGGAGGCTGGCCAGAGCCTCGGCAGAGGTGGCGCGGGCCTGGTCGGCGATGGTCACCGCGCCCAGGACCCGGGAGCCAACACCGGCATAGATGACGGACTGGGTGTCGGCGGCCAGCGCCTCGAGCCTCGGATCGTCGATGGATGCACCCATCTGCTCGGCGAGCCGAGCATTGCCGGCCCAGAACTGCCCTCCGTCGCCCTCCCCGACCACGCCCGCGCTCGGCCGGGTGATGACGTCCCGCATGGGGACCGGAGCAACGTGGCGCTCGGCAGCCTCCTGGCGGATGGCGGCGGCGCTATGGTGCTCGGAATTCGCCTCGAGCCCTGCGACGAGCCCCAGGAAGCCCGCCTCGTCGCCATCGAGCGCCACCACCCCGGTGACCCTTGCCTTGCCGGTCGTGAGCGTGCCCGTCTTGTCGAAGGCGAAGGTGTCGACCTCGGCCAGGGTTTCGAGCGATGCCCCGCCCTTGAACAGCACGCCGGCGCGAGCGGCCGCCGACAGGGCCGACAGGATGGCCGCCGGCACCGAGATCACGATGGCACAGGGGCTGGCCGCGACCAGCAGGGTGGCGGAACGGTAGAGGGCCTCGTGCCAGTTACCGTCCAGCCAGTAGAAGACCGCGAAGGCGAGGACGGCGCCGACCATCACCGCCACCGTGTATCGCTGCCCGAACCAGGCGCTGAAGCGCTCGGACGGTGCCTTGGCCGCCTGCGCCTCGGTGACGAGCGCGATCATGCGGGCAACGGTGCTTTCCTCCACCGTCTTGGTGACCGCGACCTCGAGCACGCCGTCCAGATTGACCGTCGCCTCGAAGACCTGCGCTCCCGGCTGCTTGCCGACAGGCAGGGATTCGCCGGTGATGTTGGCCTCGTCGAGCGAACCATGGCCGCTGACGATCACGCCGTCCGCGGGCACGCGGGCGCCGGGCTGCAGCACCACGACGTCATCGACCTTGAGCTCCGCGGCAGGGACTTCGGAGACGGTGCCGTCCGGACCCTTGAGCAGCGCCGTTTCGGGGCGCAGGTCCATCAGCGCCTCGATGGCCCTGCGGGCCCGGCCCAGCGCCCGCTCCTCGAGTGTGTTCGAGATGCTGAACAGGGTCAGCAGGACCGCCCCCTCGAAGGGCGCGCCGACAGCGGCGGCGGCGATCGCCGCGACCACCATCAACAGGTCGATGTCGAGAATCCGCTGGGTCCACAAGGTGGACAACGCCCGCGCCGCTGCCGGCAGGCCGCCTGCCACATAGGCAAGCAACAGGCCGACAAGCGAAATGGTGGGGGCGGCATCCCCGAGCTGCGGCAGGAACGCCAGCGTCGCCAGCGCCAGGCCCACGACGGTGAGGATCGTCAGGACCAGTGCACGGTCGATCTGGAACGAGGTGCTCATGATACCTCCGGCGTCCGCGGCTCGGCCAGGACCAGTATTAGTCCAAACGCCTCCGAGGGGGAGCGGATGCGTGACTTGCCGGGGGCAAGGCGCCGCTCAGTCCTCCATGGGATCGACGGGCTTGCCGCGCATCAACCCCACGGCGGTGAGCACGAGGCCGATCACGATCCAGGCGACCAGCGTGATGGCGGACCCACCGCCGCCCGCCCAGTCGAAATAGGCGGCCGAGCGAACCAGCGTGCCGGTTGCGCCGGGCGGGAGCAGCTGGCCGACAAGGCCCAGCTCCGTCGGCAGCCAGGCGCCGGTGGTGGCGATGCCGGCGAGAGGATTGCCGAGAAACATCATCACCATCGCGCCGATGGTGAAGCCGGCGCCGCCGAACACCTGCTGGAGGCCAGCAAGCGGCAGCGCCATGGCGGCGACGCCGAGCGCCATGGCGCCGGCGACCGGCCAGAAGGCATCGACTATGCTGCCGAACCAGAACTGGAGCACCGCCGCAACGATCAGCCCGCTGACCACCGAGGTGAGGACAATGCCGGCGAGCCGCCAGCCATCGCGGTGCGGAAAGGCGGACTTGAAGGCAACCACGGGCACGATGCCGCCGAATACGAGGGGAAAGGTCAGGCCGCCGATGCCGATGCCGGATGGGTCCGCGGCCGGCAACGGCACGACGTCGATCACGTTCAGGGGCAACCCGGCAGCGGCGGCGAGTTCGGCCGCGGTGTTGCCGAGGGCAGCGGCGATGACCGCCGAGCCGGCGCTCGTGACCAGCGCGTCGAGCCCGGTATCGGAAATGACGAGCCCTCCGACCACCTCCCGCGCCTCGATGGCGGCGCGAAGGTCATCCTCGCTGGCATAGGTGCGGGCGACATAGGCGCCGGGCACGCCTTCGGCGAGGTCTTCCTGCAGCGCGCTGATCGCGGCGGGCGATCCGACGAGCCCGACCGGCAGGTCGGACGCGCCGCTCCTGAGCGAAGGCAGGATGAACAGCGCCAGCAGCAGCACCAGGATGGCGCCGAGCCCGAGGGTCAGCCCTACCAGGGTGAGCAGCGGATGATGGGGCCGGCTGGCGGATGGATCGGGGCTGTCGGTCATCTCGAACGCCCTGGACGTAGACCCCCCGTACCTACGCGCTCCGGCGCGGGGCAATAGTGACAAATCGTCGACCCCGTGCGGTTTGTCGGAGATCGTCCCTGCTTTTCGGGACGGGCAGTGGGGAGTAGGATCGGGGTTCTCGGGAGGGAGGACGGACCATGGCCCACCGCATCTACGCCGTCAGCTTCGGCAGCGTCTATCCGCACTACATCGCCAAGGCCGAGCAGAAGGGCCGCAGCAAGGACGAGGTCGACACCATCATCCGATGGCTCACCGGCTACGACCAGCAGCAGTTCGAAGCCCGGCTCGACGCCAGTTTCGAGGACTTCTTCGGCGAGGCCCCACGGCTCAACCCGGCGCGAAGGCTGATCACGGGCGTGATCTGCGGGGTGCGGGTCGAAGACATCGAGGAGCCGCTGATGCGCGAGATCCGCTATCTCGACAAGCTGGTCGACGAGCTGGCCAAGGGCAAAGCCATGGACCGGATCCTGCGCACCGAACCCGAGGCAGCCCGCCAATAGGAAACGGCAGGCGCGAGGGCCTGCCGTTCGTGCTTCAGAGAGGGTCGCGAGTGGCTAGAACTCGCTCCAGTCATCCTTGATCGCCGCATTGCCGCGGCTGAGATAGACGCGGGCGGCGCCCTTCACCCGCTCCTGCAGGCCCTTGATGCCGCGGGCGGGCGCAGCGGCAGGCGCCTGCTCCGGTGCCTCGGCTCTCGATGCCGGGCGGGATGCATCGGCGACCCTGAAGATCGCGACGATGCGGTCGAGCCCCTCGGCTTGGGCCTCGGTCTGCTCGATGGCGGCGTTGGTTTCCTCCACCAGCGCCGCATTGTGCTGGGTCATCTCGTCCATGCTGCGCACGGCGGTGGACACTTCGGCGATGGCGCCCGTCTGTTCGGCGCTGGCGACCGCCACGGCCTTCATCAGCTCGTTGTTCTCCTCGACCGTGGTCAGGATCGCCTGCAGCTTGTCGGCCGCCAGCGAGACGAGCCGGGAGCCGCTGGTGACCTCGGTCGCAGACTGCTCGATCAGCATCTTGACCTCGCTGGAGGCCTGCGCCGCCGACTGGGCCAGCCGGCGCACCTCGACCGCCACCACCGCGAAGCCCTTGCCGGCATCGCCGGCGCGGGCCGCCTCCACCGAGGCGTTGAGCGCGAGCAGGTTGGTCTGGAACGCGATGTCGTCGATCATGCCGATGATGTTCGAGATCTTGGCGGACGACTGCGTGATCCGTTCCATCGCCTGGTTGGCGTCGGTCATCACCTGGCCGCCCTCGCTGGCGAGCTGAGCCGCCACGCGGGTGCGGTTCGCCGCCTGGTCGATCTTGCCGGCATTGTCGGCCACGGTGCCGGAAAGCTGCTCCATGGCTGCCGAGGTTTCCTCGATCGCCGCCGCCTGGCGGCTGGTGCGCTCGGCGAGATCGTTGGCGCCCGAGAGCAGTTCGCCCGTGGCGGACTTGATGCCCGACGAGGCTGCCCGGAGCTGGGCAACGATGTCGCTGTACTTGTCGGCCAGGGCGTTGGTGTCCGCCTTGAGGCGGGCGAAGGCGCCGCGGTACTCGCCCCGCATGCGCCGCGTCAGATCGGCATTGGCAACGGCGGCCAGGACCTCCGCGGTCTCGGCGACGCCCAGGTCCACCGTTTCCATCAGGTGGTTGACCGACTCGGCGGTCTGGTCGAGTTCGGCCTTGTCATAGCGGCGGGTGATGCGGGCGGTGAAGTCACCGTCCACCGCCGCAGCGACGACGCGGGCCACTTCGCCCTGAAGGTCGTTGCGCAGCGCCTGTTCCTCAGCTTCGAGCTGGCGGGCCGCCTCACGGTCGCTGTCGAGCCGCTCGACCTGCTCGCGGTTCTGGCGGAACACTTCCACCGCCCGGGCCATGTCGCCGATCTCGTCGCGGCGGTCGCCGAACGGGATGGGGCTGGTGACATCGCCCTCGGCCAGGCTGGCCATGCGGCCCGAAATGCTGCGCAGGGCCCGCGAGATGCTGCGGATGGCAAAGAAGCAGAGCCCGGCCACCAGCGCCACCAGCGCGGCGACGATGCCGCACAGTTGCAGGATGGTGTTGCCCGCGGCGGTCTTGCGGGCATCGGCCAGTGCCTCGAGCCCGGTGACGGCCGCCTCGATCGTGGCGCCCATGACAGCCATGCGCTGGTCGGCTGCTTCGTTCCACCCCGCAGCGCCGACCGCGCGGGCGGCGGAGTTGGAGGAATTGGCATAAAGGCCGGCGCGCACCGTCTCGAGCGTCCGCTCGTGGGGTCCGGCGAGGAAGGCGCGATAGGGTTCGAGTATCTCGTCCGGCAGGAAGTCCAGTGCCGCCGCGTGCGCCTGGCGCAGGTCGCGCGAATGGATGGCGATGGTGAACATCGGGGTCGTCACCTGCCCATCGGCGATGTAGCTCAGCCCGATGTTGCGCTCCATCATGCCGGCGTCCGAAGTCTGCATCAGCGCGTAGAGGCCCTGCATGAAGCGGGAGAGCTCGAGATCGTCCACCGTGCGCGCGCCGGCGTCGACGAGGCCGATGCCAGCGGCTGCAATCGGCTGCAGCATCGCAAGGGCGGCGCTCGACCCAGCCACGCCACGTTCTCCGTCTGTGCGGAAGGGTGCGATCCGCGCTTCGCTGTCGCGGATGAAGTCGGCGTGCCGGTCGATGGTCTCGTCGGAGATGTTGCGGGCGAGCAGCTGCGCATGGGCATCGGCGACGCCGACGAAAAGCCGATCCGTGGCGGCCCGCATTTCGGTCAGCCTGGATAGATCAGTGGTGAGCTGTTCGGCCGGCAGCGCCTGCGACAGGGCAGCGCCGGCGGCGGCGATCTGCTGCACCAGCCGGGCACGTTCGAGGGCCCGGTACTGTTCGACCACGCCGGCGATCTGGAAGCACGCAAGCACGATCAGGGCAGTCAGGGGAACAATTGCGAGACTGAGCAGGAGGGAGCGGATGGAGAGCCGAGCGACGCCGGATACGCTTGCGCCACGAAGAGTGGGGGTCATGTATGGTAGTCCGAATATAAGGGCCACTCACACTAGTGAGACAGCCCTTAAGCGGTGCTTAAGCATGTCCGCCCATCGCGCCTGTCTGCCGAAGGCCCTGCGGCCACGGCCTGCCCTGTCCTTGCGGGTGGAACTGAACCCCAAAGGTCGCATTCAGCCCATGACAAGGGGAGACAGGCATGGCCCGCAAGGAAAAGATACGCGAGTACAAGGGGCCCGCGGGCGGCTGGGGCTCCATGAAATCGGTGGCCCGCCACATGTTCAAGCAGGGGGTGCCCGGCGCCGCCGCCGAACTCGCCCGGCAGAACAAGCAGGACGGCTTCATGTGCGTCAGCTGCGCCTGGGCGAAGCCCAACCCGCCGCACGCAGCCGAATTCTGCGAGAACGGGGCGAAGGCTACCTTCTTCGAGATCACCCCGAGGCGCACCACCCCGGACTTCTTCGTGCGCCATACGCTGGCCGAGCTGCGGCGCTGGAGCGACCATGACCTCGAGAACGAAGGGCGGCTGACCCATCCGCTGCGCTACAATCACGAGACCGACCGCTACGAGGCGGTGGACTGGGCCGACGCCATGGCCGAGATCGGCCGTGAACTCGCCGCCATCCGCAGCCGCGATCCGCGGCGCGCCGTGTTCTACACCTCCGGTCGCGCCTCGCTCGAGACCTCCTTCATGTATCAGCTGTTCGCCCGCATCTACGGCAACAACAACCTGCCCGACAGCTCCAACATGTGCCACGAGACCACGTCGGTGGCGCTGCCGGAAACCATCGGGGTGCCGGTCGGCACGGTGCGCCTCGAGGATTTCGACCACGTCAGCACCATCCTGTTCTTCGGCCACAACGTCGGCTCGAACAGCCCGCGCATGCTGCACCAGCTCAAGGACGCGGTGAAGCGCGGCGCCACCATCATCACCTTCAACCCCCTGCGCGAGCGCGGGCTCGAACGGTTCGTCGACCCGCAGAACCCGGTGCAGATGCTGACCCCGGACGAGACGCGCATCAGCACGCTCTACCATCAGGTTCGCGCCGGCGGCGACATCGCCGTGCTCGTGGGCATGTGCAAGGCGCTGTTTGCGCTCGATGACGAGGCTCGCGAGGCCGGCCGGCAGCGCGTGCTCGACACCGCCTTCATCGCCGGGCACACCGCCGGTCTCGAGGCGTTCGAGGCCTATGTGCGGGCGCAGAACTGGGCCGACATCGAACACGAGGGCGGCATTTCCCGGCAGGATCTCGAAGTCGCCGCCGGCATCTATGCCACGGCCGAGAACGTCATCGGGGTCTATGGCATGGGGCTGACCCAGCACCGGCTCGGCATCGACACGGTGCAGATGCTGACCAACCTGCTGCTGCTGCGCGGCAATATCGGGCGGCGGGGCGCCGGCATCTGCCCGGTGCGCGGCCATTCCAACGTGCAGGGCCAGCGCACGGTCGGCATTGCCGAGAAGCCGGAACTGGTGCCGCTCGACCGCATGGCCGAACTCTTCCGCTTCGAGCCGCCACGCGAGAAGGGGTACAACACTGTGGAAGCCTGCCAGGCCATCGTTGCCGGGGAGGTCGATGCCTTTGTCGGGCTCGGCGGCAACTTCCTTCGCGCCGTGCCCGACCGCGAGGTGATGGAAGCCAACTGGACCGGCATGCGGCTGACGGTGCAGATCGCCACCAAGCTCAACCGCTCGCACCTGTTCTGCGGCGATGTCGCCTACCTGCTGCCCTGCCTCGGCCGGATCGAGATCGACCGGCAGGCGAGCGGGGAACAGCTGGTGACCATGGAGGATTCCACCAGCGTCTTTCACAAGTCGCGCGGCATGCAGGAGCCCGCAAGCGAGCACCTGCGGTCCGAGCCGTGGATCGTGGCCCACCTCGCCAAGGCGACGGTCCCGGGTGAGTCGAGCGTCGACTGGGACGCCTGGGTCGGCGACTACGCCAGGGTGCGCGACGCGATGGAGGCCACCTGGCCCGACATGTTCACGGGCTTCAACCGGCGCATCAACGAGCCCGGCGGCTTTCCCAAGCCGATCGCGGCGCGTGAGCGGGTGTGGAAGACCGATACCGGCAAGGCCAACTTCAAGGTGCCGCAGGCCCTACATGCCAGCTTCGATGCGGGTACGGACGACAAGGTGCTCCGGCTGATCACGCTCAGGAGCAACGCCCAGTTCAACACCACCGTCTACGGGTACCACGATCGCTTCCGCGGCATCGAGGGCACGCGCATGGTGGTGCTGATGAACCGCGGCGACATCGACCGGCTGGGGCTCGAGGAAGGGGAACTCGTCGGCATGCAGACCGTCGCAGACGATCACGTTGACCGCCGGATGCACGGCTTCAAGGTCGTGCCCTACGACATTCCGGCAGGCTGTGTCGGCGCCTACTATCCCGAAGCCAACGCCCTGATCCCGCTCTACCAGCATGCCGAGCGCAGCTTCGTTCCCGCCGCCAAGTCGGTGCCGGTGCGCATGCTGAAGCCCGAGCCGGGGATCGTGTGATGAGCGCCCCCTTCGAGGTGCTGCACGATGTGCGGCCGCTCCGGGTGCGGGAGCATGCCGAGCCGCACCATCGCTCCGTGCCGGAGGAGCAGCCCGTCGCCATCGTCTGCAACGGCACCACGCTTGCCGTGATGATGGCCACTCCGGCGGACCTGGTCGATTTTGGCCTGGGCTACCTCGTCAGCGAGGGGATCGTCGGCGGCGCCGGCGACATCGAGCGCAGCGAAGTGCTCGCCCATGAACAGGGCATAGAGGTGCGCCACTGGATCGCGGAGGACAAGGCCCGCGCCATGCTCGCGCGCCGCCGCCAGATGGTCGGGCCCACCGGTTGCGGCCTGTGCGGGATAGAGAGCCTCGAGCAGGCGGTCCGTGCGCTGCCGCAGGTCGGCTCCAGCCTTGTGGTCGCCGCCACGGCCCTTCGACAGGCGGTCGCCGACCTCAGGGCGCTGCAGGTGCTGAACGCATCGACGCGGGGCGTCCATGCCGCGGCGCTGTGGCATCCGCGGCAGGGGCACCTGCTGGTGCGCGAGGATGTCGGCCGGCACAACGCCCTCGACAAGCTCATCGGCGCCATGGCCGCCTCGCACACGGCGCCCGGCGTGCTGCTGCTCACCAGCCGCATCTCCATCGACCTGATCCAGAAGGCGGCAATCGCCGGCTTTCCGATGGTCGCGGCGATCTCCGTGCCGACCAATCGCGCCATAGAGGCAGCCGAAGCTGCCGGAATCACCCTGGTGGGCGTGGCCCGCGACGATGGTTTCGAGATCTTCTGCCATCCGGACAGGATAGCCTGCGACTAGCGCCCGCCGGTCACGCCGTCAGCAGCCGCAGCGTCCTGTCGTCCTTCTCGCCATCGAAGAAGGCGGCGAGTGCCCGCTGGAACACCTCGAGTTCCGGCGCGGCGTACTGGAACAGGGTGATCGAGGAGTGGAACTTCAGATCATCGGGGGAGCCGAAGATCTGGTTCAGCGAGCGCGGTGCCGCGCTGTCGGGACCGTGGAGCAGCACCGCCTCGGTACACTCCACCAGCCGCGCCCTGAGAACGGCGTGGCCGCAATAGCTGCGCGCCTCGCCAGGCCCCGCAAGTCCGTAGCGCTGTGCCATCTCGCTGCGGCCCAGCCCGACAAGCTGCGGAAACACGAACCACATCCAGTGGCTTCGCTTGCTGCCGGCACGAAGTTCGGCCAGTGCATCGGGATAGACCTGGTTCTGGGCCTCGAGGAACAGGGCCGCCAACGTTGCCGGATCGCGTTCGATCATCACCTTCTCCTGTCGGGAGCCGAAGCGGGAACTCCAACTGATCTAGACGGTTGCTCCGGCAAAAGGAGTAGCCCATGCGGACGCAATCCAGCCATCCTGATCCTGCCGACGTTACCGGCCCCGGCCCAGTGCCGCCCATGGGCCCGTCTCCCACCGATCCCGACCGGGAAACCGTGCCGGTCGAGCCCGACAGCCCCGGGCAGAACCCGACCTTCCCGCCCGGGCAGGCGCCGTTTCCGGATCGCGACGAGCCACCCGCGGATCACCCGTCGAGCCTCTGACATAAAGGGGGCGGGTCCTGCCGCCGGCAGGAACCCGCCCCCGTCTCA
>JAEZHZ010000261.1 GCA_023436745.1 Pseudomonadota bacterium | reverse complement strand
TCGAGGCAGGGCGCGTGCCCCTTGACGAAGTGGTGCTGCGATATGACCTGCTCGACAGCCGCGTGCGCTTGTTCGAAGAGGGGCAGATGACGGTCCGCGTCGCAGCCATGGCTATGACGACGAGGTTGCCGGCATGCGTGCGATGCTGGATGCACACCGGGCGGACCTGGCCAGCCTGCGGCAGGTCGACCGCACCGAGATCGCGGGGCTCCACGCCACCGCCCAGGCGATGGCGCTGACCATGCGCGACTTCGCCAATGCCGGGATGCTGGACGGACGCAGCCGGCAGGCGACGGTTCGCGAAAGCCGCCGGCAGATCCTGTTCGAAGTAATCGGCTACCTGCTGGCCACGCTTGCAGCAGGGGTGCTGGTCGCCATCATCGTCGTGCGGGGCCTGCGGACGATGGTACGCGCCGAAGCGGCGCTGCAGCACGAGCGGGAAGTCTCGCGGCTGCACCGGGCGTTCACCTCGGTCGTGTCGCACCAGTTCCGCACGCCACTGTCGATCATCGATGCGAGTGCCCAGCGGATGCTGCGGCGCGGCGCAGCCATGACGGCGGAGGAAATTACGAACCGCGTCACCAAGATCCGGACCGCCTGCCAGCGGCTCACCCGGCTGATGGAGAGCACGCTCAACGCGGCGCGGCTCGAGCAGGGCGAGATCGGATTCAATCCGCGCCCCTGCGACCTGCACAAGATGATCGGAGTGGTTTGCGAGTATCAGCCGGACGACGACCAGAAGCGCATAGAGTGTGCGCTGGACCGGCTGCCGCGGACAGCGATGGCGGACTCGACCCTGCTGGAGCAGGCGGTGCACAACCTTGTCTCGAACGCCCTCAAGTATTCGCCCGATAGCACGGTGGTGCTGATCCGCGGCGAGCGGCAGGGCGACGACGTGGTGATCAGCGTCGAGGACCGCGGCGTGGGCATTCCCGCCGACGAGATGGAGTTCATCAGCGAGCGATTCTTCCGCGCGCGGACCGCAGAGGGCGTGCCGGGCACCGGGATAGGGCTCAACTTCGTCGCCCAGATCATGAAGCTGCACGGCGGGCGGGTGGAAGTGCGCAGCGTGGAAGGCCAAGGATCGACCTTCACCCTGCGCTTTGCGTACCGCCCGGCGGAAAATGCCGGCGCTCCCTCCGCACTTGCCGCCGCGGGAGCCGGGTAACTAGCGACCGCTGCGATAGTTGGGGGCTTCGCGCGTGATGGTCACGTCGTGGACATGGCTTTCGCTCAGGGCGGCGCCCGAGATCCTCACAAAGGTGGAGTTCTCGCGGAAGTCCTTGAGGGTGTGGGCGCCGGTGTAGCCCATGGCTGCCCGGAGACCACCGGCGAGCTGGTGGATCACGGCGTTGACCGGCCCCTTGTAGGGCACCTGCCCCTCGATGCCTTCGGGAACCAGCTTCATCTGGTCGCGCACATCCTGCTGGAAGTAGCGGTCGGCAGAGCCGGCACCCATGGCCCCGACGGAGCCCATGCCACGGTAGGACTTGTAGGAGCGCCCCTGGTAGAGGAACACCTCGCCGGGCGCCTCGTCGGTGCCCGCGAGAAGCGAGCCCACCATGACGCAGCTGGCGCCGCCGGCGAGAGCCTTGGCCAGGTCGCCACTGAACTTGATGCCGCCATCGGCGATGACCGGAATGCCCTGGCGATCGGCTTCCTCGGCGCAGGACATGACTGCTGCCAGCTGCGGCACGCCGACACCGGCGACGATGCGGGTGGTGCAGATGGAGCCCGGCCCGATGCCGACCTTGACGCAATCGGCGCCCGCATCGATGAGCGCCTTGGTGGCTTCGGCGGTCGCGACGTTGCCGGCGACGATGCGGGTGGAATTGCTCTCGCGCTTGACGCGCTCGACGGCCTCGGCGACGCGGACGGAATGGCCATGGGCGGTGTCGATCACCAGCAGATCGACGCCAGCCTCGATCAGCGCCAGCGAGCGCTCGAAGCCGTTGTCACCCACGGTGGACGCGGCTGCCACACGCAGGCGGCCGTGATCGTCCTTGACGGCATTCGGGTTGAGCTGGGCCGTTTCGATGTCCTTGACGGTAATCAGGCCGATGCAGCGGTAGTCCTCATCGACGACCAGCAGCTTCTCGATGCGGTGGCGGTGCAGGAGCACCTTGGCCTCGTCCTTCGAGACGCCTTCGCGCACGGTGATGAGGTTGTTGTGGGTCATCAGCTCGGAGACGGGCTGATTGGGATTGGAGGCGAAGCGGACGTCGCGATTGGTGAGGATGCCGACCAGCTTGCCGGTGATGCGGCCGCCGCGGCCGCCATTCTCAACCACCGGAATGCCGGAGATGCGGCTATGCTGCATCAGGCCGAGCGCATCGGCGAGAGTGGCCTCCGGACCGATGGTGATGGGGTTCACCACCATGCCCGACTCGAAGCTCTTCACGATCCGGACCTGCTCGGCCTGTTCGGCGGCGGTGAGGTTCTTGTGAATGACGCCCATGCCGCCGGCCTGGGCCATCGCAATGGCCATGCCGCTTTCGGTGACCGTGTCCATTGCCGAGGACAGGATGGGAAGATTGAGCGCTATGTCCTTGGTGACATAGGTGGAAATGTCGGTCTCGGTCGGCAGGATGTCAGAGCGGGCGGGCTGCAGCAGCACGTCGTCGAAAGTAAGCGCTGCGTCGCCAGTGATGGTGGTAATGATCTTCGCCAAGGCCAGACCCTTCCTGCCTTCCGGTGTGAACCAGGGATAATGGAAAAGAACCCGCGGGAATGACTCGGCGGGTTCAGGTTGGCGAGGGTCATTAGCACCGGCGAATTGGCTTGCATAGGTGCGCAGAGTGCGTGCCACCTATGTCGACTTGCGCATCCTGCCGCGTCACTCGATAGTTGGGGCGGTTACCTGTTCTGGTATCCCGATTCCCATCCGGCTCGACGTGGTCCGCATCACACCCCTCATCCTGGCGGTCGCCCTGTTCATGGAACAGATGGACTCGACCGTCATCGCGACGTCGCTGCCGGCGATCGCGACGGATATCGGCAGCGAGCCCATTGCGCTGAAGCTGGCGCTCACCGCCTATTTTGTGGCGCTGGCCATCTTCATACCGATCAGCGGCTGGATGGCGGACCGGTACGGCGCCAAGAACATCTTCCGGCTCGCCATTTTCGTGTTCATGCTGGGCTCGCTCGCCTGCTCGTTCTCGTTCTCGCTCGAGAGCTTCGTGGCATCGCGGTTCTTCCAGGG
>JAEZHZ010000255.1 GCA_023436745.1 Pseudomonadota bacterium | reverse complement strand
CGGTGGTCAGCATGTTGAGCACCAGCTTCTGGGCGGTGCCGGACTTGAGCCGGGTCGAGCCGGTCAGCGCTTCAGGACCGACCACCGGCGAGATGGCGATGTCGGCGAGGGCGGCAATGGCCGAGCCGGGATTGCACGAGAGCGCAACCGTGGTCGCGCCGATGCCGCGGGCATGTTCCAGCGCGCCGATCACGTAGGGGGTGCGGCCGCTGACGGCGATCCCCACCACCACGTCGCGGGCGGACGCATTGACGGCTTCGAGGTCGCCGCGCCCCTGGGACGGATCGTCCTCGGCGCCTTCGATCGGATGCCGGAGGGCGCGGTCGCCGCCGGCGATCAGGCCGACCACCATGCCTTCGGGAACGCCAAAGGTCGGCGGGCATTCGGAGGCGTCGAGCACGCCTAGCCGCCCGCTGGTGCCGGCGCCGATATAGATGAGCCGCCCGCCGGCCTTGAATGCGGTGACGATGCTGTCGACGGCCTGCGCCACCTGCGGCAGAACCTTGCGCACCGCCTCGGCCACGCCGGCATCCTCGGCATTCATTGCAGCAAGGATGTCCGCCGTGGACATCAGGTCGATCTCGACGGTGCGGGGATTGCGTGCCTCGGAAACGAGGTGCTCCAGTTCCGCGATCAGGGTGCTGTTCGCCATAAGCCTTCACTCAGGAATTGGAGGAATGCTAGGAGTGAATATTCCTACTGTCAACGCGCCTTGGAATTTTGTATTCCAATCTCAACAGGGAGGTGAGCGATGTCGGTGCTGAAGCTGCTGGCGGCCCAGATGGAGACGATGACGGCGGCCGATCGGCAGATTGCCCAGTTCATCATCGACCATCCCGAGCGCATGCTCACGCTGTCTTCGGCTGCCCTGGCCGCGGCGACGGGCCGCAGCCAGTCGAGCGTCGTCAAGTTCAGCCAGAAGCTCGGCTTTCCCGGCTACCAGCAGCTCAAGCTGGCGGTGAACAAGGCCAAGACGCTGGAGGGCCATTCGCCGGCCGGCGTCATCCACGGCACCATCGAGGCGGGCGACACCCAGCTCACGCTGGTGCAGAAGCTGATCGGCAGCAAACTGCTCGCCATGCGCGAAACTGCCGCGGCGAACACCCAGGAGCGCATGGATGCCGCGCTCGATGCGCTCACCACCGCCCGCCGTGTCCAGCTCGCCGGGGTAGGGGCCTCGTCCCTGGTCGCCAAGGACTTTTCGTTCAAGCTGCTGAAGCTCGGCCGCATCGTGCTGCTCGACAGCGACACCCACATCCAGATTTCCAACGCGGCCACCCTCGGCAGTTCCGATCTCATCTTCGCGCTCTCGCACTCCGGGCGCAGCGTCGAGACCCTCCGGGTTGCCGAACTGGCGCGCGAGCGCGGCGCGCGGGTCATCTCGGTCACGGGCCTCCAGCCCAACCCGTTGCGCGAGCTGGCCGACATCGAACTCTTCACCGTCGCCGACGAGGAACGCGTCCGCTCATCGGCCATCACCTCGCGCGACGCGCAGCTGATGCTGACCGACATGCTGTTCCTGCTGCTGCTCGGCCGGCAGGCGGATGCGCATGACTACATCCAGCGCAGCGAATCTGCCGTCAGGGTGCTGAAGGTTCCGCGCTAGTGGTAACGGAAAGCAAACGGATCGTGCCGGAATGACTGCAGAAGTTCACATTGGCCTCGATGTCGGCGGTACCGCCTCGCGCTGGACTGCCTGCGCCGCCGATGGCACCGCCATCCGCTCAGGAGCCGCCGCCGGCGCCTCGGCCCACGTCTTCAATCCTGCTGAAAAGCTGAAGTTTACCAATGTGTTGGGCAGCATTGCCGATGCCCTTGCCGATGCCGGGCTCCGCCCCGTCAGTCTCACCGCCGGCCTCACCGGCTACGGCCCGCCCGCCGCCGACGACCTCCGCCAGCTTGCCGCCGCGACGCTGAACATCGACCCCGCCGCGGTGCTGCTGGTCGACGATATCTCATTGGCATACATAGAGAATTTTGCTCCGGGCGAGGGCCACCTCGTCTCCGCCGGCACGGGTTCCATCGGTCTTCACTGGTCCGAAACCGGCATCACCCGCGTCGGCGGCCGCGGAATCCTCATCGACGACGCCGGTTCCGGCAGCTGGATCGCCCTCCGCGCCCTCGACCGGATCTATCGCAGCCTCGATCACACCGGCTCCTTCACCGAGGTCGAGCCGCTCGCCCGGCACCTGCTGGCGGGTGTCGGGGGCAAGGATTGGCAGGATGTCCGCAGCTTCGTCTATGGCGGCGATCGCGGCCGCATCGGCACGCTTGCCACTGCCGTGGCCCGCGCGGCGGAGGAGGGCGATCCCTCCGCGCTCATGATTCTCGAGCAGGCCGGGGCTGAACTGGCCCTGCTCGGCAAGGCCCTCGTTGCGCGCATCGGCGAGCTTCCCATCGGCTTCATCGGCGGCGTGCTGCGCCTCCATCCCGCCATTCCGGCGGCAATCCGCGCCAGCCTCCCCGGCAGCGATGTACGCCTGCTGGACGCCGACGCGTCCCTCGCAGCGGCACGGCTGCAAACTATCGGCGAGCCGGGGTGGCGGGCCATTCTCGGCCAGTCCTGAGGTCCGGGGCCATCTGGCGCAGGGACAGGGACTCGCGCAAAGCTGCGGGCAGGATCGAACGCCGGAGTAGCCATGTCCCTCCTCGTCTTCGTGGGCGCCCAGAACCGCAGCGACACCGAAATCCACGAGGGCGGCGGGCTGACGGTCTTCTCGTGGGACGAAAGCGCAGCCGACCCGCGGTTGCTTCACGAGGAAGCGGGAGCTGACAACCCGAGCTACCTCGCCATCGATGCGGGCGCCGATGCTCTCTACGCCGTCAACGAGGTCGGCTCGTGGCTGGAATGTACGGTCAGCGCCTACAGCATCGACCGGGCTTCGGGTGCGCTGACCTACCTCAACAAGCAACCCACCCGTGGCCGTGCGAGCTGCCATGTCGCGCTGCTGCCGGGGAGGCGCCTCGGGGTGGCGAACTACAGCCATGAGGATGGCGGGCCGGACCAGGCGGTCTGCTTCTACACACTGGAGGACGATCACCGCATCGGCGGGCCAGCCAGCAGTAGTGCGCACCGAGGGGAGGATGGATACGAGCCACGCGACAGGAGCCACGCCCACTGCATCGCGCCGACGCTCGATGGCAAGCTGTTGCTGGTGACCGATCTCGGGCTCGACTGCGTCATCGCCTATGACGCCGCAGAACCGTCCCGCGAGACACAGCGGGTCCGGCTACCGGTCGGGCATGGACCCCGCCACGTGGCGCTCCATGCGGGAGGGCGCTTCATCTACGTGCTGAATGAACTCGCTCCCGTCATCAGCATCCTCGAATGGGACGGCACCACCCTGCGGCATCATTCGGATGTAGCGACCCTCGCCTCGGTTGCGCCGGACTCAATCACCGCCGGTGCGGCGATCCATCTGTCCGACGATGGCCGCTACCTCTACGCTTCGACGCGCGGGCCGGACTGCATCAGCGTCTTCGCCGTCTCGGACGAGGGGAGCCGGCTGGAGCTGCGGCAGGAGGCCGGCAGCGGCGGCGCCTGGCCACGCGATTTCAGCCTGACGCCCGGCGGTGGGCACATGCTGGTTGCCAATCAGCACAGCGGTGCAGTGGCCATCCTGTCGCGGGACACGGCCACCGGCCTGTTGACCGACACCGGCAGGCGCTTCGCCGTGCGCACGCCCCAGTGCGTCAAGATCATCGAGGCAATCTGAAGCGCGCGCAACCAAGTCCCATGCCCCGCGTTAAAGCGCGTCACGGGATGCTCTATTGTGCATGCAAGCGCAGAGGGCTTGAAGGCGCCCGCCGATTTTCTATCGGGCGGCGGCCAGATGGCCGAACTCATTCGTCGTTTCGACTGGTCGGTCACGTACATGGGCGCGATCGATCGCTGGCCGACCGCGGTCCGGACGACGGTCGGTCTCATCCTCAACTCGCCCGTGCCCATGGCCACCCTCTGGGGTGACTGTGGGATCATGATCTACAACGATGCCTATGCGGGTTTGGCGGGCACCCGGCACCCGGCCCTTCTGGGTATGCCGGTGCGCGAAGCATGGCCGGAATTGGCCGAGTTCAGCGACAACGCCATGCGCGTGGTGCTTGCCGGCGGGGTGCTGTCCTACAGGGGCCACGAGCTGACACTCCACCGCTCCGACCGTCCCGAACAAGTGTTCATGAACATCGACTATTCGCCGGTGCTGGGTGAATCCGGGCGGCCGATCGGTGTGATCGCCATTGTCGTGGAGACAACGGGCTACGTGCGCGTACATGAACGACTGGTCCGGAGCGAGGAGCGGTTCCGGGCGCTCACCACTTCTACGTCAAGCATCACCTACCGGATGAACGCCGACTGGAGCGAGTTGCTCGAACTCGAGGGCCAGGGCGTACTCGCGGATGTCACGCTGCCGGCGCGGAACTGGGTCGACGCGTTTGTGCTGGAAGAAGACCGGCCGGCGCTGCGGGCGGAGATCGACGCAGCGGTGCGCAGTCGCAGGCCGCTCCACAACGTGCACCGCGCGGTCCAGGTGGACGGCGGCATCGCATGGCTGGAGTCACGCGCCGTCCCGCTGATGGACGCCGAGGGCAGGGTGGTGGAGTGGTTCGGTGCAGCGACCGACATAACCGAGTTCCAGCTGACCAGCGAAAGGCGCGCTGCCCGGCAGCAGCGGCAGTTGCGCCTGTTCGAGCAGGCGCCCGGCTTCATCATCATCATGCGGGGCCCTGACCACCTGGTCGAGTTCGTGAACAACGCGCATCGACGAGTCTTCAACTCGGGCGACTGGATTGGCCTGCCTCTGCGCGAAGTCTTTCCAACGATAGAAGGCCAGGGGTTCTCCGAGGCGCTGGCCGAGGTGTATTCGACAGGTCGCACCCGCGAGTTCAACGCTGTCCCGGTCCGATTCCCCACCGCCCCGGACGCGGGCGCGGTGGTGCGCTACCTCACCTTTGTCTACGCCCCGCTTTATGAGGAGGACGGCGGGGAAATAGAGGGCATCTTCTGCGAAGGTCACGACGTCACCGAAGCCTACATGGCGCAGCGCCGCACGGCGGCGTTGGCCGAACTAGGCGATTGCATCCGCGAACTCTCCGACCCCGACGAGCTTGCCTATGCCGCAAGCGAAATCCTGGGGCGGGAGCTGAACGTGAGCCGCGTCGGCTACGGCACGATAGACAAGCGGGCCGAAACCATCAGCATCGAGCACGAATGGACTGCTGCGGGGGTCGAGAGCCTTGCAGGCGTTCTGCATTTCCGCGACTACGGCAGCCACATCGACGACCTGAAACGCGGTGAGACGGTGGTGGTGGAGAACGCCCACGTCGACCCGCGGACCCGTAGATATGCCGACAATCTCAGCGGGATCGGCGCCAAGTCGTTCATCAACCTGCCGATGACCGAGCAGGGCGGGTTCGTTGCCCTTCTGTATCTCACTCACGCAGAGCCGCGAAGCTGGTCCGAGGACGAGCGTGCCTTCATCCGCGATATCGCCGAGCGGATGAGGACTGCCGTCGAGCGACGCCGTGCCGAGGCCGAGCTTCGCCAGAACGAGGAGCGGCTGCGCTTTCTGGATCAGCTCAGCAAGCAGACTGCCAATTCCTCCGATGCGGACGACATCCTCTCGATCACCACGGGCATGCTCGGCAGCTATCTCGGCGTCTCGATCTGCGCGTATGCGGACGTGGATCCCGACCAGGAACACTTCACCATCCGCGGCGACTGGAGCGCGCCCGGCTCCTCATCGATCCGGGGCTATTACAGCCTGGGGGCATTCGGACAGCTTGCAGTCACGAGCCTGATGGCCGGTGAGCCGCTGATCATCAACGACAACCTGAAGGAACTGGCGCCGGAACAGGCGGAGGTATTCCGGTCTCTCGGCATCGGCTCCACCATGTGCATGCCGCTGGTGAAGGAGGGGCGCCTCATTGCCCTGATGGCGGTCAACGACAAGGGCCCGCACCAGTGGTGCGAACGGGAACTGGCGCTGCTGAGCGAAGTGACCGAGCGCAGCTGGGCCCATATCGAGCGGGTGCGATCCGAAGCGGCAGCACGCGAGAACGACGCCCAGTTCCGCACCCTGGCGCAGGTGATGCCGAGCCATGTCTGGACGGCGCGCCCCGACGGTTTGCTGGACTGGTTCAACGACCAGGTCTACGCCTATAGCGGGGTGAAGCCCGGCGAGATCGATGGTTACGGCTGGGTCAGCATTATTCACCCCGACGACGTGCCTTCCTCTGTTCTCGCCTGGCAGGCAGCACTCGAGGCGGGATCGGACTACCAGATGGAGTTTCGCGTGCGCCGGGCCGATGGCGAATGGCGTTGGCACCTTTCCCGGGCGGTGGCTCTGCGGGACGAATACGGCAATGTGCACCGCTGGGTGGGTACCAACACCGACGTGCACGACCAGAAGAACGCCGAGGCGCTGCTGGAGGCGCGCCTTGCCGAGCGCACCACGGCGCTTGCCGAAACAAGCGAACGCCTGCAGCAGAGCCAGAAGATGGAAGCCATCGGCAATCTCACGGGCGGCGTGGCGCACGACTTCAACAACCTGCTCAGCGCCGTGCTGGGGAGCCTCGAGCTTCTGCGCAAGCGGATCGGCGACGACCCCGCGCTGCTGCGCCTCGTCGACAATGCCGTGGAGGGCGCCAACCGCGGCGCTTCGCTCACGCGCCGCATGCTCGCCTTCGCCCGCAGGCAGGACCTGCAGTCGGATCGGATCGATGTCGGTGAACTCGTGGCCGGCATGCGCGAACTTCTCGAGCGCTCGCTGGGGCCGATGATCAGCATCGAGGTGGACTTGCCGCCAGATCTTCCACTGATCGAGACGGATGCCAACCAACTCGAGTCAGCGCTGCTGAACCTGGCGGTCAATGCCCGCGATGCCATGAACGGCGAAGGCCGGATCACCATAGCCGGGCGTCGCGAGACTCTCCCGGCCGGGCGGCACGGGCTCTCGCCGGGGCCGTATCTGTGCCTGAGCCTGACCGACACGGGCGAGGGCATGGACGAGACGACCCTCCGGCGAGCGGCCGAACCCTTCTACACCACCAAGGGCGTCGGCAAGGGCACCGGGCTCGGCCTCTCCATGGTGCATGGCCTCGCCACGCAGTCGGGCGGCACGCTGGTGCTGAAGAGCCGCAAGGGGGAGGGGCTCACGGCCGAGATCTGGCTGCCGGCGACGAACGGCGATCTCGATGCCGTTCCGGCGCCTGCCGCCGCACCACCTTCAGAAGACATCGCCGGAACCAGACCCTTGCGCATCCTTGCCGTAGACGACGACGCCCTCGTGCTGATGAACACCACCGCCATGCTGGAGGACCTCGGCCACGCCGTGCGTGAGGCCTTCTCCGGCCGCGAAGCGCTGGCGCAGCTGCTCGCCGACCCGCATGTGGACCTCGTGATCACCGATCATGCCATGCCGCAGATGACGGGCGCGCAGCTTGCGAGCGAGATCCGCAACCGGTGGCCGGACCTGCCGATCCTGCTGGCGACCGGCTATGCCGAACTGCCCTCGGGCGCCGATCCGGGCCTGCCGCGCCTGTCGAAGCCCTTCAGCCAGGTGGACCTTCGGCGTGCGCTGGCGGCTTGCGCGCCTATTGGCCGAGAAACATCCTGACCACCAGCCCGATCAGCACCACAACGCCGACCCCGCCGAGCCATAGCGCCACGAACCAGACCAGCTGCTGCCCCGTGCGGGTAGCCATCAGTGGTAACCCTCTTCCGGGTCGATCTTGCCGCGGAACACCCAGTACGAATAGGCGGTGTAGATCAGGATGATCGGCACCAGGATGATGGCGCCGACCAGCAGGAAGAACAGCGAGGATTCCGGCGCCGCCGCCTCGTGGATGGTGAGCGAGCCGGGCACGATGTAGGGATAGAAGCTGATGCCCAGCCCCGCAAAGCTGAGTACGAACAGCCCAAGTGCCGCTAGGAACGGCTGCAGGTGCTTGTCCGTGGTGAGCCCGTGCCACAGCGCCAGCCCGCAGAGGGCGATCAGCGTCGGCACGAAGGCCGAGAAGAACGCCGTGGGCCAACTGAACCAGCGCTCGAAGTAGACCTGGTCGATGAACGGGCTCCACAGCGACACGATGCCGATCAGCACGATGGTGCCGACGCCCGTGTACATCGAAACACGCCGCGCGTGTTGCTGCAGCTCACCGGTGGTCTTCAGGTTGAGCCAGGTTGCGCCGAGCAGCGCGTAGCCCACCACCACCGCAAGGCCGGTGACGACGGTGAACGGCGTCAGCCAGTCCCACCAGCCGCCGGCATA
>JAEZHZ010000145.1 GCA_023436745.1 Pseudomonadota bacterium | reverse complement strand
GGTCGTGACGGCGCTGATTGAGCGAGGAGTAGCGCCGAGGCGCCTCTACGCATTGGGTTTTGGCGAGAGCCTGCCGATCGCAGACAACGCGACGGCGGACGGCAAGCGGCAGAATCGGCGCATCGTCATCAAGCTCGCTGGCAGCGGGAGCTGAACGGCCGCCGTCAGGCGGCCCGGGCGCCCGCGCTTGCCTGCTGGACGAAGTCCGCGATCGCTTCTGCCTCGTCGGCGCGTTCCAGAAGGGCAGGGGAACCTTGCCCCTCCATGGTGAGGGCGATCGCGTCGGGTCGCCGGCGCACCATCTCCTCGTAAGTTTCGCGGCGAAGCTGGTCAGTGAGCTGGGTTCGCATCATCATCAGCGGCGCGCATCGCAGTGCCTCGAACAGCGGCCATTGCGCGACCAGCACGTCGTCGAAGCTGAATTTGCCCAGCACCTCGATCAGCCGGTTGTCGAACAGGGGCCGGGCCCGTGCCCGTCGGTCGAGATAGTGAGTGCGCTGGCTCAGGCGATCGAGCCTCTCCTCCGGCAGGCCGGGATAGTCGCCTCCGAGCACGCGGCGGAATCCGGCCGTCACCGCTGGTCCGCGGAGCGAGTGGAGATGGGCAATATTGTTGCGCAGCCGAACGATCCCGCGTGAGTCGGTCATGGGGCCGGCGTCGATCAGCAGGGTTCCCCCCACCAGAAGCGGATGGTCAGCGGCCAGCAACATCGCCACCTGTCCCCCATGTCCCTGTCCAAGGATCACGGCGCGGCCGATGCCGAGCGCGGCGAGGACGCTGGCAACGTCGCGGGCGTCCGCAACGGAGTTGTAGTCGCTTCCTCGTGCGCGATCGTCCGAGCGGCCTCGTCCCGCAAGATCCATAAGCACCAGTGGCCAGCCACCCCCGCCCATGCGCCGAAATTGCTGGGCCAGTTCGGTGAAGTCCGTCATGTTCCGGTGGTAACCGGCCAGGCAGACTACAGGCAGGCGCCGTTGGCTCAGCGGCCCCGCGACATGGACGGCAATGCGCCGCCCCGCGGCAAGCGTCACGAACTCCACCGGAAGTGCGGCGAAGGGTGAGTGGGTGTCGGGAATGCTGCGGCGGCGGGCCATGTGATAACTCCGGCCGCCATTTAGGCCGACCAGCCCTTCGCTCACAAGGGCGCCCTCGAACCTTGTCGAGCCCCCGCAACAAAGCGTTGTCCAGCGCCCGCAGAAAAACTATGGTGCGCCCCGTCCCGACGGCGCATCGTCGGCGAACGTCACCTGCCGCTGCACTCGCTGCGGCCTCCAATGCTAAGGACCAAGTCGACAATGCTGCGAGGATCGATCACGGCGCTCATCACTCCCATGCGCGATGGGGCGGTGGATGAGAAAGCCTTCGCCAGCTTTGTTGATTGGCAGATCGCCGAGGGAACACACGGGCTTGTGCCGGTGGGCACTACCGGCGAAAGCCCTACCGTAAGCCACGAGGAGCATCATCGCATCGTGGAGATCTGCGTCGAGGTGGCGAACGGCCGGGTGCCGGTCATCGCGGGGGCAGGGTCCAACTCCACGGCCGAGGCGGTCTCCCTCGCGCAGCACGCCGAGAAGTCGGGTGCGGACGCGGTTCTGTCGGTCGTGCCGTACTACAACAAGCCGAGCCAGGAAGGGCTGTTCCAGCACTTCTCCGCCGTGGCGAAGTCGGTGGGCATTCCGATCGTCCTCTACTCGGTGCCGGGCCGCACCGTCGTAGACCTGACGGTGGACACTATTGCGCGTCTGCGCGACGCTCACGCGAACATCATCGGAGTGAAGGACGCCACCGCCGATCTCGGACGCGCCAGCCTCCAGCGGGCCAGGCTGGGTAGCGATTTCATACTGCTGTCCGGCGAGGACGTTACGGCCCTGGGGTTCAACGCCCATGGCGGCAATGGCTGCATTTCCGTGACATCCAACATCGCGCCGCGCCTTTGCTCCGAGATGCAGCAGAAGTCCCTTGCCGGCGATTATGCCGGCGCCCTCGCCATCCAGGACAAGCTGGTGCACCTGCACAAGGCGGTGTTCATCGAGCCCAGCCCGGCGCCGGTGAAGTATGGGGCGAACCGTCTGGGTCTGTGTGCCAACGAGCTGCGCCTGCCGCTCGTGCCGGCCACGAGGGCCGCAGAAGAAGCAATGGACATTGCGATGCGGCACGCGGGGCTTATCTAAGAGTTCATGGCGAGCAAGAACGACAGGGACAAATCGAAGAACGGCATGATCAGCCACGGGCTCGTTGCAGAGAACCGTCGTGCCCGCTTCGATTACGAGATCACCGACACCCTCGAGGCAGGCCTGGTGCTCACCGGCACGGAGGTGAAGTCTCTGCGCCTCGGCAAGGCGCAGATCGCCGAGTCGTATGCCTCCCCCGAAGGAGGCGAGCTCTGGCTGATCAACGCCCACATTCCCGAGTATCTGGAAGCCAATCGCTTCAATCATGCCGAACGCCGGCCGCGCAAGCTCCTGGTGTCGAAGAAGCAACTGGCGCGACTGGACGCGGAAGTGTCCCGCGCCGGCAACACCATCGTCCCGCTCAAGATCTACTTCAATGATCAGGGCCGCGCAAAGGTGCTGATCGGCCTGGGCAAGGGCAAGAAGAACTACGACAAGCGCGAGACCCAGCGCAATCGCGACTGGAACCGCGACAAGTCCCGCATCATGAAGGAAGGCGGCCGCGGTTAGCGGTCCGCCTGCTCGGTCGCCGCGGGCGCGGGCCGTGTGCTTGGCGGGCGTCCAACCGTCTTCGCCAGGTCCGCCACGTCCATGAAGAAGTCGGCCTGCCGCCGCAGCTCGTCAGAGATCATCGGTGTGCTGGTCGTCAGTGTCGACACCACGGTCACGCGCTTGCCCCGCCGCTGCAGCGCAGCCACGAGGGCGGTGAAGTCGCCGTCCCCCGAAAACAGCACCAGGTGGTCGTAGTAGGGGGCGAGTTCGAGCGCATCGACAGTCAGCTCGATGTCCATGTTGCCCTTGACCTTGCGCCGTCCGGTCGCGTCGGTGAATTCCTTCGCCGGCTTGGTAACGACGGTGAAGCCGTTGTAGTCCAGCCAGTCGATCAGCGGACGGATCGACGAGTATTCCTGCTCCTCCACCAGCGCGGTGTAGTAGTTGGCGCGGAGCAGATAGGCCTTGGAGCCGAATTCGGCCAGCAATCGGCGATAATCGATGTCGATACCGACTGCCTTGGAGGTTGCGTAAAGGTTCGCCCCGTCGATGAAGAGGACGATCTTTTCCCTTGGATCAATGGCCATAGGCACTGCCGGAAAATGAGCTAAGTATCCGGTATGGTTTGACACACTTGAGTTTGAGCCGCAACAAGGGCTCTGCAAACCTTGCCTTGTGCTTGCGCCTCGTGTATGGCAGGCGCTTATCCCCATCCAAGTTTGGAGACGTTTGTGGCCCGCGTCACCGTTGAAGACTGCATCGAGAAGGTCGAGAACCGCTTCGACCTCGTCCTGATGGCCGCCCATCGGGCGCGCATGATTTCGTCCGGCGCCCAGATCACCGTCTCGCGTGACAACGACAAGAACCCGGTCGTCGCCCTGCGCGAGATCGGGGACGGCACCATCTCGCCGGAAGACCTGCACGAAGACCTCATCCACTCCCTGCAGAAGTATGTGGAAGTGGACGAGCCGGAGAGCCAGGCCGCTCCGATGATCGAGAGCGCCTCGGATGACGACTCGATCAACTTCGATACCATCAGCGAGGAAGAGCTCCTGCGCGGCATCGAGAGCCTCGCTCCCCCGGAGCGTCGCGACGACTGATCGTCGGCAAGGTTGGCTTTGAACAACCCCCGGGCCTTCGTCCGGGGGTTGTTTTTTCGCGTCGCAACGCGGCATTTTTGCCGCGGGGGATCACGTTCTGGAAATCCCTCTCTTTCCATTTGGCTTCAGCGCGCTAAGTTAAGTGTGCGAGCGAGCGGCACTATCTTCCCATGATGCGTCAGTATGAGCTTGTCGAGCGCGTTCAGGCATACAACCCGAACGCCGACGAGCAGCTGTTGAACAAAGCTTATGTCTACGCCATGCAGAAGCATGGGTCGCAGAAGCGCGCCTCCGGGGACCCCTACTTCAACCATCCGCTCGAAGTCGCTGCCATCCTGACCGAGCTCAAGCTCGACGACGCCTCCATCGCGGTCGGGTTGCTGCACGACACCATCGAGGATACCGACGCTACCCGCTCCGAGATCGACCAGCTTTTCGGCGGCGAGATCGGCACCATCGTCGATGGCCTCACCAAGATCGAGCGCCTGAATCTGGTGTCTCGCGAAGAGGCCCAGGCCGAGAACCTGCGCAAGCTGCTGCTCGCGATCAGCCAGGACGTCCGGGTCCTGCTGGTGAAGCTGGCGGATCGCCTGCACAACATGCGCACCCT
>JAEZHZ010000093.1 GCA_023436745.1 Pseudomonadota bacterium | reverse complement strand
GGCATAGCGGGTGAGACCCGCAAGGAACAGGAAGCGGACGAGGAAGCCGCCGGTGGGCCCGAGGAGATAAGCGGGACCGCTGAAGCCGCCGGCAAACACCGGAAGGCCCATCATGCCCTCGAGCAGGTAGAGCGCAACGGTGGCCACGCCGATGCGCAGGCCGAAGGCCGCGGCAACGGCAGCAATGGCGAAGCTCTGCAGCGTTACCGGCACCGGCCAGGTCGGCACGTTGATCTTGGCGCACAGGGTGATGAACAGCGTGCCGAGCACGACCGTCGTCAAATTGGACGCGAGTTTGGCTGCAGCGCCCTGCGGCTGGAGCCGGCCGAGAAGCGTGTTGGGCGTGGTCAAAGTCAGCGCCATTTCATACCTTCCGTGCTTGCACATTCGAGACGACCCCGCCATGCGGGCTATCGCGTCGGTCGTCGCAAGTCATATTCGCTCCCCCACAGGTTCGCAATGCCACCTGCTCTCGTCTTCGACACCAGCTTCGACCCGCAGACCGGGAGCCCCATACGGGTCGGAGAGGGCATCGTGCGCATCACCGCGCCGAATCGGAGCCCCTATACCTTCACGGGGACCAACAGCTTCCTGCTGGGGCACGAACGGCTGGCGCTGGTGGACCCCGGGCCCGACGACGCCGGGCATCGCTCGGCGCTGCTCGATGCGATCGGTGGGCGGGAGGTGACGGCGATCCTGCTCACCCATACCCATCGTGACCACTCGGCGGGTGCCGGACGCCTTGCCGGCGACCTCGGCGTGCCGCTGTGGTTCGGCGGACCGCACCGGCTGTCGCGGCCGCTCCGGCGATTCGAGCGCAATCCGGTCCGCCGCGCCTGCGACTGGGACCTCGTGCCTGACCGCACCCTCGGCGACGGAGAAACGATCATGGCGGGGGATGTGGAGGTCGTGGTGCATGCCACGCCCGGCCATTGCGCCAATCACCTCGCCTTTGCGGTGGGCGACACGCTGCTGTCGGGCGACCACGTGATGGGCTGGAACTCGACGCTGGTGGCAGTGCCCGACGGTTCGATGGCCGACTACCTGGCTTCGCTCGAGAAGGTCATCGCCCTTCCCTGCCAGCGTTACCTGCCCGCGCATGGAGGCCCGATCGCCGACGGTCCTGCGCACGCGGCAGCGCTCAAGGCACATCGGCAGAAGCGCAATGCGCAGGTGCTCGCTGCCGTGGCGGCGGGGGCCCGCAGCATCGGGCGGATCGTCGACAGCATCTATCCCAGCCAGCCGCTGCCGGTGCGGTTTGCCGCCCGCATGACCATCGCGGCCCATGTGGACTATCTCGCCGACCGGGGAGAACTGCGCGTGCGGCGGAACCTGCTGGGATTGCGGGTCACCCCGGCCTGAGCCTATTGGGCTGCGGGCTCTTCCGGCAGGTCTTCGTCGAGATCGCTCTCGAGCGGCTGGTTGGCGTTGGGGTTGTCGCGCAGCAGCGTCGTCACCGCATCGTCGAGCGCCACGAGGAAGCCCTCTATGCGACGGCCGTTGCTGCCGAAGTCATGGGCGAGATCGAGAGAGGCGGAGCGCATGTCCACGGCCGAATCGTCCATGCTGCCGGTGACGCGGATCACCACCTCCTCGCGCCAGCCCGGAATCTCGGTGACACGGGCGTTGATGCGACCGGGGCTGAAGTCGGGACCGGGCTCGCGCTCCTCGATGATCTCCCAACCATTGGCCATCACCATCTGCCGGACGAGGCTGAAGGCAGGCACCTGCCCCAGTGGATAGGTGCGGGTGTGCACATTGGGAAATACCGCGGCCGCCTCCGCGGCCGGAAGCACGCGCGGCTCAGGCATATTGCGGCTGACCGGATCGAACACGAGCGGCAACTGGCCGCGTTCGGCAGTGGCGATGTCGGTGACCTGGGGATAGCGCAACGCCAGGTTGAGGTACCAGCCAAAGGGCAGGAGCGCGACAACGCCCAGCACCAGGCCAAGCAACGCGCGATCCCAGCCGACGTCGCCCGTCTGCCACAAGTGGACGAGCGCGATCAGCGCGAAGAGCACCGCCATGGCCGCTACCGCTGCCGCGGCAATCTCTGCGACCAGGAAGACGTTGCCGGAGATGAGCCGCATCCACAGCAGGGCGACAGGCAGCACCACCATGGGGATGGCGAGGTTGCCCAGCCGCCGTGCCCAGATGGCCCATCGAGATGTCCGGATCAGTATCCGCAAGTTGTTCCCGCCAAATGGAGCCACGACAGGCTCCGCCCCACCTCACCAGAACGGCTTTAGCAGCAACATGTTGCCTGAGCCTGAATGCACGTCATCCGCCCTTGCGCTTGCCGGGCGGTCGAGGATCGCACATGGCCTTGATGGCGCGCCACTCCGCGTTGGTGAATGGCGGCTCGAGACCGGCCGGCCGCTCGCGCGCCATGATCTCGAGCGCGGCGCGGCGGTCGTCCGTCAGCGGATGGGTGCTCAGCAGCGCCAGGGCGCGAGCGAAATCGTCATCGGCCCCGGCCCGGCCGACGAGTTCGGCAAGGCCGGCGGGGTGGAAGTCCATCCGCTGGGCCACATCGGCGGCGAAGGCGTCGGCCTGCACCTCCGAGAGCCGCGAGAAACGGGTGTCGATCACCATGGTGCCGAGGCCGGCGGCCACCGAGATGCCGGTCATGTCGCCGAGGATGAACCCGATCAGCGCACCGGTGCCGGCGGTCGAGATCAGCTGCTCCATGCCGTGGCGGTTGACCACGTGGCCGATCTCATGCGCGAGCACGCCGGCGAACTCGTCGCGGGTGCGGGCCAGGTTCAACAGGGCGGAGAAGAAATAGACCTTGCCGCCCGGCAGGGCGAGGGCGTTGGGCACGTCGGAGCGGACGACCTGGATGTCGAGATCGAACGGGGTGCCCGTTCCGGCGACCGCCGCCTCGCCGAAACGCCGGATGGCCCGGTTGGCAAGGCTCCGCGGGTCAGGGTCGCACACCTCGAGGTCGCCGCCGAAGCCGGCTTCCATCTGCTGCGACACGGTTTCGCCGAGGCTCGCTTCCCAGGCTGGCGGCACCAGGTGGACGAGCCGGCCAGCCAGCACCGGAACGCCGTAGACATAGGCGGCGATCACCGCAGCGAGTGCGAGGGTCGCGGTCACGGCAAGCCGCATCTGCCGGCCGGCCTCGGCGCGGTGGCGGCGCTGCAGTTGCGGCAGGGTGGCGAGGATACGAGCGATGCTGTCGCGGCCGGCGATCACCACCCGGGCGCCATCGGGCTGGCCGATGGAGCCCAGCCGCAGTTCGTGGCGGCGCGAGGGGACGATGAACAGGGTATCCGCGGGCCAGCGGGCGATTTCCTGGCGCGAATGCGGTTGGCGGATGACGAGGGTGCCGCTGGCGCCGAGGGCCTCGTAGTCGAGCCCGGCGTCCCGTGCGGTCGCGACCTGCCCGTCCCAGAAGCGTGCGGGGATTGCCATCAGTACGCCCCCACGTTGAGGGCATCGGCCAGCCCCTCGCCGCCGAGGGCGCGATCCTCGTCGCGGGCGCGTACCGAGGATAGGGTCTCGAGCCCGCTGATGCGCGCGCCCTGCGCCACCAGCCGCCAGAAGCCGAACCCGAGGAACACTTCACTGGCCCAGCTGAAGCCGCCGAGAACCAGCAGATAGCCGGTGATGATGGCCCCCAGGGTCAACAGGCTCGCCTGCATGCGCTGCATGAACACGGCGAGATCGAAGCTGCCGCCCGTGAAGGCGTCCCCCGCCACCAGCTGCAGGACGACGAAGCCGCCGATGGCGAGAAGGATGTAGATGCCGACCAGCGCCACGGCAAACAGCATGTACTGCCCAAGGAGGCGCCACGGCGACACCGTTACGGTGAGCGCCGCTTCCCCGAGGCGGATCGCGGAGAACATGCGCGACATCTCTATCGCGCGATAGATGGTGACGATCACCCCGAGCACCAGCGCGCCGATGGCGAGGGGCACGTAGCCGGCCGGATCCGCCGCGCCCAGGTCCACGAAGGCACCGGCTTCATCGGCGGCAACGACGGCGACGGTCCCCGCCACGGCAGCGGCAATCCAGGAGACATAGTAAGGGCCAGCCAGCTGCTTCAATCCGCCGGTGAAGGCGAACTGCCGGTCACCGAACCACGAATTGCGATAGCGGTAGCGCCACAGGCTCACGGACATGAAGGGATAGGCGAGCCCGGCGGTCACGACCACCAGCAGCGACCACAGGAACCGGCGCAGCGCGTAGTTCCAGGCGCTGCCCTGCTGGTCGAAGCGAATGCCGCGCCACAGCGTGCGCGACAGCCGGAAATCGCGCGCGCGATAGATGGCATAGCCCATGAGGAACCAGAGGATCACGGCGACGCCGCCGTAGCCGATCACCGCTGCCTCGGAGGATTGGGTCGAGAGATAAAAGAACAGCCCGTAAAGCGGCACGAAGACCGCCAGCGCCATCAGGAAACCCAGCAGCAACTGGGTCGCCGAGCCGGTATATTCCAGCGCGTCGCCCCCGATCTCGGTATTGGACCAGTAGAAGCGGCGCTTCGCGGTGGTCAACCAGAAGCGGTAGAGCCCGATGGTGGGGAGCATAAGGGCATAGCCACGCAGCAGGATCCAGCCGAGGTCCCCCCGCCCGCCGGTAAACCGCACCGGTTCCCTCTCCACGCCCCAGGCCATCCGAACTCCCGATCCTCCGGGGGTTTTACGAGAGCCAACGGTGGTTGGGAAGGCCGCGCCTGCCGATCAGGGATAGAGGCGCTGGCTGGTCCAGCCGGAACCGTCGCGCACGAACCGCACCCGGTCGTGCAGGCGGAACTGACCGTCCTTCCAGAATTCCATGTGCGTAGGCACGATGCGGAAGCCCGACCAGTTGGCGGGGCGTGAAACGACGCCGTCGCCCGTCGCCGCTGTCAGGTCATCGACCCGGTTGATCAGCGCCGCCCGGCTTTCGAGCGGGCGCGACTGCAGTGAGGCCGACGAGGCAATCTGGGAGCCGCGCGGGCGGGAGCCGAAATAAACATCGGCTTCCTCGGCCGTCACCACTTCCGCGGGGCCGCGCACCCGGACCTGCCGCCGCAGCGATTTCCAGTGCATGACAAAGGCAGCCCTGGGGTTGGCGAGGAGCTGGCGACCCTTGTCGCTGTCGAAATTGGTGAAGAAGCAGAAGCCCCTTGCGTCGCGCGCATTAAGAAGCACCATGCGCACATCGGGCAGGCCGTCGGCATCTACCGTGGCAAGAGCCATGGCGTTCGGATCGTTGAGTTCCGCGTCGACGGCGAGTGCAAACCACTCCTCGAACACCGCCATAGGATCGAGTCCGGTGCGGTCGCTATCGTCGAACAGGCGTTCCGTGAGGGTATCGAGCATCGGTGTCTCCGCTGCGCCCCGCAACTGGACAATGCCTGGGGGCGTCGCCATATAGGACTGAAATCGGGCCTCTACAACGCCCGCAGCCATTGATTGGACCAGATGCGCGATCCTTACACCGTGCTGGGGGTGCCTCGTTCGGCAAGCGAGAAGGAGATCAAATCTGCCTATCGCAAGCTCGCCAAACGGTACCACCCCGACCAGAACCCAGATGACGACTCGGCGCACGCCAAGTTCGCCGAGGCGACCAATGCCTATGACCTGCTGAACGACAAGGAAAAGCGGGCGCAATACGACCGTGGCGAGATCGACGCCGACGGCAACCCGCGCTTTGCCGGTTTCGGCGGAGGTGGCGCCAGCGCCGGCGCCCGCACTGCAGCAGGTGCCGGCGGCTTTACTGCCGAGGACATTCTCAAGGAGTTCATGAGCGGCTTCGGCGGCCAGCCACGTGGCGGCGCCCGTCCGGGCGGGGCCCAGTGGGACCCCTTCACCGGTACCGCGAGCGGATTCAGCGCGGGCACGGCCGGTGCCCGAACGACCAAGGGCGAGGACATCATCGTTACGGTCGCCGTGTCGCTCGAGGACGCCCACAAGGCAGCCTCCATCCCGGTACGGATGCCTTCGGGGAAGGTGCTTTCGGTCAAGCTCCCGGAAAAGGTCGAGGAGAACCAGCAGATCCGGCTCAAGGGCCAGGGCGGCACCAGCCCCTTCGGCGAGCCCGGCGATGCGCTGGTAACCGTCAAGTTCGAGAAGTCGAGGCAGTTCCGCAAGGACGGGCACGACATTCGCACCGACGTGCCGATCACGCTCTATGAAGCCGTTCTGGGGGCCAAAGTGCGCGTGCCGACCCTCGACGGCCCGGTCGAACTGAACCTGCCCCCCGGGGTGGATACCTCCAAGGCGCTGCGCCTCAAGGGCAAGGGCCTCTACAACGATGGTGACCTCTACGTGAACCTGAAGGTGGTAATGCCGCCGGGCGGGGATCCGGACCTCGAGGCGCTGGCCCGATTCCTGCGCGACCAGAAGCCCTACTCCGTCCGGGATTGAGCCGGGCGCTGATCATTGCTCTTGCGAGTGCCGCCGTCCTGATGGTCGGCGGCATTGTCCTGCTCGGATTGCCGGGCGCCATCTATGGCTCTCTTGCCGACCCGCTGGTCAGCGCCCTGCTGGGGCGGCCGGAGCCGCTTCTGAGCGGTGACGCTGCCTGGCCGATGGCCATCCTGCTCACGATTGCCGTGCCGCCGGTCATTCCACTGACCGTCTTTGTCCAGCGTCGCCTTCGCCCCGGCATGACCGGGTGGGTACTGGCGGTGGTCATCATGACGACGCTCTATCTCTCCACCGCGGCAATGATGTTCGTCTTCAGCGCCGGGCTATAGACGTCGGTAGAACGCTAGTCCCGCGGTGCTGCCGCGCGGCGAAGGCGGTCGTTGATGGCTTCGCCGAGGCCGGTCTCGGGAATAGGCGCCACGGCGATTACCTTCGTACCGCTGGCATCCAGTTCATGCAGCATCGCGAACAGATTCCGCGCCGCCTCACGCAGGTCGCCCGACGGCGACAGGTTCCGCATCGGCCCGTCGAAGGGGGGCGCGTCGCCGAACGCCAGATAGGCTTCGCCCGGTCGAGGTTCGGTCGCAAGGCGCATCCCGGCATTGGGCGCGTAGTGGCTGAGCAGCATGCCGGGGGCAGCAATCCCCGCATCCTTGCCGACCAGTTCCACCGGACGACCCATTGCCGAGGCGATATCATCGCGAGCGAGGCCGCCGGCGCGCAACTGCACCAGCCGATCGCCATCGACCCTCACGATGGTTGACTCCACGCCTGCCTGGCACGGCCCGCCATCCAGCACCGGCACCCGCCCGCCGAAACCCTGGCGCACCTGTTCGGCTGTGGTGGGTGACAACCGGCCCGATGGATTGGCCGAAGGCGCGGCAACGGGGCGCCCCACGGCCTCAATCAACGCCCGCGCCAGCGGGTGGTCCGGCACCCGGATCGCGACGGTGTCGAGACCGGCAGTTGCAACGTCGGCCAGGCCGTTGCCCGGTCGCGCCGGCAACACCACCGATAGCGGGCCAGGCCAGAACCGCTCCGCCAGTTCGCGTGCAAGCGGGGTGAACACAGCCAGCGTCTCCGCCATGGCCAGATCGGCGCAATGGATGATGAGCGGATTGAACCGGGGACGACCCTTGGTCTCATAGATAGACAGGACCGCATTGGGGTTGGTGGCATCGGCGCCGAGACCATAAACGGTCTCGGTGGGGAACGCGCACAGCTGACCCGAACGGATCAGGGCCGCGGCCTGGGCCACGTCCAGGTGTTCGGAAACCGTCGGGGAGCCGTTCATCATGATGCTGGCTGTTTGACAACCGGGCCCCGCCGCGTCAAGACGAAGGAGCAAACCAGCGCGGAAGCTCCCATCTTGACCACGCTGCTCGTGTCGCAGCCGAACTTCGCCGACCACCAGACGCCCCAGGGCCCTCCCGAGCGCGCCGATCGCATCCGCGCCGTCGAGGATGCGTTGTCGCGTCCGCGTTTCGACCGACTGGTGCGGCGGGATGCACCGTCGGGCGACCTGACGCTCGCCGAGCTTGTCCACGACGACCGCTATCTCGCCCTGCTGCGTGATGCCCGCCCTGCCGAGGGCATCCGCCAGCTCGAGACCGACACCTACATTGCGGGTGGATCGATGGACGCTGCCAGCACCGGACTTGGAGGCGCGCTCGCGGCCCTCCGTGCAGTGCTGCTGGGTGAGGCCGACAACGCATTCTGCGCCATCCGTCCGCCGGGCCACCATGCGGAGATCAGCCGGCCCATGGGGTTCTGCCTCATCAACACGGCGGCCATCGTCGCGCGCGAGGCCCAGCGGAAATACGGTGCCGAGCGCATCGCCATCATCGATTTCGATGTTCACCACGGCAACGGCACTCAGGATATCTTCAAGGCCGACCCAGGCGTGTTCTACGCCTCCAGTCACCAGATGCCGCTCTATCCGGGCACCGGCAGCCCCAAGGAGACGGGCGTTGGCAACATCTGCAACGTCCCGCTGGCTCCCGGCTCGGGCCGCGATGCGATGCGCGAGGCCTATCTGGGCTCCATCCTGCCGGCGTTGGTGGATTTTGGGCCTGACCTGATCCTGCTGTCTGCCGGTTTCGACGCCCACCAGCGCGACCCATTGGCGCAGTTGCAGTGGGAGGGCGGGGATTTCAGCTGGCTTACCGGGAAGTTGATGGATGTGGCGG
>JAEZHZ010000061.1 GCA_023436745.1 Pseudomonadota bacterium | reverse complement strand
CCGACAGGATGGCCCGGGCGAGCGGCTCAGCCGGCGTGACGTGCCGGTCGAACGGATGGCCCACCGGGCGCAGGGTGAAGAAGCCATCGGTGCCGAGACCGGCCGCCACCAGAGCCGCAAGGCCCGTGCCGATGCTTCTCAGGCCGATGACACAGGTGTCGGCACCGAGGCCCGAGCGGGCCGCAGCTTCGAGATATCCCTCGGGGTAGAGCGCGTAGTGGAGATAACCCTCGGCCCGGCGCAGCCGCAGCGGCAGACCGGTATCGAGCGCCGGCAGGATATCCTGCCACCCCGGCGGCAGTCCGTGCGCGGGGTGGAAGCTGTTGCGCCAGGATGCGGCCAGTTGCCGCGCGAGAAGCATGAGCACCTGTGTGCCCGCTCGCTGGGCCGGTCCGAGGACATCGCTGCCACCGGCCGCGGCCATCTCCGCATCGGCTGTGCCCTGGACCAGTTCGGCGGTAGCGATGAAGGCGTCGACAAGCAGGGAGTGGGCGGCAAGGCCGCCGGGATGCGCGACGTAGGTGTCGAGGTCCCGACGGATCGCCGTGAGGACTTCGCCGGGCCAGGCAACCTGTTCGCTGTCCCCGTAGACGATCATGTGGCCTCCCTCGGTGCGTGAGGAACAAAGCTGGGAGGGTGTCGTTGCTTCACCGACGTTAATTCGAGGGAGCGGGACGAATGGGCGCCAAGAAGGTCCGGGTCGGCATAGTGGGCGTGGGCAATTGCGCGTCTTCCCTTGTCCAAGGCATCACCTACTACCGTGACGCGAAGGGGAACGAGCCCGTCCCCGGATTAATGCATGTTAATCTCGGCGGCTATCACGTGGGGGACATCGAGATCGCCAGCGCGTTCGATGTCGCCGACACCAAGGTCGGCCGCGACGTGGCCGACGCGATAGGTGCGGCCCCCAACAACACGCACCGCTTCGCTGAGGTTGCGCCGACAGGCGTGACCGTGAAGCGCGGGCCGACGCTCGACGGCGTCGGGCGGTACCTGAGCGTGGTGGTGGACGAGTCCGAAGAGCCGGAAGTCGACGTCGCCGAAGAGCTTCGACGCAGCGGCACGGACGTGCTGGTCTCCTACCTGCCGGTGGGCTCCGAGGAAGCCACGAAGTTCTATGCCGAGCAGGCGCTGAAGGCGGGCGTGGGCTTCGTCAATTGCATCCCTTCCTTCATCGCCTCCAAGCCGGAATGGGCGCAGCGTTTCGCTGAGGCCCGCGTGCCGATCGTCGGGGACGACATCAAGAGCCAGGTGGGCGCGACCATCGTGCACCGCATGCTTGCCAACCTGTTCCGCGACCGCGGCGTCAGGATCGACCGGACCTATCAGCTCAACTTCGGCGGCAACACCGACTTCCTCAACATGCTCGAGCGGGAGCGGCTCGAATCCAAGAAAATCTCCAAGACCCAGGCGGTCACGAGCCAGTTCGACGTGCCGCTGGCGGCCGATGATGTCCATGTCGGACCGAGTGACCATGTGCCGTGGCTCACCGATCGCAAGTGGGCCTATATTCGGGTCGAGGGCACCACGTTCGGCGGCGTGCCGCTCAATGCCGAACTGAAGCTCGAGGTGTGGGACTCCCCCAACTCGGCCGGGGTGGTGATCGATGCGGTGCGCTGCGCCAAGCTGGCGCTCGACCGCGGGATCGGGGGCGCTCTCACCGGCCCCTCGAGCTATTTCATGAAATCGCCTCCGCAACAGTTCACCGATGACGAGGCGCGGCGCCGCACCGAGGACTTCATTGCCGGTGTCGACGAGGCGCTGCTCGGGGCCGCGGCCGAGTGACGACGACGTTCTACCTCGTGCGCCATGCCGCGCACGACAATGTCGGCGCCTTCCTCGCCGGGCGGACACCCGGAATACGGCTGGGTGCCGACGGGCGGGCGCAGGCCAGTCGCCTCGGCCAGCGCATGCTGCGGGAGCAGTTCGACGCAATCCATGCGAGCCCCCGCGAGCGCACGCAGGAGACCGCTGCCGCAATAGTCGCGGCGCGCCGGCCCATGCCGGTCCACGCCGCTCCGGAACTGGACGAGGTCGATTTCGGCGAATGGTCGGGGGGCACCTGGGAGGTGCTGAACCAGGACCCACGCTGGCGCAACTGGAACAGCGTGCGCTCGTTGGCCCGCACGCCCGGAGGTGAATCGATGCTCGATGTGCAGTGCCGCGTGCTCGGGCTGATGGAGCGGCTGATGGCCGAGCATCCCGAGGGAAGCGTGGTGCTGGTGAGCCATGCCGACGTGATCAAGTCGGCGGTGAGCTATGTGCTGGGGCTGCCCATCGACGCCTGGCCGAGGCTCGAGGTCGGTCCGGCATCCATCACCACCGTCGTGCTCGGCGAGTGGGGCGGCAAGCTCATAACCCTCAACGAGGTCATCGACTAGGAGAACGGCAATGGGTTTTTCGACAGCCGAGATACAGAGCCGCATCGAGGCGCTCGGCCCCTGGTTCCACAACCTCGAGCTCGGTGGTGTGCGCACCGCGCCCAACCACTTCCTGGGGGATTATCCGCACCAGAAGTTCCGCAAGTTCGCCGACGCCATACCCGCTGACCTCACCGGCAAATCGGTGCTCGACATAGGGTGCAATGCCGGGTTCTACTCGATCGAGATGAAGCGCCGCGGCGCCGACCGGGTGCTCGGGATCGACTTCGACGACAAGTACCTCAACCAGGCGCGGTTTGCCGCGGAGGTCGCCGAGACCGATATCGAGTTCGCCAAGCTGAGCGTCTATGACGTGGGCACTTTGGGCGAGACCTTCGATCTCGTGATCTTCATGGGCGTACTCTACCACCTCCGCCACCCGCTGCTGGCACTGGACCTGATCCGCGAGCACGTGGCGCGCGACCTGATGCTGTTCCAGTCCATGCAGCGCGGCAGCGAGGTGGTCCTGCCGCTCGAGCCGAACTACCGGTTCACCGACACCCACATGTTCGACGAGCCGGGCTACCCCAAGCTCCACTTCATCGAGCACCGCTATGCCGACGACCCCACCAACTGGTGGGCGCCCAATGCGGCGGCTTCGGAGGCCATGCTGCGCAGCAGCGGCTTCTCCATCGTCAGCCACCCGGAGGCGGAGGTGTATCTCTGCAGGGTGGCCGACCGGCCCTACGGCACAGAACCCGTCTATCCACAGAAGGCAGCCCGCCAATGATCGAAGCAGCGATGCTCTGGAACGAGCCGAACAACAAGTCGCACTGGGATCCCGAGATCGACCCGGAATGGGTGCGTTTCGGCGAGATGGTCAAGCTTGCCGCCGACGCCATCTCGAACGTCAATCCGGCGCTGCCCAAGGTGCTGGGCGGCATCTCACCGATCGATCCGGGCTTCATGCGGCGGATGCAGGACCAGGGCGTGCTGGACAAGCTGGACGCGGTAGCCGTGCACGGCTTTCCGCTCGACTGGAACCTGTGGCAGATCCATGAGTGGCCCGACAAGATCGACGAGATCCGCGCCGTCACCGACCTGCCGGTCTGGGTCAGCGAAGTGGGCGTCTCGTCCTTCGGCGCCGAGGAGGTGGCGGCGTGGGGGCTGAAACGCACCGCCGAACTGCTCAAGGGCAAGGTGGAGCGCATCCAGTGGTACAGCCTCTACGACCTGCCGCGCTCATGGGAGGCGACGACCCGCCACCGCGAAGCCGAAGGCTCGTCATACTACCGGCACTTCTACATGGGCCTGCTGCGCGAGGATGGCACGCCCAAGCCCGCGCTCGAGGAGTTCGCCCAGCACACGCCGGAGATGGGGCTCGTCCAGTGGTTTCACTACGAGGATCATCGCCTCGACGATGCGGTGGCCTGGATGAAGCGGCTCGGCGTGACCTATATGCGCACCGGCCTCTCCTGGGCCGACAGCTTCCGCCCCAATGCGCTCGACTGGTTCGACCGGCAGATGAAGGCGCTCGAGGACTTCGACGTCACCGTCACTTTCTGCTTTACCCCGGAGCATCGGGGCATTGCGCCCCACCACACCAGCGCGCCGCTGGTGCCGGAGGAGTACGCGCAATTCTGCGCCGACATGATCGCCCGCTATGCCCCGGGCCGGGTGTCGGCAGAGGTGCGGCCGCAGGGCCAGCGCGCTTCCCTGGAAGTGTAGTCCCGGGCTAGTTGCGGAGCCCCATCCGCGCGAGCATGGCGCCCAGCCGGCCGCGGCCATAGGTGACGGCGGCATAGAGGCCAAGCATGGCTCCGGCCCAGCGCAGGTAGACCTCCGGCCGTCCGGTGACGTGTGCGATCCGGGCCATGTGGTGGCTGCCGGCGGAAATGTGGTGGCGGAGGCGATAGACCAGCTTGCGGCGGAACGGCAGGTCGGCGCTGGGGGCAACCCGCTTGGGCGGTGCGTGGCGGTAGCGGCGCCAGGTCAGACGGTAGGCGAGCCCT
>JAEZHZ010000368.1 GCA_023436745.1 Pseudomonadota bacterium | reverse complement strand
GAGTTCTACACGGGCCGCAGGGCCATGCTGGAGAACGTGCCGACGTACCGCTGCGCTGAAGCCGACAGCCTCGCATACGTGCTGGAGCACCTGGACGAACTGGTCGTGAAGGAGGTTCACGGCTCGGGTGGATACGGGATGCTTGTCGGCCCTGCGGCATCTCGCAAGGAACTGGCGGCGTTCGCGGAGAAGCTTCGGGCGAGACCGGGGAACTACATCGCCCAGCCTACGCTCGCCTTGTCGACGTCCCCGATACTGACGGGGGCGGGCCTTGCCCCGCGCCATGTCGACCTTCGTCCATTCGTGCTGGTGTCCGATCGGATACACATCACCCCAGGGGGGTTGACGCGGGTGGCCCTGACGGAGGGATCGCTGGTGGTCAACTCCAGTCAGGGCGGGGGCACCAAGGACACCTGGGTCTTGGACGATTAGAGCCGGGGGATCTAGCTCATGCTGTTGGGACGAACTGCAAGTGGCCTGTTCTGGATGCACCGCTACATCGAGCGGGCCGAGCACATGGCGCGCATAGTCGATGCCGGCCTGCGTATGGCGCTGACGCGGACATCAAGCGCCCCGGAGGAATGGTCCTCTGTCGTGCTGTCCGCCGGCGCCATGGAAAGCTTCAAGCGCAAGCACGATCGATTTTCAGCGGCAGTCGTGTCGGACTTCCTGCTCCGGGACCCTGATAACCCTTCGAGCGTAATCTCCTGCCTCGAAGCCACGCGGTTCAATGCGCGAATGGTGCGGACTGCCCTGACCAGGGACGCTTGGGAGGCGGTGAACGAGGCGTGGATGGCGCTCAGGAGTGCACTTTGTTCTCCTGTGCCTGAGAGCGAACTGCCGCCGCTGCTCGATCGCATCAAGCGCGAGGCGTCGCTGATCCGAGGCGCCTTTCACGGCACCATGCTGCGCAACGAGATCTTCAACTTCTCCCGTATCGGCACCTTCATCGAGCGGGCGGACAACACCTCCCGCATCCTCGACGTGAAGTATTACGTCCTGCTGCCCGCCACCTCATATGTTGGAGGCGCCATGGACAACCACCAGTGGGAGTCGATCCTGCGTTCGGTTTCTGCCCACCGATCCTACCGCTGGGTCTACGACACGCAGTATACGCCCGCCCAGATCGCCGAATATCTTATCCTCGACAGCCGGATGCCGCGCTCGCTGCACTTCTGCTACCGGAACATCGCCGAGAACCTTGAGTTCCTGGCCGAGGAGTACGGGATGCGGCTGCCGTGTCATGACATCGCTGCGCGTACACTCGCCTCGATCGGCCACAAGCAGATCGAGACTGTGTTCGACTTCGGACTGCACGAATTCCTCACCGACTTCATCTTTCAGAACAACAGGCTGGGCTCCGACATCGCCCGCGCCTACAACTTCGATTGACCGCAGTGCTGCTCTCCATCAGTCACACCTCGACCTATCGTTACGACAGGCCCGTGGACTATGCGGTCCAGAGGCTCCGCCTGTGGCCACGCAGTTCCGCCGCTCAGGCCGTGCAGGACTGGAAAGTGGACGTGGTGGGGGCGTCTTCCGAGCTTGCTTATGACGATGCGTTCGCCAATCGAACTGAGTTGCTGCGCGCGCTACCGGGTACGTCCGAGATCGTCATACATGCGACAGGGCAGGTGGATACGACGGACACGGCCGGCGTTTTTGGCATGGGGAGTGGAGTTTATCCCCTCTGGGTATACCTGCGGCAGACGGTCCTGACCGGGGCGGGCGCGGCCGTGAAGGCTTTGGCCGGGTCCCTCGCGGGCGGGAGCAACACGCTCGACCTGCTGCACCGGTTGTCCGGAGAAATCACCGCCCGCGTCGCCTATGTTCCGGGGAGTACGGACGTTGCGACCCCCGCCGAGGCGGCGTTGGCGAACGGCAGCGGTGTCTGCCAGGATCACGCGCACATCCTGATTGCGGCGTCGCGCCTGCTCGGTGTGCCTGCCCGCTATGTTTCAGGTTACCTACTTATGGAGGGCAGGTCGGATCAGACCGCAACCCATGCCTGGGCCGAGGCATACGTCGAGGACTTGGGGTGGGTCGGATTCGACGCTGCCAACGGCGTATCCCCGGACGAGAAGTATGTTCGGATCGCCTGTGGACTCGACTACAGCCAGGCGGCACCAATCACTGGATTGCGGAGCGGGTCCTCGGTTGAGTCGCTTGCCGTCGCCCTCAACGTAGAGCAGTGACTGCTGCTCGCTGCCTTACCGGGATGCCATGACCTACTGCGTTGGCTTGAAGACGGATCAAGGACTGGTCTTCATGTCGGACACCCGGACGAATGCCGGGCTCGACAACATCTCCACCTTCTCGAAGATGCGCACCTGGGAAGTTCCCGGCGAGCGCGTGATCGTGCTCCTGTCGGCCGGCAATCTTGCGACAACCCAGGCCGTGACCAGCATCCTGGACGAACGGGCAAAAGCCCCGGACGAGCGCCATCCCACTCTGTTGGACACGCCCTCGATGTTCCAGACGGCGCGCCTCATCGGAGGCGTAGTCAAGGAAGTGATCAGCGACGCTGCGCCAGCGGGACAGACCGCCGATGCCTTCGCCGCGTCTTTCATACTTGGGGGCCAGATCAAGGGCGGGGAGCCGCGCCTGTTCTACATCTACCCTGAAGGCAATTTCATCGAGTCCTCGGCGGATACACCCTTCTTCCAGGTGGGTGAGCACAAGTACGGCAAGCCAATTCTGATCCGCGCGTACGATCCTGCCATGAGCTTCGAGGATGCGACCAAGCTCCTGCTGGTCTCCTTCGACTCCACGCTCAAGTCCAACCTGTCGGTAGGCCTGCCGATCGACATGCAGGTCTACGAAAGCGGCACGCTCCGGCTTGGTGCGAGCCGGAGGTTCGAACGGGACGACCCCTATTATCTCGCGATTTCAGAGGGTTGGTCAGAGGCCCTGAAGGCTGCCTTCCACCGGCTGCCGCCGCTCACCTAGGCGCCGGGCTCCTCGGCACAGCCGACCGTAACGGTAAATCGGAACTGGATCGAGCCCTCCCACCACATTGGGAAGTTGGTGCCCCACTTGTTGTTGTAGAGGTTGAAGCGGACGCCGCCGAAGGTCGGGCGCCGGGGTTGGTACGGCAGAAAGGGTGAGGCCGCCGGAGCCACGAGAGCGCAGTCCAGCGGCGTAACGATGAGGGGCGTAGGCCCCACACTGGCGCTTACTGCCTCCACAGCCTGCAACTGCCCCCCACCCCGTTCCGCGATGTTCCCGGCCGCGTTCCAGAGGCCGAGCTTGCGGAGGCGCCAGCCGGTCGCGCCGATTGGT
>JAEZHZ010000365.1 GCA_023436745.1 Pseudomonadota bacterium | reverse complement strand
GCCGCTACTCGGTGAGCGACCTCCAGTCGACCATCGGGACATGGCCTACGAGGCTACTGCCCAGGGTTACTCCTTCGCCGACGTGCGTGCGCGTCTGGACCGTGATGTCGCGTCCGGTGTCTTCAATGTCACCTACCTGGTGGATGAGGGCGCCCGCATCTATGTCGAGCGCATCAACATCACCGGCAACGTCAAGACCCGTGACTTCGTGATCCGGCGCGAGCTGGAGTTCGGTGAAGGCGACCCCTTCAACCGTGCACTCGTCGTTCGCGGCCGCAATGCCATCCAGGCTCTCGACTTCTTCTCCGGCGTCGAAGTCACCACCGCGCCGGGCTCGTCGCCAGACAAGGTCGTGGTCAACATCAACGTCACCGAGAAGTCCACGGGTGAGTACGGGGCAACCGCCGGCTACTCGACCACTGACGGTATCTTGGGCGAGGTGTCGCTTACCGAGCGCAACTTCCTGGGTCGTGGCCAGTACCTGCGTGCCGCCATCGGTGCCTCCCAGTCGGGCCGCACGTTCGACTTCTCCTTCACCGAGCCTCGCTTCATGGGCCTCAAGGTGGCGGCTGGCGTCGACGTGTACCATCGCATCAACGACGAGAACGCCACCAACTTCTATGGCTACGATGCCACCGGTGGTCAGCTCCGCGCTGGCGTGCCGATCACGGAGAGCCTGTCTGCCACCGTGTTCGCCGGTGTCGAGCGCAAGAACATCCGCGACGCCAACTCGCCGTTCTCGACGCTCGTGGTCAACGGTCAGGTGTACAACAAGGCTTTCGCTGGCTACACGCTGATGTGGAATGGCGTCGACGATCTGAAGTCGCCGACCGAGGGCCTCTACGCCACCTTCTCTCAGCAGTACATCGGTTGGGATCACAACCTGCTGCGCAGCGAAGCTCGTGCCCGCTACTTCGTTCCCCTGCTTGCCGACAGCGGCATCGTGGCGAGCGTTCGTGGTCAGGCCGGCATCATCAACTCGCTCGATGGAGCTGGTGTCAGCACCGTGGAAGCCTTCATGCCTGGTGCCCAGCTCGTCCGCGGCTTCCAGCGCATCGGCCCGCGCCTGACCACTGGTGAATACCTGGGTGCAACGGCCTATGCTGGCCTGTCCGCCGAGGTCGAGTTCGCCATCCCCGGCGTGCCCGAGAGCTATGGCCTGAGCGCTGCCCTGTGGGCCGACGCTGGCTGGGTGGATGGCGTGAACGTTCCGCGCCTCAACGGCAACACCGTTGATCCGAACTCGGTCGACGTGCCGTGGCGGTCGTCGGTCGGTGCCTCCCTGATCTGGGACTCGCCGTTCGGTCCGCTCCGTGGCGACTTCGCCCACGTGCTGAACAAGTCGACGGCCGACCAGACACAGGTCTTCCAGCTGTCCCTGCAGACCTTGTTCTAGTCCGGACAGCGTGAAACATTCAGTCGGGCCGCGGGGCGGTAGCGCCGCGGCCCGCTGTGTTGAAGGGACGTCATGGTTGACACCCGTTTCCATTCGTTTGCAGGTTCCGCAACTCTCGGGGATCTGCTGGCCGCGGTCGGCCGTGACGACCTCCGGCAACTCGTTGCCCGCCCCGACCTCCTGATCGAAGGCGCCAACGAACTCGACCTTGCCGGTCCGTCCGAGATCGCTCTTGCAGCCCACCAGGACTATGTTGAGGAGCTTCGCTCCACATCGGCCGGTGTTGTGATCGTTCTGCCGGCACTGCGCGATCTTGTGCCGGCCGGCACGCTCGCGGTGAGCACCGACAAGCCGCATATCCTGTTCGCCGACCTGCTCGATCGGCTCTATCCCAACAATACCCGAAGTGTGGTCAGCGCGGCGCGCGACGACCTCGGTCCGCCAGTGTTCGAGTTGGATGTGACCCTCGGCACAAACGTGGTGATCGGCGCCGGCGTTGAGATCGGGCGCGGCACCGTCATCGGCGCCAACACGGTGATCGGGCCGGGTGTCACCATTGGCCGCAACTGCGTCATCGCCGCAAACTGCACGATCGAGTGCGCGCACCTCGGCAACGGCGTCACCGTGCATTCCGGCGTTCGCATCGGCAGCGAGGGTTTCGGCTGGCTCGATCATGGCCAGTCCAACCGCAAGGTGCCGCAGCTCGGACGGGTCCTGATTCAGGATCGGGTGGAGATCGGTGCCAACACTACCATCGATCGTGGCGCCCTGGGCGACACCTGCATCGGGGATGGCACCAAGATCGATAACCTCTGCCAGATAGGGCATAACTGCCGCATCGGGCGAAACTGCCTCATTGCCGCCATGACTGGCCTGTCTGGCTCCACCATCGTTGGGGACGGCGTTCTGCTGGGTGGCGGCGTCGGCACCTCCGGACATCTGAGCATCGGAGCCGGTTCGGTCGTCTATGGCCGCGCTGCGGTGACCAAGGACTGGCCCGCGGGCTCCAAACTTGCCGGTGCTCCGGCGCAGGATATAAGAGACTTTTGGCGCGAACTGGCCGTCTTGAGAAAATTGACCAAGGGAGAAAAGCGGGGATGACCGACGTGTCTCAAGCCACCACGGAATTGTCGGCTATGCCGCTGGCGGAGATCCTCGAGGCGCTCCCGCACCGTTATCCGTTCCTGATGATCGACAAGATCGTTCGCATCGACCGCGACGAGACGGCGGTCGGCATCAAGAACGTGACCTACAACGAGCCCATCTTCCAGGGGCACTTCCCTGAGAACCCCATTTTTCCGGGCGTGCTGATCATCGAAGGCATGGCCCAGACCGCGGGTGCCATCGTCATCAAACACGACTCGACCGGCGGCGGGAAGAACATCGTCATGATGCTCGGGGTCGACAAGGCGAAGTTCCGCAAGCCTGCAGGCCCGGGCGACACCATCGAGTACCACATCGCCAAGATCCACCGTCGCCGCAACGTCGGCCGCTACGAGGCCAAGGCTATGGTCGACGGCAAGGTCATCGCGGAGGCTGAGATCACGGCCATGATCGTCGGGGCCGACTCGTGAGCTCAGCGGTTGTCCATCCGACCGCCATCGTCAGCCCCAAGGCACGGATCGGCAACGGGGTCAGCATCGGCCCCTATTGCGTGGTCGGCGACAACGTCACTCTGCACGATGGCGTCGAGCTGGTTTCCCATGTTGCCGTTGCCGGTATCACCGAGATCGGTGCCGGTACCCGCATCTTCCCGTTCAGCTCCATCGGTCACCCGCCGCAGGATCTGAAGTATCACGGCGAACCTTCGCAGCTGTTCATCGGCGAGCGCTGCACCATCCGCGAGTCGGTGACCATCAATCCCGGCACCGAGGGTGGTGGCATGGTCACCCGCATCGGCAATGACTGCCTGATCATGGCCTGCGCGCACGTCGCGCATGACTGCCAGGTGGGCAACAATGTCGTGCTCGCCAACTATGTCGGGCTCGCCGGTCACTCGATCATCGGCGACTACGTGGCTTTCGGAGGCATCTGCGCCGTCCACCAGTTCGTCCGCATCGGCAAGCATGCCTTCATCGGTGCGCAGAGCATGATTGATGGCGATGTCATTCCCTATGGCGTTGCGGTCGGCAACCGTGCACGCCTCGGCGGCCTCAATCTGGTTGGCCTCAAGCGCCGTGGCTTCGACCGCGAGTCGATCCACACCCTGCGCGCCGCCTATCGCATGGTCTTCGCAACCGAAGGCACCCTGCGCGAACGCGTAGAGGATGCGGCCCAGATGTTCCCCGATGCAGCCCTGGTGCAGGATGTGGTGAACTTCATCTCCGCCTCCAGCGACCGGCCGCTCACGCTCCCCCGGAGCAATCAGGACGACGAATAGTGGTTGAGCGGCTGGCGCTCATCGTGGGCGCGGGCGGGCTGGTTCCGCCCCTGGTCCGGGCGGCCCAGGCCCGTGGCGGGCCCATCAAGGTGTTGAGCCTGAAGCCTCGCCGCGACCTCGCCGCCTACGATCCGGTTCCTTTCAGCCTCTCGCATCCTGAGGAAGCCGTCGAGGTTATCCGCAGCTTCGGCGCCACCCACTTCGTCATGGCTGGCGGCGTGAGTCTGTCCGACATCGCCCGGGAGCGCCTGGCGGGCTTCTTCAGCGGTGCGCCCGTCGCCACCTCCATCGGCGACACCAGCCTCTCTGACCTTGTGGCCCGGCTTGAAAGCATGACCGGCGCTGCCCCGATGGGGGTTCACGAGATCGCCCCTGAGCTGCTGGCGCCCGCGGGGCGTATCGGTGGCCCCGAACTGAGCCCTGTCCAGCTGGATTCTGCGCGTTATGGCCTGCGTCTCGCGCGCGAGGCGGGGGCGCTCGATCTTGGTCAGGCAGTGGTCGTTGCCGGTCGCCGCACCGTCGCCGTGGAAGACATTGCCGGCACCGATTCCCTCATGCGCCGCGTCCGCTGGATGCGTTTCCGTCGGCTGGTCGCCGATGGCAACTCACCGCTGGTGCTCGCCAAGTGCCGCAAGCCCCAGCAGCCGATGTTCCTCGATCTGCCGGCCATCGGGCCGCGCACCGTCGAGAACGCTGCGCGGGCGCGGATCTCCGCCATCGTCGTCGAGACGGGCTCGACCCTCGTCATCGAACGAGAAAAGGTCGCGACCGCCGCCGATCGTCTCGGCGTCAGCGTGCTGGGAATGCACCATGAGTGATCCGCTGCGGCTCTACGTCCTCGCCGGAGAGCCATCGGGGGATCGCATCGCCGCCGATCTCGTCGGCCGCCTGCGCCAGTTGACCGCCCTCGAGATCAGCGGCGTTGGCGGCGAAGCTCTGGCGGGGCAGGGGCTCCACACCCAGTTCGACATGAGCGAGCTTTCGGTCATGGGCTGGGCCGACGTGCTGCCGCGCCTGCCGAAACTGCTGTGGCGCACCCGACAGGTCGCCCAGGCTATTCTCCGCCAGCGGCCCGACGTCGTCGTCCTGGTCGACGCGCAGGTTTTTTCTGCCTTGGTGGCCCGGCAGGTCCATGCGCGCAATCCCGATATCCCCATCCTGCTCTGCGTCGCACCCGCCGTCTGGGCGTGGAAGCCGGAGCGGGCTGCCGCACTCAGGCCTCACTTCCGCGAAGTGCTCGCCGTGCTGCCGTTCGAGCCCGCCGTCATGCGTGAGCTGGGTGGCCCCGAGACCCACTATATCGGCCATCCCGCACTGGCACGCCTGCCGTTCCGCGACACGGTTCCCGACCGCGGCCCGTTGCTGCTCCTGCCGGGCAGCCGGGAAGGTGAGTTGCGCCGTCACCTGCCTCTGATGCGATCCGTCGCCGAGTCGCTTGCCGCCCATCCGCGGGTGACCGGCTTCCGCCTCCCCACGCCGCAGCGTCTCGCCGCGCGGTTGCGGGATGAGGTTCGCGAGTGGAGCGTTCCGGTCGAGATCGTCACCGGCGAGGCGGACAAGGCTGCCTCATTTGCAGAGGCCATTGCTGCGGTTGCCGTCACCGGCACCGTCACGCTCGAACTTGCCCTTGCCGGCGTGCCCATGGTCACCACCTATGTGGCCGACAAGGGACAGGCCAAACGCTGGTTCAAGTATCAGGTGAAGTACGCTTCGCTCCCGAATGCCATCCTCGATTTCCCATTGGTGCCCGAAGTTCTTCAGATTGTGCCCGATGCGGCCGCTCTGGGTAACGGAACGCAACGCATTCTTGATGATCCCGCTGCGCTTTCCGCCCAGCTCGAGGGCTTCAGGCGCATCCGCAACCTCATGGAACAGGGCGCGCCGGGAGAGCCCCGCGTCGATCCCGCCGAGCGGGTCCTCGCCAACGTCCGCTAGCAAAAAGCCCCGCCGAAGCGGGGCTTTTCTGTTTCTTAGCGGCTTTCCAGCGGCGCGTAGTCGCGCATCGGCGAGCCGTTGTAGAGCTGCCGCGGCCGGCCGATCTTCTTCTGCGGATCGCCAATCATTTCTTTCCACTGCGAAATCCACCCCACCGTCCGCGCAACTGCGAACAGCACCGTGAACATCGAGGTCGGGAAGCCGATCGCATCGAGGATCACGCCGGAATAGAAGTCGACATTGGGGTAGAGCTTGCGCTGCACGAAGTAGTCGTCTTCAAGCGCGATGCGCTCGAGTTCCTGGGCCACCTGCAGCGTCGGATTGTTCTCGACACCAAGGATTTCAAGCACTTCCTTGGCGGTTGCCTGCATGACCTTGGCGCGCGGGTCGTAGTTCTTGTAGACGCGGTGCCCGAAGCCCATCAGCCGGAAGCCGGAGTTCTTGTCCTTGGCCTTGGCGACGAACTCGGGAATGCGGTCGACCGTGCCGATCTCCCGCAGCATGTTGAGGGCGGCTTCGTTGGCCCCGCCATGCGCCGGCCCCCACAGGCATGCGACGCCAGCGGCAACACAGGCGAACGGGTTGGCGTCCGACGAGCCGGACAGGCGAACCGTCGAAGTCGACGCATTCTGCTCATGGTCGGCATGCAGCGTAAAGATCAGGTCCATGGCCCGCGCGATGCGCGGATCGACCTTGTAGTCCTCCGCCGGCACCGAGAAGCACATGTGCAGGAAGTTCGACGCGTAGTCGAGGTCGTTCTTCGGATAAACGAAAGGCTGCCCGATCGAATACTTGTACGCCATCGCCGCAATGGTCGGCATCTTGGCGATCATCCGGATCGAGGCGATCTCGCGCTGCTGCGGATCGTTGATGTCGGTCGAGTCGTGGTAGAAGGCGGAGAGCGCGCCGACCACACCGGTCATGATCGCCATCGGATGCGCGTCGCGGCGGAAGCCGCGATAGAAATAGTGCATCTGCTCATGCACCATGGTGTGCCGCGTCACCAGCTTCTCGAACTCGGCGAACTGGGTCTTGGTCGGCAGTTCGCCGTAGAGCAGCAGGTAGCAGACTTCCAGATAGTTGGACTTTTCGGCCAGTTGTTCGATGGGGTAGCCGCGGTACAGCAACTCACCCTTGTCGCCGTCGATATAGGTGATCGCGCTGTCGCAGGCGGCCGTCGAAGTGAAACCAGGATCGTAGGTGAACATGCCGGTCTTCGCGTAAAGCGAGCGGATGTCCAGCACGTCTGGACCGATGGTCCCGGACAGCACCGGGAACTCGTGGGTCTGGTCCCCGATGACGAGTTTGGCGACTTTGTCAGTCATGTGGCTCTCCTCGATGGCCCCGTGTCTTGGCAGGAGGCGGCGCCGGGGGCAGGCCCCCATTCGGCGCATTTTGTGCTGGCGGACAGGTATCAGCTTTTGCCGTCCCCACGCAAACGCATAGGTAAGCAGCCCTTACCCTCCGATAGTATCACTCGGCGCTGATCTGGTCCTGCAGGCGAGCCATGCTCTCCTCAGGCCCGATCAGCACCATGACCTCGAAAATCCCCGGAGAAACGGTGCGTCCAGTCAGTGCGGCGCGGAGCGGTTGTGCAACCTTGCCGAGCTTTAGTCCCTTGGCTTCAGCCAGCTGACGCATGGCGGCATCGATTTCCGGTACTGTCCAATCGGCAAGCCCCCCCAACGTATCAGCAACGCTGCGGAGCAGTTCGCGCGCCTCTGGTGTAAGCAGTGCCTGCGCAGCGGTTTCGATAGTGATCGGCCGTACCGCATAGATGAACTGCGCGAGGTCGATCAGTTCCAGAACGGTCTTTGCCCTGGGCTGCAACTCCGGCAGCGCGGCAAGGACGGTGTTGTGGTTGTCCTCGAGGCCCTTGGCATCCGCCTCGCGCCCGATCTCGCGCGCGGTATCGATCATCACGCGATAGAGGTACTTCGGGTCGGCCTCGCGGATGTAGTGGCCGTTGATGTTCTCGAGCTTGACGAAATCGAACCGCGCGGCGCCCTTGTTCAGGGCGTCGAGGCTGAACCACTCCACCATCTGCTCGGTCGAGAAGATCTCGTCGTCGCCATGGCTCCACCCGAGCCGTGCCAGGTAGTTGCGTAGCGCCGCCGGCAGGTAGCCCATCTGGCGGTAGGCCTCGACGCCGAGTGCGCCGTGGCGCTTCGACAGCTTGGCTCCGTCGGGTCCATGGATGAGCGGGATGTGCGCCATCTCCGGCACCGTCCAGCCCATCGCATTGTAGATCACGATCTGCCGGGCGGCGTTGGTCAGGTGGTCATCCCCGCGGATGATATGCGTCACGCCCATATCGTGGTCGTCCACCACCACCGCGTGCATGTAGGTCGGGGTGCAGTCGGAACGCAGGATGATGAAGTCGTCCAGGTTCTCCGCCTTGAACACGACTTCGCCCTGCACATGGTCGTGCACCACGATCTCACCCGACTGCGGCGCCTTGATGCGGACGACCGGCGACACGCCCTCAGGAGCTTCCGAGGGGTCGCGGTCTCGCCAGTATCCGTTGTAGCGGGGCGGCTTGCCTGCGGCGCGAGCTTCTTCGCGCATCTGCTCCAGTTCCTCTGGCGAGGAGTAGCAGTAATAGGCGTTGCCGCTCTTCACCAGTTCATGTGCCACTTCGGCATGGCGCGCCGCACGCTCAAACTGCGATATCGGCTCGCCGTCCCAGTCCAGGCCCAGCCAGGTCAGCCCGTCGATCAGCGCCGTGACGGCCGCCTCGGTCGAACGCTCACGATCGGTGTCCTCGATGCGTAGCAGCATCTTGCCGCCCTGGTTCTTGGCGAAGGCCCAGTTGAACAGGGCCGTGCGAGCGCCCCCGATATGCAGATAGCCAGTGGGCGAAGGGGCGAAACGGGTGACGACCTGGGGCATGAAAACCGCGGAAAACATGGACACTTTGGGAGCCGTGTGTAGCATAGGAAGGCACGAGCGCAAGGGCAGGGGGCGGGCTGGTGCCGAGGGCAGGTTCACTGAGCGCCGGCGGGTGGGTTGGCTTGGCGGCTGCGGCATCGGCGCCGCTGCGCCAGAAGTTTGCCAGGGCACCCGTCCTTCCCGGTGCGAGCAGGCGCAATGTAGGCTTTTCCGCTGCTGTTGTCTCGGCGCTCGAGGCCCGTCGGACGTTTGTCTTGGTCCCATTCGCCGTTGTGACCGGGCTCGTCGTCTATGCCGGCTTGCCCAGCGAGCCGATGCAGCCCGTTCTGGCTGCCGGTATGTTGCTGCTACTGTCTCTGGCGTTCCAGCTTCGGCACCGCGCACTCGTTCACATTGCAGTGCTTGCGTGTTGCGTCTGGTTCGGGGCATTGCTCCTGCCGCTCCACAGTGCGCTGTTCGGCACCGCCATGCTTGAGCGTCCGACGTTTGGCACCTTTACTGCTCATGTGGATGAAGTGATCTCGGCGAACGCCGAGGAGCGTCGCATCGTTGTGTCGGCCCTCACTCCCGAAGGAGACACCCGCCCCGTGCATATCCGTCGGGCGCGGCTGCTCGTGCCGCCGGAGCCATTGCTCGCTCCCGGCGATACTGTGCGGGCGGCGCTGCGCCTTGCGCCCATTCCCGGCCCCGTGTTGCCCGGTGCGTATGACGGACAGTTCCATTCCTACTTCGCCGGCATTGGAGCCTATGGCACCGTCATCGGAACTCTCGAGCACCTCTCTGCGGGGAGTGGCTGGGATCCCACCCGATCGGTGGAAACCCTGCGCATGACGATCGGCGGCCGCATTGACGCCGTTCTGAAGGACGATGTCGGAGCCATCGCCCGCGCCATGACCATGAGTGACCAGAGTGCAATCAGCGATGAGGCGCGCGAAGTCATGGCCGCGTCGGGCCTAGCTCATGTCTATTCGATCTCGGGGCTTCACCTCGCCATCGTTGCCGGCGGCATCTACTTCCTCGTGCGTTTGCTGCTTGCGGCCATTCCGGTCGCCGCGGTTCACCTGCCGGTCAAGCGCATCGCTGCAGTCGTGGGCATACTCGCGGCCCTGGGTTACCTGCTCCTCGCAGGTGGTCTCAACAACGTGCCGGCGTTGCGCTCCACGATCATGCTCGGGCTGGTCTTCGGTGCTGTGCTGGCAGGCCGGCAGGCCCTCACCATGCGCAATGTCGCCATTGCTGCGATCCTGATTATCCTGCTCGACCCGGCCAGCGTTTTCCGCCCGAGCTTCCAGTTGAGCTTTGCCGCGGTGGTGGCTCTGATCGGCTTCTATGAAATGCCACACAGGGCGCCGATGGATGCCCCGGGGCGCTGGTCTGCCATCACCGTTCCCGTGCGTGATGCTGCAATCACCAGCCTCGTTGCTGGTCTCGCAACACTGGTCTTCTCAGCGTACCATTTTCAGCAGACGGCTCCCTTGAGCGTGCTCGGCAACGTCATGGTCCTGCCGGTGCTCACTCTCGTCATCATGCCCTTCGCCGTTGTCTCGGTCTTGGCCATGCCACTGGCGCTCGAGCGCTGGCCCCTCGAGCTCATGGGTTGGGGTATCGAGCGCATGCTCGACATTGCAGCACTGGTGGCGGGCTGGAGCGAAGGCTGGACCGGTAACCCGCTGCTTACCACATGGGCGCTCGCCATCGCGCTTGCAGCCTTGGCCTGGTTCGCTTTTTTCCCGACATTGCGCCGCATGCTGGGCCCGGTGGTGGCGGTGCCGTTGCTGCTGCTGTTCGGCTTTGCCGCCCGTCCCGATGTTCTCGTCGCAGATACGACCCAGGCTGTCGCAGTTCGCACGAGTGCTGGCCTCGGCATGGTGACGGGTCGCACCGGCAGCTTTGGCGTGGATGCGTGGAGCGAACACTATCAGGAAGAGATCGGCGCAGTTGCTGAAGGGGTGAACTGTGACGTCGCGGGCTGCATCGCCGTGACGGATCGCTTCAGTCTGGCTGTCGCCAGGAGCGTCGACGCCTTGCCTGAAGACTGCGGCCGGCACGATCTGCTGATCGCGCGGTTCAGGGTACCGTCGTGGTGCGGCGGAGTCGTTATAGATGAAGCCGATCTTGCCGGCGGTGGTGTCCACTGGCTGCGATGGATCGACGAGGAGGGCGCCTTCGAGGTGGTGGCCGCCATTCCAGCCGGGGAGCGGCCCTGGAGGATCGGGACCCGCTAGAAGGCGAACACCGGTTCCGGCTGCCCGGCTACGTCCACTTCTATGGCGAAGACACCTCCGGCGACCTTTTCGGCGGCGCGCTGTTCTGCCGACAAATTCTTGGCTGCCGTGGTCACGAAAAGTGTCTTCAGGTCGGGCCCGCCCAATGCCGGGCAGCTCACCTGACTCACCGGCACCTGCACCACACGGTCCACCGACCCATCCGGGGCATATCGCACGACACGGCTGCCGCCCCAGCGAGCGCTCCAGAGATAGCCGGCGCTGTCGATGACAGCTCCATCCGGATAGCCCTCGCCCTCGGGAATCTCGACGAACAGTGTCCACTCGCCGACGGGCAGGCCGGTGCTGGCGTCAACCGGGCACTTGAGGATTCGCTTGGTTGGCGTGTCGGTCCAATATGCGGTCCGGCCGTCCGGCGAGAAACAGGTCGAGTTGGGGATTGCGACTCCGGTCTTCAGAACCGTCAGTTGCCCTTTGAGGTAATGATAGAGCGCACCCTGAGGCTCTTCCTCGTTGCTCTTGCCGATCGTTCCCAGCCAGTAAGCCCCAGAGGGATGGCACCTGCCGTCATTGCTTCTGGTCCCGGGCTTGTCCGCTTCGATCGCCACGATAGTCTCGGTCATGCGCGATGTCAGGTTGAAGCGCTTCAGCCCGCTCTCTGTCGCCAGCATCAGCGAGTTGTCGTCGATCACTGCGGCGGCACTGCCAATTTCGTCCAGAACCCATCTCCCTTCGACCGACCCACCGGCCGATGCGGCAAACAGCGTCTGCCGGTTGATATCGAAGTAGAACAGCTGCTGGCGCTTCGGGTGCCAGAGCGGGCCTTCCCCGAGTTCACACTGGCTGTCGATCAGCAGGTGTGCGGTGTCGGTCATCAGGCTTTCCCCGCATCATAGGCAGCGACAGCGGCGGCGGCCCGCTCGGCGACCTGCGCCGCCGACGTACCGGGTTTGTAGAGGTAGGTGCCGAGCCCGAACCCGGCGCATCCGACTGCGAAGTACTCGCCGAAGTTGTCCGGCGCCGCACCGCCTACGGCGTAGAGCGGAATGGCGGGCGGGAGCACCGCCTTCATGGCCTTGATCCCCTTCGGCCCCAGAACCTCGGCGGGGAAGAACTTCAGTCCCGTGGCCCCCGCCCGGATGGCCGTGAACGCCTCGGTCGGCGTGAACACGCCCGGGTACGAGTTGAGGCCCAGCCTCCGCGTTTCCGCGATCACTTCGGTATTCGTGTCCGGCGAGACGATGAACCGCCCCCCGGCGGCCGCAACCGCACGGACATCCGCGGTGGAGAGCACCGTGCCAGCTCCGATCTCGGCGCGGCTTCCGAACGCTGCTACGGCCTGCCCGATGCTCGTCACGGCCTCGGGCGAATTGAGCGGCACCTCGATCAGGGTGATCCCGGCCTCGATCAGTGCCCCACAGACGTCCACCGCCTCGGCAGGCGTGATGCCGCGCAGGATTGCAATCAGATGACGATGTTCCATGGTCTACTCCTCGCCACCCAGCCGGCGCGCCGCGGCGAGGCCCGCGATCGTCACCGTAGTGGCGTCATGTATCTCGGACTCGAGCCCGGCCATGTCCAGCACGCTGGCATAGAGCTCGCACAGCCGTGCCGAACCGATCAGCGGCACGGTCTGTTGCCCTATTAGTCCACGATTGGCGGCGATCTCGGTGCCGATCAGCAGGCCCGAGAGGAAGCCGCCGCACCAGTCCGGTTGCCGCCCCGACAGCAGCGCTCCCGCACGCACCTCGAACAGTCTCCCCAGCAGCTTCTCCGGGTGCTCCAGTCCCGCCTCGGCACCGGCCAGGAAGCCATCGAACCTGCCCGGACCCTCTAGGTCGCCTGTCAGGGAATGCCGCAGGACAGAATGGGTACGCAGGACCTCATAGATCTCACCCGTCATTGCGGTTGAGAACTGCTCGACGCGCGTGCCATTCAGCCGCGCCCATTTCGAATGGGTGCCCGGCATGCAGACCATGCCGTTGAAGCCAGGCTTCAGCATGGCGAGCCCGAGCAACTGCGTTTCCTCGCCCCGCATGACGTTGTCGCCACCCGCCTTCTGGCACACCCCGGGCAGGATGGCAGGCGCGAAGCGTCCATCCGGCATCGCCGGCCGGACTGCGCCATGGATCAGTCCCCGCAGGTCCGCGGGTGTTTCGAGGTAAGGCGCCTCGAGCCAGCCCTGGCGAGCGCCTGCCATGCCGCAGATCAGCACCGGCATCCCCGTCGCTGGGCCCACGTCGTTCAGCAACTCCAGCAGCACGCCGGCGAACTCCTGCCGTTCAAGCTTGCCCATGCCCTTGGACGATGAGCGCTCCAGCACTGGCCGCCCGTCGCCACCCATGCCCCAGGCCCGGAGGTTGGAGGTACCCCAATCCACGGCCACCCACTCTACGCCACTTGCCACCGTTCCGCCCTCATGCACCCGCAATGCATATCTGACCCTAGACCCTGGGCGGCGCTTCCACCAGTACTTGCACGCACTTGGCGCAATTGTATGATTTTTTCAACAGGACCGTTCCGTGTGCGCCCGGACATGCTAAAACGTGAGCCGGTCGCCTGCCATGACCTGCGGGCGGAATGTTGAGGACCTACCATCATGACGGCTGGAAACGGCGGCTCCGCTCCCAAGAAGCTGCGCTCGCGCGCGTGGTTCGACAATCCGGACAATCCGGACATGACCGCGCTCTATCTTGAGCGCTACATGAATTTCGGCGTCTCCCGCGAGGAGTTGCAGTCCGACAAGCCGATCATCGGCATCGCCCAGACCGGATCCGATCTGAGCCCGTGCAACCGCCACCACATCGTGCTCGCCGAGCGCCTGCGCGAGGGCATTCGCGAGGCCGGCGGCATTGCCATCGAGTTCCCGGTGCACCCGATTCAGGAGACGGGCAAGCGGCCCACCGCGGGGCTAGACCGCAACCTGGCCTACCTTGGCCTCGTGGAAGTCCTCTACGGGTATCCGCTCGATGGCGTGGTGCTCACCATCGGTTGCGACAAGACCACTCCGGCGATGCTGATGGGCGCGGCCACGGTGAACATTCCCGCCATCGCGCTCTCCGTCGGTCCCATGCTCAACGGCTGGCACAAGGGCGAGCGCACGGGCTCGGGCACCATCGTGTGGAAGGCCCGCGAGATGCTGGCCGCTGGCGAGATCGATTATCCCAAGTTCATCGAACTGGTCGCCTCGTCCGCGCCATCGACCGGCTACTGCAACACCATGGGCACCGCCACCACGATGAACTCGCTCGCCGAAGCGCTCGGCATGCAGCTTCCTGGCTCGGCGGCCATTCCTGCGCCTTATCGTGATCGGCAGGAGATGGCGTATCGGACCGGCAAGCGCGCAGTGGAGATGGTGCACGAGGACCTCAAGCCTTCGGACATCCTCACCAAGGAGAACTTCCTCAACGCCATCGTCGTGAACTCGGCCATCGGCGGCTCGACCAATGCGCCGATCCACATCAACGCCATTGCCCGCCACATCGGCGTCGATCTCCATATCGATGAATGGCAGCAGCACGGCCACCATGTCCCGCTGCTCGTCAACCTCCAGCCCGCGGGCGAGTATCTCGGCGAGGACTATTACCACGCCGGCGGTGTACCCGCGGTAGTGAACGAGTTGATGAAGCAGGGCCTGATTCACGAGAACGCCCCGACCGTCAACGGCAGGACCATCGGCGAGAACTGCCGCGACACCACGATCCAGGATGAGAAAGTCATTCGTCCATTCGACCAGCCGCTCAAGGCGGAGGCCGGCTTCATCGTGCTGCGTGGCAATCTGTTCGACAACGCCATCATGAAGACCAGCGTGATTTCGCCGGAGTTCCGTGAGCGCTACCTCAGCGACGCCGAACACCCGGGCATGTTCGAGGGCAAGGCTGTCGTGTTCGACGGCCCCGAGGATTACCACGCCCGTATCGATGATCCGTCGCTCGAGATCGACGAGTACACCATGCTGTTCATGCGCGGCGCCGGTCCGATCGGCTACCCCGGCGCAGCCGAGGTCGTGAACATGCGGCCGCCGGATTACCTCATCAAGAAGGGCGTTCACTCACTGCCCTGCATCGGGGATGGGCGGCAGTCCGGCACGTCCGGATCTCCCTCGATCCTGAACGCCTCCCCGGAGGCGGCAGCCGGCGGCAACCTTGCCATCCTCAGGACCGGCGACCGGGTGCGCATCGACCTCAACAAGGGTGAAGCCAACATCCTGATCTCGGATGCTGAGATCCAGCAGCGCCGCGCCATGCTGGAGTCCGAGGGAGGCTACAAGTTCCCGAAGCACCAGACCCCGTGGCAGGAGATCCAGCGCGGTCTCGTCGATCAGCTGGGTAGTGGTGCGGTTCTGAAGCCTGCCGTGAACTATCAGCGCATTGCCCAGACCAACGGCATCCCGCGCGACAACCACTAGTCCACTGCGACAGACGAGAAG
>JAEZHZ010000363.1 GCA_023436745.1 Pseudomonadota bacterium | reverse complement strand
CTTGCCGATGATGTGCGCGCCGAGCTCACGGTCGGTGTTGACGTCGGACAGGATCTTGACGAAGCCCTGGGTCGCCAGCATCGCCTTGGCACGGCCATTGGCCGTGAAGGGGAACTTGCCGACCTTGTACTCGATCCCCTCGGCCTTGAGGTCGTCCTCGGTCCGGCCCACCGAGGCGACCTCGGGATTGGTGTAGACCACCGATGGAATGGCGCCGTAGTTCACGTGGCCGGCCTGGCCGGCAAGGATTTCGGCGATGGCAATGCCCTCGTCCTCGGCCTTGTGGGCCAGCATCGGGCCGGCGAGCACGTCGCCGATGGCATAGATGCCGTCCACCGAGCTCTTGTAGTGCGCATCGACTCGGACGCGGCCGCGCTCGTCGAGCGCAACGCCGACGAGGTCGAGGCCGAGCCCTTCGGTGTAGGGCTTGCGGCCGATGGAGATCAGCGCGACGTCGGCGTCGAGCACTTCCATGTCGCCGCCCTTGGCAGGCTCGATGCGGACCTTGAGCGCGCCGGTCTCGGTGCGGTCGATGCCGGCGACCTTGCTGGAGAGGCGGAACTCCATGCCCTGCTTCTGCAGCATGCGCTGGAACTGGCGGGCAACCTCGCTGTCCATGCCGGGCAGGATGCGATCGAGATATTCGACCACCGTCACCTGCGCGCCGAGGCGCTGCCAGACCGAGCCGAGCTCGAGGCCGATGACGCCGGCGCCGACGACGAGCAGCTTGCCGGGAACCTTATCGAGGCTGAGGGCGCCGGTCGAGGTGACGACCTGCTTCTCGTCGATCTCGATGCCGGGCAGGGCGGCGGAAACCGAGCCGGTCGCGATGACGATGGCCTTGGTGGTGATTTCCTGCTGGGCGCCGGACTGCGGCGTCACCAGCACCTTGCCGGGGGCCGGGATGGAGCCGATGCCGCGGAAGGTGGTGATCTTGTTCTTCTTGAACAGGTAGTCGACGCCGCCGACATTGGCCGCCACGGTGTCGGACTTGTGGGTCATCATCTGTGGCAGGTTCAGCTGCGGCTGCGGCACGTCGATGCCGAGCTGCTTGAAGGTATGGCCGGCTTCCTCGAACAGTTCGGAGGCGTGCAGCAGGGCCTTGGAGGGAATGCAGCCGATGTTGAGGCACGTGCCGCCGTGGGTGGGCCACTTCTCGACCACTGCAACCTTCATGCCGAGCTGCGCGGCGCGAATGGCGCATACATAACCGCCGGGCCCCGAGCCGATGACGGTAAGGTCGAAACTGTCTGCCATGTTGATTGCCCTAAGTTCTATCGTTGCTGTGCGAGTGCGACCCGCACGGCCAGTGCCAGGAATGTAATGCCGGTGACTCGATTAAACCACCGGCCGAGGCGGAAAAAGCCCTGCCGTACCGCAGGGGTCGTAAACACTACCGATACCAGTGCAAACCAGGAAAAAAGCATTACGGCCATGCTGACCACATAGATGGCCTTGGCCTCGAAGGCGGTATCGGGAGAGACGAGGCTGGTGAACAGCGCGAGGAAGAACAGCACGGCCTTGGGGTTGAGCAGGTTCGTGAGGAACCCGAGCGCGAATGCAACGCCGTCGCCGCTGCGTCCCGGAGGAGCTGCAAGCTCCTCGGGCGGGGTCGGGGGCGGGCTGCGAAGCGCGGAGATGGCGAGCCAGACCAGATAGGCCACGCCCAACCATTTGAGGATGTTGAACAGCAGCAGCGACTGGCTGACGATCACCCCGACCCCGAGGAGCGTGTAGCTGCCGTGCACGAGAATGGCGGTGGCGATGCCGGCGGTGGTGAATATGGCCGCGCGCCGGTCGCGGGCGACGGACTGGCGCAGCACCATGGCGAAGTCGGCGCCGGGGATGACCGCATTGATGCCGAAGGCCAGCATCAGCCCAAGAAACTCCAACCAGGGAAAGTCCACGGCGCGCACCCCGCTGTCAGCGGCCAAGCAGTTACACCAGCCAGCCGATCGGGGCAATGAATCCGCGCGGGTGCGCTACTGCGCGGCGATGTCCTGGGCGCGGCGCAGCGCGTCGGGGAGCTGTTTGTCGATGTCGAGCTCGCCATTGTCCACGCGTTCGCGGAAAGCGGTGCAGAACGCGGCCTTGTCGGATGCCTGGTTGTAGGCGCTCATGATCTGGGTGCCGCCATAGGTCTCGGCCGCGGCGATTTCCTGTTCCGTGCCGCCCCCGAGCTGGCGGGCGACGCGGTCGGCGAGCTCTAGAAACCCGATATTGCGCAGGTACCAGTTGTCGTAGGCGGTGCGGTAGGCGCTGTCGAGGCCGGTCGTCTCGTAGCAGTGGGTGGTCATCACCTCTACGATCGCCTGCGAGCCGTGGAAGGCCATGAGCTCGCCGACAAAGGCGGGATCGGCATCCTGGGCGTTGGCGGGGGCGAGGGTCGCGAGCAGCGTTGCGGCAACGAGGAAGGGGCGCAAGGCGTCAGATCTCCTGTCGGAGGGTTGGGCTCGACCCTCTGCATCTGCAGGGAATCCGTTAAGAGAATATGAGCAATTCGTTCACGCATCGGAGAGCAGCGGCACGATCCGTCTGCTTTCCGTTACCGCCGACGCCTGCGGCCGTGAACATATGACCCTCCCCCGCAAGGGGGAGGGAAAGTTTGGCAGTTTTCGTCAGTCGGATCAGAGGTCGAGCACGAGGCGCTCGGGGGCCTCGAGGGATTCCTTGACGCGAACGAGGAAGGTCACGGCTTCCTTGCCATCGACGATGCGGTGGTCGTAGCTGAGCGCCAGATACATCATCGGGCGGATGACGATCTGGCCGCCGACCACCACCGGACGCTCCTGGATCTTGTGCATGCCGAGGATGCCGGACTGCGGAGCGTTGAGGATCGGGGTCGACATCAACGAGCCGTAGACGCCGCCGTTGGAGATGGTGAAGGTGCCGCCCTGCATGTCGGCCATGGAGAGGGCGCCGTCGCGGGCCTTCTTGCCGAGGTTGCCGATTTCCTTCTCGATCTCGGCGATCGACATCTGGTCGGCGTTGCGGACGACCGGAACCACGAGGCCCTTGTCGGTGCCGACGGCGACGCCGATGTGGGCGTATTCCTTGTAGATGATGTCATCGCCATCGATCTCGGCGTTGACGGCCGGGATCTCCTTGAGGGCGTGGACCACGGCCTTGGTGAAGAAGCCCATGAAGCCGAGCTTCACGCCGTGCTTCTTCTCGAACAGCTCCTTGTAGGAATTGCGCAGGTCCATCACCGGCTTCATGTCCACCTCGTTGAAGGTGGTCAGCATGGCGGCGGTGTTCTGCGCGTCCTTGAGGCGGCGGGCGATGGGCTGGCGCAGGCGGGGCTTCTTGACCCGCTCCTCGCGGCCGGCGTCATCGGCGGCAACCGGCCCGCGTGCGGCGGGAGCTGAAGGCTTCTTGACGTCGGGCGCCTTGGCGGCGGGCGTGGACGCCGGAGCGGCCTGCTGCACCGCGGGAGCTGCAGCCTGGGCGGCGGGAGCGGCGGCAATGCCCTTGAGCGAGGCCAGCACGTCTTCCTTCAGCACCTGGCCCTGCTTGCCGGAGCCGGGGATGGTCGAGGCGTCGAGGCCCTTCTCGTTGATGAGCTTCTGTGCCGCCGGGGCAGGGGCGCGGTCGGTCGCGGTGACCGGCTGCGGCGCCGGGTTCGGCTGGACCGGCTCGGGACCGGCGGCGTTGTTGGCCGGAGCCTGGGCCTTGGTCTCGCCGGCAGGCGCGGCAGCAGCGCCGGAGCCGCCGATGGCGCCGAGGAGAGCCCCGACGTCCACGGTGGTGCCGGCTTCGGCGGCGATGGCTTCAAGCACACCGGCAGCCGGTGCGGGCACCTCGATGGTCACCTTGTCGGTTTCCAGTTCCACGATGGGTTCATCGGCGGCGACGGTGTCGCCGACCTGCTTGAACCACTGGCCGATGGTGGCTTCGGTGACGCTTTCGCCCAGCGTCGGCACCCGGATTTCAGTCGACATTGGCTTGTCCCTTATTGTGCGAAGGCTTCGTCGAGGAAGGCCTGGAGTTCAGCCAGATGCGTGCGCATCAGGCCGGTAGCGGTGGAGGCGGAGGCCTTGCGGCCGGCGTAGCTGACGCGCTGGCCGCTGCGGCCCAACTGGTCCATCACCCATTCGACATAGGGCTGGATGAAGGTCCAGGCGCCCATGTTCTTGGGCTCTTCCTGGCACCAGACGATGTCCGCATTGGGGAAGCGGTTGAGCTCGTCCAGCAGTGCCTTGGCCGGGAACGGATAGAGCTGCTCGATGCGGAGCAGGTAGACATCGTCGATGCCGCGCTTCTCGCGATCTTCCAGAAGGTCGTAGTAGACCTTGCCGGTGCAGAGCACGACCCGGCGGATCTTGTCGTCCGTGGCCAGCTTGATGGTGGTCTTGGGTGCGCCCGGGGTCTCCGCATCGTCCCACAGGAGACGGTGGAAGGTGGAATCGGCACCCATTTCCGCAAGGCTGGAGACAGCCCGCTTGTGGCGGAGCAGCGACTTCGGCGTCATCAGGATCAGCGGCTTGCGGAAGTCGCGATGCACCTGCCGGCGCAGGATGTGGAAGTAGTTGGCCGGGGTGGTGCAGTTGGCGACCTGCATGTTGTCTTCGGCGCACAGCTGCAGATAGCGCTCGAGGCGGGCGGAGGAGTGCTCCGGCCCCTGGCCCTCGTAGCCATGCGGCAGCAGCATCACCAGGCCCGACATGCGGAACCACTTGCGTTCACCCGAGGAGATGAACTGGTCGACCACCACCTGGGCGCCGTTGGCGAAGTCGCCGAACTGGGCTTCCCACAGGGTGAGCGCCTTGGGCTCGGCCAGCGAGTAGCCGTATTCGAAGCCGAGCACGGCTTCTTCGGAGAGCATCGAGTTGATGACCTCGTAGCGGCTCTGGTCGGGCGAGAGGTTGTTGAGCGGGGTATAGGTCTTGTTCTCGACCTGCTGGTCGTTCAGCACCGAGTGGCGCTGGGAGAACGTACCACGCTCCACGTCCTGGCCGGAAAGGCGCACGGGGTGGCCCTCGGTCACCAGGGTGCCGAAGGCCAGCGCCTCGGCGGTGGCCCAGTCGATGCCCTCGCCGGACTGGATCGCGGCAAGGCGGTTGTCGAGGAAGCGCTTCACCGTGCGGTGGACATTGAAGTCCTCGGGCACGCGGGTGAGCGCGGTGCCGATGCGCACGAGTTCATCCTGCTGCACGCCGGTCTGGCCGCGGCGCGGCCCTTCCTGCTCGGCAGGGCGCAGGCTCTTCCAGGCGCCGTCCAGCCAGTCGGCCTTGTTGGGCCGGTAGTCCTGGCCGGCCTCGAACTCGCTTTCGAGCAGGGCACGCCAGTCGGCCTTCAGCCGGTCGACTTCCTCGGCGGTGACGAGGCCCTCGCCGATCAGCTTCTCGGTATAGAGCTCAAGCGTCGACTTGTGCCCGCGGATGCGGGAATACATCAGCGGCTGGGTGAAGCTGGGCTCGTCGCCTTCGTTGTGGCCGAAGCGGCGATAGCAGAACATGTCGATGACGACGGGCTTGCCGAAGCGCTGGCGATACTCGACCGCAACCTTCGCCGCAAACACCACGGCTTCCGGATCGTCCCCGTTCACGTGGAAGACCGGCGCCTCGATCATCTTGGCGACGTCGGTCGGGTAGGGCGATGAGCGCGAATACATCGGCGCGGTGGTGAAGCCGATCTGGTTGTTGATCACGAAATGGATCGAACCGCCGGTGCGGTGGCCCTTGAGGCCGGACAGGCCGAGGCACTCGGCCACGACGCCCTGGCCGGCAAAGGCGGCATCGCCGTGGATCAGCAGCGGCAGGACCATGGAGCGGTCCGGCTTGCCCTCGACGGCCATGTTGACCAGCTTGCCCTCGGGGGAGATGTACTGGTCCTGCTTGGCGCGGGCCTTGCCGAGCACCACGGGGTCGACGATCTCGAGGTGCGAGGGGTTGGCGGTGAGCGACAGGTGCACCTTGTTGCCGTCGAACTCGCGGTCCGAGGAAGCGCCGAGGTGGTACTTCACGTCGCCCGAACCCTCGACGTCGTCGGGGTAGAAGGCGCCGCCCTTGAACTCGTGGAACAGGGCCCGGTGCGGCTTGTTGAGCAGCTGGGTCAGAACGTTCAGGCGGCCGCGGTGGGCCATGCCGAGAACGATGTCCTTGATGCCGAGCGCGCCGCCGCGCTTGATGATCTGCTCGAGCGCCGGAATGGTGGATTCACCGCCATCGAGGCCGAAGCGCTTGGTGCCGGTGTACTTGACGTCGATGAACTTCTCGAAGCCCTCGGCCTCGATGAGCTTGTTGAGGATCGCCTTCTTGCCCTCGGGGGTGAAGGTGATCTCCTTGTCCGGTCCCTCGACGCGCTCCTGGATCCACTGCTTGGCTTCGGGATCGGAGATGTGCATGAACTCGATGCCGAGCGTACCGCAATAGGTGCGCTTCAGGATGGCCAGCATCTCGGGGATGGTGGCGTATTCGAGCCCCAGGTAGTTGTCGATGAAGATCTTGCGGCTGAAGTCGGCCTCGGTGAAGCCGTAGCTGCGCGGATCCAGTTCCGGCGCCGGCTCGTCGGCCTTCAGCTTCAGCGGATCGAGGTCGGCATGCAGGTGTCCGCGCATGCGGTAGGCGCGGATCATCATGATGGCGCGGATCGAGTCGCGGGTGGCCTGCAGCACGTCGGCGACGCTGGCCTTGGCCACGCCCATGGCCTCCGCCTTCTTGGCGATGGCCTTCTCGGTCTTTACGGCGATCTCGCCCCAGTTGCCGTCGAGAGCGCTGACGAGTTCGTCGGTGACGCTCTGCGGCCAGTCGCGACGGGCCCAGCTGGGACCCTCGGCGTTGCGGGCCGCGGTTTCCTGCGGATCATCCAGACGGGAGAAGAAACTCTTCCAGGTCTCGTCCACGCTGTTCGGATCAGTCTTGAAGCGGGAGTAGAGCTGTTCGATGTAGTCGGCATTACCTCCATAGAGGAAGGAGGTCAGCAAGAACTGGTCGTTCTTTTCCTGTCGTGTCATCGCTCGTGTCGCGAGGCGCGGGCCTCGCCATCCTTGTCATCGGCGCCGGTTTTGGACCGGGGCGTTGTGGTACAGTCAGTCAAACTTGCGGGATACTGACTGCTTTTCCTTTAGGTCCTGTTAAGACTTGCGGCGCCCCGCTGAGGCGCCGCGGATTCGTCAGCGTGCCTGCCAAACCGGCATAGCACCGATCTGTGGTGGGAACGCGTCCGACTTTGGATGGATGCGCCACACACCTCAGAGCCCGTTCGGCCTCAGCCCTTCAGGACCTCGGCCAGGGTCCGGCCGATGCGGGCCGGGGAGTCCGAGACCTTGATGCCTGCCGCTTCCATGGCCGCGATCTTTTCCTCGGCGCCGCCCTTACCGCCCGAAATTACGGCGCCAGCATGGCCCATGGTCCGACCCTTGGGCGCCGTGCGGCCGGCGATGAAACCGGCCATCGGCTTGCTGCGGCCGCGCTTGGCCTCGTCGATGAGGAACTGTGCGGCTTCTTCCTCGGCGGAGCCGCCGATCTCGCCGATCATGATGATCGACTTGGTGGCTTCGTCGGCAAGGAACATCTCGCGCACGTCGATGAACTCCGTGCCCTTGACCGGATCGCCGCCGATGCCGACGGCAGTGGTCTGGCCAAGGCCTTCGTTGGTGGTCTGGAACACTGCCTCATAGGTAAGCGTGCCGGAGCGGGAAACAATGCCCACCGAGCCCTTGGAGAAGATGGATCCAGGCATAATGCCGATCTTGCACTCTTCGGGGGTCAGCACGCCGGGGCAGTTGGGGCCGATCAGGCGGGACTTCGACTTCTCGAGCTTGGCCTTGACCCGAACCATGTCGAGCACCGGCACACCCTCGGTGATGCACACGATCAGCGGAATCTCGGCATCGATCGCTTCCTCGATGGCGGCAGCCGCACCCGGAGGCGGCACGTAGATGACCGAAGCATCGGCGCCGGTCTTCTCCTTGCCCTCGGCGACCGTGGCGAACACGGGCAGCGAGGCGGAGGCGTCGATGCCGGAGGTCCAGGTTTCCCCGGCCTTCTTGGGGTTCACGCCACCCACCATCTTGGTGCCGTAGTAGGCGAGCGCCTGTTCGGTGTGGAACGTGCCGGTCTTGCCGGTGAGGCCCTGAACGAGAACCTTGGTGTCTTTGTTGACGAGGATCGACATGGCGCTTCCTAGAAATGGAGTCGATTGGGGTCGGTGACGGTCCCGTGGGGGGCCGCATTGCCGGTGTTGAAAGTGGCTGGTTCGTTGCCGGCCGCGTGCGGATGGCATGCGCCCGTGACCTGGAGGGAGGCGAGGAGGATGAGCCTGTGCGGTGCCATCACCTGGTCTCCGCCGCTGTGGTGGGCGTGATCATCGTGAGCTGTATCACGAAGCTGCTGTCGGTCCAGTGCGCGAGCAGCAGAGACGGGGCGGCGTCTCCGGTTCCCCGGAGGCTGACGAAGCTGCCGTCCTCGGTCGTGCGGGTGGTGCCCTCGTAGCGGTCCAGGGC
>JAEZHZ010000323.1 GCA_023436745.1 Pseudomonadota bacterium | reverse complement strand
GGGTTTGCGGTGCTGCACAATGCGGCCGCACGCGTCGGTGCACTCGACGTCGGCTTTGTGCCGGGGCAGGGGGGCGCCGATACTGCAGCGATGCTCGCTGGCGGTGTTGACGTGCTTTTCCTGCTCGGAGCCGACGAGCACGACTTGTCCGGCCTCGGAGACACGCTGGTCGTCTATATCGGAACGCACGGCGATGCCGGGGCAAACCGTGCGGACGTCATCCTGCCGGCGGCAACGTACACCGAGAAGAGCGCGACCTATGTGAACACCGAGGGACGTGTCCAGGTGACCACACGGGCCGTCTTCCCGCCGGGTGAGGCCAAGGAAGACTGGGCCATCATCCGCGCGTTGTCCGCAGTGCTGGGCCAGACCTTGCCGTTCAACTCGCTTGCCCAGCTTCGGGCAGCGCTCTACACGCAGTATCCACACCTGGCGCGGCTCGAGGCAATCGCCGAGGCCGACGCAGCAGATGTGGCGCGTTTGGCAGGAGCGACCTCGATGGCACGCTCCACGGCTTTCACCAGCCCGGTAACGGACTTCTACATGACCAACCCCATCGCGCGCGCTTCCGCGGTGATGGCCGAGTGTTCGGCCCTGCAGGCCGGACTGCGGCAAGCGGCGGAATAGGGGAGCACCATGGACTTCATCCTCACCGCCCTCGACTACCTTCTGGGCATTCCGGTCCTCGGCCTCGGCGTTCAGGTGGGCTTCATCTGGAAGGCACTGCTGCTGCTGGTGTCGCTGTTGCTGTTCACCGCGTTCATCCTTCTGGCTGACCGCAAGGTCTGGGCGGCCGTGCAGATTCGCCGCGGCCCCAACGTCGTCGGGCCATTTGGCCTGCTGCAGAGCTTTGCGGACCTTTTGAAGTTCGCGGTCAAGGAAGCCGTGATTCCTGCGGGTGCCGACAAGGTGCTGTTCATCCTGGCGCCGCTGATCACCGCGACGCTGGCGCTTGCAGGCTGGGCCATCATTCCGCTCGATGCGGGCTGGGCGATGGCCGACATCAATCTTGGCGTGCTCTACCTGCTGGCTATCTCATCGCTCGGGGTGTACGGCGTCATCATCGGCGGATGGGCATCCAACTCGAAGTACCCGTTCCTGGGTTCTCTTCGTTCGGCCGCGCAGATGGTGTCGTACGAGGTCTCCATCGGCCTCGTCATCATCACGGTGCTGTTGTGCGTGGGTTCGCTGAACCTGACCGAGATCGTCATTGCGCAGCAGGAGATGGGGCTTGCCCATATGCTCGGCGTGCCGTGGCTCAGCTTCCTGAACTGGTTCTGGCTGCCGCTGTTCCCGATGTTCATCGTGTTCTACATCTCGGCGCTCGCCGAGACGAACCGGCCGCCCTTCGACCTTGCAGAAGGTGAGTCCGAGCTCGTTGCGGGCTTCATGACCGAGTACTCGGCTACCCCGTACATGCTGTTCATGCTGGGCGAGTACATCTCGATCCTGCTCATGTGCGCCATGACGACGATCCTGTTCCTCGGGGGCTGGGCTTCGCCGATCGATCTGCCGCCGTTCACCTGGATCCCGGGCGTCGTCTGGTTCGTCCTCAAACTCTCGATTGTCTTCTTCTTCTTTGCGATGACGAAGTCGATCGTTCCCCGCTACCGCTATGACCAACTGATGCGGATCGGCTGGAAGCTGTTCCTGCCGCTGTCGCTGGTCATGGTCGTGGTCGTTGCTTTCGTCCTCAAGCTTACGGGCTGGGGTTGGCATGGAGGTGTCGCGTGATGCGAGCCCGCCAGTTTATCAATACGCTCCTGCTGCAGGAGATTTTCGTGGGGTTCGCCCTCGCGATGAAGTACTTCTTCGCCCCGAAGCCTACTGTGAACTACCCTTTTGAGAAGGGGCCGGTCTCGCCGCGCTTCAGGGGTGAACACGCTCTTCGGCGCTATCCCAACGGGGAGGAGCGGTGCATTGCGTGCAAGCTCTGCGAGGCCATCTGCCCGGCGCAGGCCATTACCATCGAAGCTGGTCCGCGCCAGAACGACGGCACCCGCCGCACCGTTCGCTACGACATCGACATGGTGAAGTGCATCTATTGCGGCTTCTGTCAGGAAGCCTGTCCGGTGGATGCCATCGTAGAGGGCCCGAACTTCGAATTCGCCACCGAGACGCGCGAGGAGCTGTACTTCTCCAAGGAGAAACTGCTCGCCAATGGCGACCGCTGGGAGCGTGAGATCGCTGCCCAAATCGCAGCTGACGCGCCCTACCGCTGAGAGCAAGCATGACCCTTCCGCTCTTCTTCTTCTATATGTTCTCGGCAGTGGCCATCGCTTCGGCGGTCATGGTCATCTCGGCGCGAAATCCCGTGCACGCAGTTCTGTTTCTGATCCTCGCCTTCTTCAATGCGTCGGGTCTGTTCATGCTGGCGGGTGCCGAGTTCCTGGCGCTGTTGCTGATCGTCGTCTACGTAGGCGCCGTCGCCGTCCTGTTCCTCTTCGTCGTCATGATGCTGGACGTGGACTTTGCCTCGCTTCGGCAGGGCTTCCTGCAGTATGCACCCATCGGCCTGGTCGTTGGTGCGATTCTGCTGCTCGAGCTTCTGCTGCTGGCCGGCAGCTTCGTGGTCTCGCCCGAGGTGGCGGGAGCTTCGGCGCTGCCGATAAGCGATGGCGTGGATAACATGCGGGCGCTCGGGCTGGTGCTCTACACGCGGTATGTCTTCCTTTTCCAGGGAGCAGGTGCCGTTCTGTTGGTCGCGATGATCGGTGCAATCGTGCTGACGCTGCGTCACCGCAGCAACGCCAAGCGCCAGAACCCCATCGAGCAGGTGGCGCGCCAGCGCTCCGAAACGCTGGAAGTCGTCAAGGTCAAGAGCGGTCAGGGATTGTAGGAGGCAAGAATGGGCTTGGGTATCGGGCTCGGTCACTACCTGACCGTGGCGGCCATTCTGTTCACGCTCGGCGTGTTCGGTATTTTTATCAATCGGAAGAACCTCATCGTCATCCTGATGTCGATCGAGCTCCTTCTGCTCGCGGTGAACCTCAACATGGTCGCCTTCAGCGCAGCGTTGAGCGACCTGCAGGGGCAGGTCTTCGCGCTCCTGATCCTGACGGTTGCGGCTGCCGAGGCGGCGATCGGTCTGGCGATCCTGGTGATCTTCTACCGCAACCGCGGAAGCATCGCGGTTGAAGACGTCAACTCACTGAAGGGCTGAGAAGCACCGCTATGATCATTCAGGCGATCGTTTTCCTGCCCCTCGTGGGCGCACTCATTGCGGGCCTTCTGGGCCGCAGCATCGGCCACCGGCCGAGCGAGTACATTACTTCCGGCCTGCTCATCATCTCGGCGGTGTTGAGCTGGGTGGTGTTCATTCCGGTAGCTTTTGGCAATGGGCTTGTCGGGGCCGAGATCATCGACGGTACGGCGGTGCTCAAGGTCGAGATCATGCGCTGGATCCAGGTCGGGGACATGGACCTGCGCTGGACCCTGCGGGTGGATACCCTGACGGCAATCATGCTGGTCGTGGTCAACACGGTGTCAGCACTCGTGCATGTCTATTCGATCGGCTACATGCACGAAGATCCGCATCGCTCGCGCTTCTTCGCCTACCTGTCCCTGTTCACGTTCGCCATGCTGATGCTGGTGACCGCCGACAACTTCCTGCAGATGTTCTTCGGCTGGGAAGGCGTGGGCCTGGCGTCCTACCTGCTGATCGGCTTCTGGTACACGCGTCCGTCCGCGAATGCCGCTGCCATGAAGGCTTTCGTGGTCAACCGCGTTGGCGACTTTGGCTTCGCGCTCGGCATCTTCGGCGCCTTCATGGTGCTCGGTCACATCGACTTCGATGGCGCGTTCCGGGCGGTCCAGGGGTTCTCCGAAACCGGGCTGCCGGTGATCCGCTTCCTCTCGTGGGACGTGGACGCGATGACCGTCATCTGCCTGCTGCTCTTCATGGGCGCCATGGGCAAGTCTGCGCAGTTCCTGCTGCACACCTGGCTCCCTGACGCGATGGAGGGTCCGACGCCGGTGTCCGCCCTGATCCATGCGGCCACGATGGTGACTGCCGGCGTGTTCATGGTCGCGCGGTTCTCGCCGCTGTTCGAGACCTCGCCGGTGGCGCTGACGGTGGTGATCATCATCGGTGCGATCACCGCCTTCTTTGCGGCAACAGTCGGCCTCGTTCAGAACGACATCAAGCGCGTGATTGCCTATTCGACCTGTTCTCAGCTCGGCTACATGTTCGTGGCGCTGGGGGCAGGGGCCTACTCGGCCGGCGTCTTCCACCTGTTCACCCACGCCTTCTTCAAGGCGCTGCTGTTCCTTGGTGCCGGTTCGGTGATCCATGCGATGCACCACGAGCAGGACATGCGGAACATGGGTGGCCTGCGGAAGAAGATCCCGATCACGTACGCAATGATGCTGATCGGTACCCTGGCGCTTACGGGCGTCGGCATCCCGGGCACGAGCCTGGGCTTCGCGGGCTTCTTCTCCAAGGACTCCATCATCGAGGCGTCCTACGCCGTCGGCGGCAACCTGGGGATGTTCGCCTTCTGGCTGCTGGTGGTGGCAGCGATGTTCACGAGCTTCTACTCGTGGCGGCTGGTGCATCTCACGTTCCATGGCTCGCCGCGCGATGCACTGCATGACCACTCCGGGCCGCATCCCAGCCCGGCTCATGCCGACGCCGAGACGCATAGCGAGCCGCTTGAGGACAGCAATACGGATGACGCGCACGGTCACGGGCACCATGGCTCCGCCTACGACAACGCGCACGAGTCTCCGAACGTAATGCTGGTACCACTCTATGTGCTGGCTGTCGGCGCGGTGCTGGCTGGTGCCGTGTTCTACGGCGTGTTCTTCCATGATGTGGCGCATGTCGAGCACTTCTTCGCCGGATCGATCGTGGTGGATGCCGCGATCATCGACGAGGCACACCATGTGCCGACGTGGGTGAAGTGGAGCGCGACGATCGCGATGATCGTGGGGTTTGTCACCGCCTGGTACATGTATATCCGGCGCCCGGACGTACCCGGCCGGTTGGCCGCCGCGAACCCTGGATTGTACAAGTTCCTGCTCAACAAGTGGTATTTCGACGAGTTGTACGACAGGATCTTCGTCAAGCCGGCGCTCTGGGTCGGGCGTGCCTTCTGGCACGGCTTTGATGACGCGCTGATCGACAAGACCCTCACCGAAGGCCTCGGCCGGCGCGTCCAGAATGTCACGTCCTGGATCGTCAAGCTCCAGTCGGGCTATCTCTACCACTATGCCTTCGCCATGCTGATCGGCATTGCGGCACTGCTGACCTGGGCCATCGCGGCCGGGGGACTGATCTGATGACGTTCGACAACACCATCCTGTCCATCCTGACCTGGCTGCCTCTGGTGGGCGCAGCCGTGCTGATGGTCGTGCCCAAGACGGCAACAAACGCGATCCGCTGGATCTCACTGATCGTCACGGTCGTCGTGTTCCTGCTGTCGCTCGCGCTCTGGCAGAGCTTCGATACCAGCGATCCGGGCTTCCAGTTCGTGGTCAACATCCCGTGGATCGGGGACAACATCGGGTATCGTGTTGGCGTCGACGGCATCTCGGTGCTGTTCGTCGTCCTGTCCGCCCTGCTGATGCCGGCCGCGATCCTCGCCAGCTGGGACTCGGTGCAGGATCGCGTGAAGGAGTACATGATCGTATTCCTCGTGCTCGAGACCCTGATGATCGGCGTGTTCACCACGCTTGATCTGGCGATGTTCTATGTCTTCTTCGAGGGCACGCTGCTGCCGATGTTCCTTATCATCGGTATCTGGGGGGGCTCGGCCCGCATCCAGGCGGCCTACAAGTTCTTCTTCTATACCTTCGTCGGCTCCGTGCTGATGCTGGTGGCCATGATGGCCATGTACTGGAATGCCGGTACCACCGACATCATGCGGCTGTTGAACCACGACTTTCCTTCGTCCTGGCAGCCGTGGCTGTGGTGGGCGTTCTTCCTTTCGCTCGCCGTGAAGATGCCGATGTGGCCGCTTCATCGCTGGCTGCCGGAAGCCCACGTTCAGGCGCCAACTGCTGGTTCCGTGATCCTGGCGGCAATCCTGCTGAAGCTTGGCGGCTATGGTTTCCTGCGCTTCAGCCTGCCGATGTTCCCCGAGGCTTCGGCGCAGTTCGCGAACCTGATCTTCTTCCTGTCTGTCGCGGCGATCATCGTCACCTCCCTGGTGGCGCTGGTGCAGACCGACATCAAGAAGCTGATCGCCTATTCGTCCGTAGCGCACATGGGCTTCGTGACCATGGGCATCTTCGCGGGCAATGCACTCGGCATCCAGGGCGCGATGTTCCAGATGCTGTCGCATGGTATCGTCTCCGGCGCACTGTTCCTGTGCGTCGGCGTGATCTATGACCGCATGCACACGCGCGACATCGAAGCCTATGGCGGCCTTGTCGAGCGGATGCCGCGTTACGCCTTCGCGTTCATGGTGTTCACCATGGCGAATGTCGGCCTGCCGGGCACGTCCGGGTTCGTTGGCGAGTTCCTGACCATGATCGGCGTGTTCCAGGTGAACACCTGGGTGGCCTTCGGTGCCGCATTTGGCCTCATTCTTTCAGCCGCTTACGCGCTGTGGCTCTACCGCCGCGTGATCTTCGGGGCGCTGACCAAAGACAGCCTCAAGGGCATCCTTGACCTCGACCTGAAGGAGAAGGTGGTCCTGTACCCGCTGATCGTGCTGACGATCGTGTTCGGTTTCTATCCGATGCCGATCCTCGACACGACTGCTGCGGCCGTGGACAACCTCGTGGCCCAGTACAGCGCTGCCATCGGCGCGGATACGGCCGTTGCCCTGGCGGATGCGCAGGCGGAACTCGTTTATGCGGCGCCGGAAGCCGGGGCTGCCGCCGAAGCGGCCCAGCCGGCCGCACACTAGGAGAGCAAGGTGAACTCAGACGTTATTGATTTCGCGAGCCTCGCTCCCGCCTATCCCGAACTCGTGGTGGCAGTGGGCGCACTGGTGCTGTTGCTCATGGGTGTCGTGATCAACAAGGAGCGCTCGACGCTGGTCAGCTGGGCAGCAGTTCTGGTGCTGGTTCTGGCGGGTTTCGTGTTGCTTTTCGTTCCCGCCGAGGGTGTGTTGTTCAACGGGGTGTTCATAAACGACAGCCTGGCACGCTTTATGAAGATACTGGTGCTGGGTGGGTCGGCATTCGCCCTCCTGCTGGCCATGCCGAGGTCCGAGGAGTACGGCACCCACAAGTACGAGTTCTCCGTGCTGGTGGTGCTGTCTACGCTCGGCATGATGGCCATGGTGTCGGCCAACGACCTCATGAGCCTTTACGTCGGCCTCGAGTTGCAATCGCTTGCTGCCTATGTGCTGGCTTCGATCAAGCGTGACGACAGCCGGGCGACTGAAGCGGGCCTGAAGTACTTCGTGCTGGGCGCGCTGTCCTCGGGCATCCTGCTGTATGGCGCATCGCTGATCTATGGTTTCACCGGTCAGACCAACCTTCAGGAGATCGTGCTGGCGATTGCGAGCGAAGGACGGTCCGTCGGGCTGATCTTCGGTGTGGTGTTCCTGCTTGCGGGCGTTGCCTTCAAGCTCTCGGCCGTGCCGTTCCACATGTGGACGCCAGACGTCTACGAGGGCGCGCCGACCCCCGTCACCGCTTTCTTCGCCATGGCACCCAAGGTTGCGGCCATGACGCTGATGATCCGTCTGGTGATCGAGGCTTTCGAGCCGATCACGCGGGACTGGCAGCAGATCGTGATCTTCCTGTCGATCGCCTCCATGGTGCTCGCATCGTTCGCGGCCATCGGGCAGCGGTCCATCAAGCGCCTGATCGCGTATTCCTCGATCGGTCACGTGGGCTTTGCCCTGGTTGGCCTGTCGTCCGGCACCCAGGTCGGTGTCGAAGGCGTGTCGATCTACATGGCTATCTATGTCGCGATGACCTTCGGCCTCTTCGCGTGCCTGCTGTCGCTCCGCACGGAGTCGGGGCCAGTAGAGACGGTGGATGACCTCGCGGGTGCTGCCCAGACACGGCCGTTCTCGGCTGCGATCATGGCGATCCTGATGTTCTCGCTGATCGGTATGCCGCCGCTTGCCGGTTTCTTCGCCAAGTGGCACGCGTTCCTCGCGGCCGTTGACGCCCAGCTTTATCTGCTGGCGGTGATCGGCGTGCTGGCGTCGGCAGTCAGCGCGTTCTACTACCTGCGCGTAGTGAAGGTGATGTATTTCGACCAGCCAGTCCGGACGTTCCAGGCGGTGCCTGCCGAGCTCAACATCATCATGGGCCTCAGCGGCTTCCTGATCGTGACCTACTACTTCACCGTGGGTGCGCCTCTTGCGAGGCTGGCCCATACCGCAGCGGGAAGCCTGTTCTAGGTGACAGGCTTCGAACTCGGCGCAAGGGCCCGCGCAGCCGGCTACCGGCTGCAGGCTCACGGCAGCATCGGTTCGACCAATGCTGACGCCCTTGCTGCCGGGCTTGCGGGTGATCCGGGTGGGCTGTGGATCGTCGCACGCCAACAGACGGCGGGGCGGGGGCGCCGCGGCCGCCCTTGGTCGAGTCCCCACGGGAACCTAGCAGCATCGTTGCTCCTCCTGCCGGAGGCGGACGCTGCGGTAGCGGCCACGCTCGGTTTTGTCGCAGGCGTGGCGCTGAGCCGGGCATTGGCGGAAGTGCTGCCCCGGGGCCTCGTGCGCATCGGGATCGACGGGGCCGATGCAGCGGACGGGTCGGGCCGCGTGGCCTTGAAGTGGCCCAATGACATGCTGGCCGATGGGGCAAAGCTGGCAGGCATATTGCTCGAGTCCGGCAAGACCGGCGACGGCCGGCAGGCTATCGTAGTGGGTATCGGCATCAATGTGGTAGCGGCGCCCGACGGTTTGCCGTACCCAGCGACGAGCATTGCTGGTCTTGGAATCAGCCGCTCTGCCGAGCAGGTCTTCGAATCGCTGAGCGACGCCTGGGTGGACGCTTTCTCGCTCTGGAACGAGGGCAGGGGTGTTCCTGCGGTGCTCGAGCAATGGCGTGGCGCTGCGGCGGGCATCGGTGCTCCGGTGGCCGTCACGCAGGATGGTGAAACCATCCGTGGCGTCTTCGAGACGATCGACGAATTGGGACGACTTATCGTCCGCGCCAACGACAACCGTCGCATCGCGATCACCGCGGGCGACGTGCATTTTGGGGCAACGGCCAGCGCCCTGAGCTGACCACAACAACACCGTCTGCGACCGGCGACCGATGTTCGTGCGGCGTGACGTACTATGGAAAGACAATGACCCATGGCCAAGAACCAAAGGGATGAACTCGTTTTCGTGCCACTCGGTGGAGTGGGCGAAATCGGCATGAATATGGGTGCGTACGGCTTCGGCCCGGCGCGCTCGCGCAAGTGGATCGTGGTGGATTGCGGCGTTACCTTCGGCGGCCCCAGCCTGCCCGGCATCGAACTGATCATGGCCAACCCAGAGTTCCTCGAGGAGAACGCGGATGATGTTCTGGCGCTGATCCTCACCCACAGCCACGAGGACCACTACGGTGCCGTGCTTGACCTGTGGCCCGGTTTTGAACGGCCGGTGTTTGCTACCCCCTTCACGGCGGCAATGCTGGCCGCGAAGCGTGCCGGCGACGGCATCGTCGACAACGTCGACATCACCATCATGCAGCCCGGCAAGTCGTTTGAAGTGGGCCCATTCACCGTCGAGCCCATCAATGTTGCGCATTCGATCCCGGAGTCGAACGCACTTCTGATCACCACGCCGGTGGGCCGCGTGCTTCACACGGGCGACTGGAAGCTGGATCCCACCCCGGTGGCCAACGCTCCAACGGACGTCGCGCGCTTGCAGCGCATCGGCGAGGATACCAGTGTGCCGCTGGCGCTGATCTGCGACTCAACGAACGCGATGAAGGAGGGTGAGAGCCCCAGCGAGGCAGACGTTGCGGCAACCCTGACCCAGCTTATCGCGGAGGCTCCGCATCGAGTGGCCGTCACCACGTTTGCCTCGAATGTGGGTCGGGTGATCTCCATTGCCCGGGCCGCAGAGGCGGCTGGACGCCAGGTTGTCATGTCCGGCCGTTCGCTTCACCGTATCATGGGCATCGCCAAGGAACTTGGCATGCTCGAGGGCCTGCCGCCGCTGCTCGATCAGGACGCGTACAAGAGCGTTCCGCGGGACAAGTGCGTGCTGATCTGTACCGGCTCTCAGGGCGAGGCGAGGGCGGCCATTGCCCGCATCGCGCGCGGCGAGCACCCGGTGATCGAGCTTAACGCCGGCGACCGGATGATCTTCTCGTCCTGGGCGATCCCCGGGAACGAGCGGGAAGTCATCGACATCCAGAACAGCCTCATCGACAAGGGCATCGAGGTCATCACGCGTGACGATGGCCTCGTGCACGTCACGGGTCACCCCCGCCGGGGTGAGCTGCGCAAGCTCTATGAGTGGGTGAAGCCGCAGGTGCTGGTGCCCGTGCATGGCGAAGCCGCTCATCTCGTGGCGCACGCACGGCTTGGCCGCGAAGCAGGCATCCCCAATGTCTGCGAGGCGCGTAACGGCGACATGGTGCGCCTGTTCCCCGACCCCATGACGTATCAGGCTGAAGTGCGGGTGGGAGAGCTTTATCTCGATGGCCTGGTGCTGTGCACTCCCGAGGAGTCCGGAGTGAAGGATCGCCGCCGGCTGTCCTTCGGCGGCCACGTCGTGGTCAGCCTTTGTGTGAACTCGAATGGGCAGATCGTGTCCAAGCCGCAGTATGTCATCGAGGGCCTGCCCGAGACCGAGGATGAATCCGTTTCCGAACTGGTGGAAGATGCGGTTGGCGGCGTGCTCAAGTCGATGCCGCCGAAACGGCGGGCTGACCCCGACGCGCTGAACTCGGCGATCTTCAAGGCGGTGCGGAACGAGGTGAACGCATACTGGGGGCGCAAGCCGAACGTCTCAGTGTTCGTGCATCGCACCTGAGCTTTCGGGTGCGTCGGTTGGCCCGCTTTGCCGGCAACAGGGCGGGAGCTATGCTCTCGCCGTCATTCGAGGTCCAGTGATGCTGCAGTTCGGCTCCTATATCGCCATCTTCTTTGTCGTGTGGTGGCTTTGCTTCGTTGCCGTGCTGCCGATCGGTGCGCGTAGCCAGGCGGAGGCTGGATCGGTCGTGGAAGGCACGGATCCAGCAGCTCCGGTGATGCCGCGGATGTGGATGCGCATCGGCATCGCTACGGCGCTTGCCGTTGTCTGCACCGGCCTGCTGGCCTGGGGGCTGAGCAACGAGACGCTGGTCCGCTACTGGAACCACTAGTCCCTTCTAGCGTGCCTGACGGGTGGCGGATCCATGCGCGTGGGCCATCTCTAGCGCCGCACGCATGTCGGCCTCATCGGCGGCTTCGAGGATCACTGTCGTCCATCCTTGCTTTCCCCACGCATTGGGGACCTGGCTGAACAGCCCCGGGGCAAGCTGACACTTGAAGTCCTGCTCATCCGGGGAGAACAACAGGTTGGCCGTGCGTCCGTCCGCCGCAACGGTCGCGTATATGCGGCGTACCTTGAAGGCAGTACGGTCGAAGTGGGGTGCCTCGGTGGTGCCGGGCAGCGAAAGTGCTATGCGCCTGAGGTCTGCCGCAGTCGCCACTGGTCTGGTCCTCCTCGGTTCGGGAAGAATTGGTGCTCCAGAAAGAAAAAAGCGGGACCGTGGCGGCCCCGCTAGCAAAGTTGTTCGACAATACGTTGGTCTTAGGCGCGCTACAAAGCGGCAGCCAACGCTCCTCCCTTGACGTTGTCGACGTCCGGCGGTTCTGACCGCCTTTGCTTTATTGGCAGGGACCGTAGCAACTTGGATTAAGGCTGTCACGCAGATTCTGCATGTCTTCCATGCTTGCAACGGATAGACGAACAGGGTTTGAGTGGGCATCTACACAAGCCTTGAGTCCAGCCGCCGAACAGGGGTTTCCATGCGTCTTTCCCGCTATTTCCTGCCCGTCCTGCGGGATGTGCCAAAGGAAGCCGAGATCGTCTCGCATCGCCTGATGCTGCGTGCCGGCATGATCCGCCAGCAGGCCTCGGGTCTCTATTCGTGGCTGCCGCTCGGCTACAAGGTGCTGATGAAGGTTCAGCGCATCATCGAAGAGGAGCAGAACCGCTCCGGCGCGATCGAACTGCTGATGCCCACCATCCAGTCAGCAGACCTGTGGCGCGAGTCCGGGCGCTATGACGCCTATGGCAAGGAGATGCTGCGCATCGAGGACCGCCACGAGCGCGAGTTCCTCTACGGCCCGACCAATGAGGAAATGATCACAGACATCTTCCGGGCCTATGTGAAGTCCTACAAGGACCTGCCGCTCAACCTCTACCACATCCAGTGGAAGTTCCGGGACGAGGTGCGGCCGCGTTTCGGCACCATGCGCTCCCGCGAGTTCCTGATGAAGGACGCCTATTCCTTCGATCTCGACAAGGAGCGCGCCGTCGCGGCGTATGAGCGCATGTTCGTCGCCTACCTGCGCACCTATGCGCGGATGGGGCTGACGGCGATCCCGATGCGGGCCGATACGGGGCCCATCGGCGGCGACCTCAGTCACGAGTTCATCATCCTCGCGGATACCGGCGAAAGCGCCGTGTTCTGCCACCGGGACCTGCTGGAGAAGCCGATCCCGTCGAAGGACCTCGACTTCCGCGGTGACCTGAAACCGATCATCGAGGACTGGACCTCGCTGTATGCCGCCACCGAGGAGATGGTGGACCAAGCCGCCTATGAAGCAGCGGTGCCGGAGGACAAGCGGGTTTCCGCGCGCGGCATCGAAGTCGGCCACATTTTCTACTTCGGCACCAAGTACTCGGAGCCGATGAAGGCGAACGTGACGGGCCCCGACGGCAAGGAAGTGACGGTACACATGGGGTCGTACGGCATTGGCCTGACCCGCGTGGTACCGGCGATCATCGAGGCGAGCCACGACGAGGCCGGGATCATCTGGCCGGTATCGGTGGCACCGTTCGAGGTCGAACTGATCAATCTCAAGGCCGGCGATGCGGACACGGATGCCGCATGTGAGAAGCTCTATGGCGAACTCTCCGCCGCGGGGCTGGATGTGCTGTTCGACGACCGCGACCAGCCTGCCGGGGCGAAGTTCGCCACGGCGGACCTGATCGGCGTGCCGTATCAGCTCATCCTTGGGCCCAGGGGCCTCAAGTCCGGCGAGGCCGAGATCAAGCACCGCAAGAGCGGTGAGCGCGAAACCCTGCCGCTGGCCCAGGCCGTGGAACGGCTCAAGGGGCTCATCGAACCGCAGAGGAATGCCTACATTTGACCAACACGTCGCCGCCGGCACTCAACAAGGGCACGCGCCCGTTCTCGCGTTTCGAGTGGATGGTGGCCGGCCGGTACCTGCGCGCCCGGCGGAAAGAAGCGTTCATCTCGGTCATCGCTTCGCTCACCATGGTGGGCGTCGCGATCGGTGTTGCCACGTTGATCGTGGTCATGTCGGTGATGAACGGCTTCCGCGCCGAACTGCTAACCAAGATCCTCGGACTTAACGGGCATTTCACCGCCATTCCGATCGAGAGCAAGTTCTCGGACTACGAGGAGACGGTTCGCGTCCTCGAGGAGGTTGATGGGGTCAGGTTTGCCGTCTACTTCGTTGAGGGCCAGGCACTCGCGTCGGGGCATGGCAACTCGACGGGCGTCACGGTGCGCGGCATGGACGAGGAGAACATCCGCAAGCTCGGCCTGCTCTACGATGCCGCGGAGCAGGGGGGCTGGGACGGCTGGGACGAGAGCCGCGGCGTCGCCATCGGCTGGCGCCTCGCACAGACCCTGGGAGTGACCCTGGGCGACCAGGTGACCATCATCAACCCCAACGGCTCGATGACACCGTTCGGGACGGCGCCTCAGATCAAGTCCTATCCGGTGAATGTCATCTTCGATCTCGGCATGGTCGAGTTCGACAGCTTCTTCATGTACATGCCGCTCGAGGCGGCACAGGACTATTTCAAGCTGGTCGACGAGGTGCTGAAGCCCGGCATGGGTCCGCTGGATCCGCTGGCGACAGACGAGGAGATCGATGCCGCCTACGAGCGCATAGGGCTCGCCTCGGCCGCGGAGATCTTCATCGACAATCCCGACGCGGTCACGCAGATGCGCCAGCGCATCGAGGCCATTCCGGACCTGCGGCCGATGGTGCTGACGGACTGGCGGCAGCGCAACGAGACCTTCTTCTCGGCGCTTCAGGTGGAGCGGGTGGTGATGTTCACCATCCTGTCCATGATTATCCTGGTGGCGGCGTTCAACATCATCTCCAGCCTCATCATGCTGGTGAAGGACAAGAGCGCCGACATCGCGGTGCTGCGCACGATGGGCGCGACGCGCGGGGCGATCATGCGCATCTTCTCGATCACCGGCACGGCGGTTGGCGTGATCGGGACCCTGACGGGGCTGGTGCTCGGTCTGATCGTCGCGGCCAACGCAGAGTCATTGCGGGCGTTCGTCTCCAATACCCTCGGGGTGGCGGTGTTCCCGCCCGAGGTGTTCTTCCTGTCCTCCCTGCCGTCGAAGACCGACCCGGTCGAAGTGGCCGTGGTAGTCGGCGTGGCGCTGGGGCTGAGCTTCCTCGCGACGCTCTATCCGGCCTGGCGAGCGGCCCAATACGATCCGGTCGAGGCCCTGCGCTATGAGTGAACCGCTGCTGGTCCTCAGGGACGTTCATCGCCACTACGGCACGGGCGACACCATGGTGCGCGTCCTGGAGGCGGCCAATCTCAGCCTGAACGGCGGTGAACTGGTGGCGCTGGTCGCGCCGTCAGGCGCCGGCAAGTCGACGCTCCTGCACCTGTCAGGTCTGCTGGTGAGCCCGCAATCGGGCGAGGTCGAGATCATGGGTGTCAAGACCAGCAAGCTCGGCGACCGCGGCCGCACGCAGCTGCGCCGCTCGACGGTGGGGTATGTCTATCAGTTCCACCACCTGCTGCCGGAGTTCACGGCGCTCGAGAACGTTTCGATGCCGCAGATGATTGCCGGCAAGTCGCCCGCCGAGGCGGCGGAGCGCTCGATGGCGCTGCTCGACCTGCTCGGCATCGCTGCCCGGGCAAGTCACCGGCCGGCGGAACTGTCGGGTGGGGAGCAGCAGCGCGTGGCCATCGCCCGGGCCGCCGCCAATCACCCGAAGGTCATTCTGGCCGACGAGCCCACCGGCAACCTCGATCCCGAGACCAGCAACCTCGTCTTCGAGGCGCTGAGACAACTGATCCAGACGGAGGGCGCGGCGGCGTTGATCGCCACGCACAACCATGACCTCGCACGACGGGCCGATCGGATCGTGACGCTGAAGGGCGGGCTGGTCGTCGATCACCAGCTGTAGCAACCTAATCGCAGCGCCTGCGGTTCTTCCTAGCGAGGAGGCCCGCGATGACGCTGCTGATGATCGTCGGCACCATGGTGGTGCTCGGCGTTGTGACCTCGACTTTTCACCGCGCGTGAGCGCCTAGAGCGCTTGGGCGACTGCCTTGGCGAGAGCGGCGAGTTCCGCGTCGTCCGCCTTCCCGCTGGCGTGTGCGCCTAGTGGGGTGCCTTCGTAGACCGGGATCAGGTGGAAGTGCAGGTGAAAGACCGTCTG
>JAEZHZ010000321.1 GCA_023436745.1 Pseudomonadota bacterium | reverse complement strand
GTCGACGGCGAGATGGTCGCCAATCCCTACACCACCTGGAACGAGATCGACCCCTCGCTCCCCGAGCAGAAGATCGCCCTCGCCATCCCGGGCTCCAACCACGGCACCCGCGAGGTCTTTCAGGAGCGCGTCATCGACCCCGGCTGCGAGGCCGCCGGCCTGCCGGAAATGAGCGAAGAGGAACACGAGGCCGCCTGCACCAGCTTCCGCCAGGACGTGGTGGTCGAGATCGCCGGCGACTACACCGAGACCCTTGCGCGCCTCCAGTCCAATCCGGACACCGTCGGCGTCTTCGGCCTCTCCTTCTACGACCAGAACCGCGACACCCTGAAGGTGGCCACCGTCTCCGGCGTCACCCCGTCGCTCGAAACCATCGCCTCGGGTGAGTACCCGGTGTCCCGCCCACTCTACTTCTACGTCAAGGGCGAGCACATCGGCGTCATCCCCGGCATCGAGGAATACGTGCAGTTCTTCCTCTCCGACGCCATGACCGGCACCGGCGGCACCCTCGAGACGGCCGGGCTGATCCCGCAGCCGGCCGAGGTCACCGCCGAAGTACTCGGCAATTTCGAAGCCGGCACGGCACTGGCCGCCGCCGACCTCTAGGACCAGACCTCCGGGGAGGCGTCGCCGCCTCCCCCCATCTGACAGGACAGGGGCTCGAGCCGTGAACATGTGGATCGTCGCAGCGCTGCTGCTCATCCTGCTCAGCCTGAGCTATTCCGTGGGCTGGTCGAAGGCCAGGGCCTTCGCCGGTGCCACCACCGCTCCCGGCGCCCATCCGCACTCGCGCCCGCAGTACCACGGCGCCCGCCTTGCCATCTGGACCCTGGTGCCCGCCCTCGCGGTGCTGCTGCTGTGGTTCGTCTTCGGCGACGCCATCACCCGCAGCTACATCCTCGGCCTGCTCCCTGCCGATATCGCCGCCCAGACCGGCCCCGCCCTCGATACCGCCATTCAGCGCATCCGCGCCCTTGCCTCGGGCTATGGGGTCGCCGGCGAACTGCAGCCCTACGAAGCCGCCGCCGGCGAGGCCCTGGCGCGGTTCAACCTCATCGTGCTGCTTCTCGTCATCCTCGCCGCCTGCGGCGTCGGACTGGCCGGGCTGAGCTACGCGCGTTCCCGCATGTCGCCGCGCCTGCGCGCCCGCAACGAGGTCGAGACCGCGATACGCCTGCTGCTGCTCGCCTGTTCCGGCGTCGCCATCCTCACCACGGTCGGCATCGTGGTATCGCTGCTGAGCGAGGCCATCCGCTTCTTCACCTTCGTCAATCCGCTCGACTTCTTCTTCGGCACCGTCTGGAATCCCGGCTTCTCCACCACCGGCAACCAGGCCACCGGCGATTATGGCCTGCTGCCGCTGCTGTGGGGCACGGTGATGATCAGCATCATCGCCATGCTGGTCGCGCTGCCCGTGGGGCTGATGACCGCCATCTACCTCAACCAGTACGCACCCGGCCGCGTCCGCGCCGTGGTGAAGCCGGTCATCGAGATCCTCGCCGGCATTCCCACCATCGTCTACGGCTTCTTCGCCCTGGTGACGGTCGGCCCGTTCCTCGCCGGCTTCGGCCAGGCCATCGGCGTCGATATCCGCGCCACCTCCGCGCTCACCGCCGGCGTGGTGATGGGCGTGATGATCATCCCCTTCATCTCCTCGCTCAGCGACGACATCCTCAACCAGGTGCCGCGTACCCTGCGCGATGGCGCCTACGGGCTTGGCGCCACCCGGTCCGAGACCATCCGCAACGTGCTGCTGCCCGCGGCGCTCCCCGGCATCGTCGGCGCCTTCCTGCTCGCCGTCAGCCGCGCCATCGGCGAGACCATGATCGTGGTTCTCGCCGCCGGCAACGCCCCCATCCTGCGCGCCAATCCGCTGGAACCCACCTCGACGGTCACCGTCTCCATCGTCAACCAGCTCACTGGCGACACCGATTTCGCCGGTCCCCAGTCGCTGGTGGCGTTCGCCCTCGGCCTCACCCTGTTCGGGATGACCCTCGTCCTCAACATCGTGGCGCTCTACATCGTCCGCCGCTTCCGGGAGCAGTACGAATAATGTCCGACACCGACGCTCCCCGCCGCTCCCCCAATCGCGAACGCATTCGCGCCTCCCTCGCCCGCCGTCACCGCAGCGAGGCGATCTTCCGCGGCCTCGGCATCGCCGCCGTCCTGCTGGCGCTCGGCTTCGTGGCCATCCTGTTCACCACCATCATCTCGAAGGGCTTGCCCTCGTTCCAGCAGGCGCGCCTGCATGTCGAGGTCTACTTCGACCCGACCGTGATCGATGTCGGCCCCGCCCCCGTGCGGCAGGCCGGCCAGTCCGATGCCGATTTGCGCGCCGCGGAGCTCGCCTGGCAGCGCCAGCTCGCCATGCTCAACTGGAACACGATCGTCGAGGATGCCGTTCGCCGCTCGGTCCCGCCCGGCTTCGAGATCGACACCCGCCAGATTCTCAGCCTCGTCGAGACCAGCGAGCGCCACACGCTGCGCGAGATGTTCGTGCGCGACCCGTCCCTGCTCGGCCAGACCGTGGAAGTGAGCATGCTCGCCTCCGCCAATGTCGACAACTGGCTGACCGGCCGCATCAACCGCGACCTGCCGGACGCCCAGCAGCAATTGTCCGTGCCTGCCCGGGCCCTCGCCGACATCTTCTATGCCGATGGCACCATCACCCGTGATTTCGCCTGGAGCCTGTTCTTCAACGTCGACAGCCGCGCCGCCCCGGCTGCTGCGGGCCTTGCCGGCGCCTTCATGGGTTCGCTCTACATGATGGTCATCGTCATCGTGCTGGCGGTGCCGATCGGGGTGGCGAGCGCCATCTACCTCGAGGAGTTCGCCCCGAAGTCGCGCCTGACCGACATCATCGAGGTCAACATCAACAACCTCGCCGCCGTGCCCTCCATCGTCTTCGGCCTGCTCGGCGCCGCGGTGTTCATCAACGCCCTGCACCTGCCCCTGTCGTCCCCGCTGGCCGGTGGTCTCGTTCTCACCCTGATGACGCTGCCAACCATCATCATCGCCACCCGCGCCGCGCTCAAGGGCGTGCCGCCCTCGCTGCGGCAGGCCGCCCTCGGCATGGGCGCCTCGCGCACCCAGATGGTGTTCCACCATGTGCTGCCGGTCACCTTCCCCTCGATCCTCACCGCAACCATCATCGGCGTGGCCCAGGCGCTGGGTGAGACCGCGCCGCTCCTGCTGATCGGCATGAACGCCTTCGTCGCCTCCGTCCCGGCCAGCCCGCTCGACCAGGCCACCGCCCTGCCCGTCCAGATCTTCCTCTGGCAGGGCAACGAGAACCGCAACTTCTTCGAGGCCCGCACCTCCGCTGCCATCATGGTGCTGCTGGCCCTGATGATCACGCTCAACGCCATCGCCATTTTCCTGCGTTCGCGGCTGGAAAAACGTGCCTGAGGAGGCTCAAATGGACGTACTCGCCGGTAAGGTGAAGATGACCAACCAGACTGTGGATGCATCGATGAACCCGTCCGACATGCCGGATCGCTCCATCCGCCTCACCGCGCGCGACGTGACGGTCCACTACGGCACCAAGCAGGCGCTGTTCGGCATCTCGATCGACATCCCCGATCGCGCCGTCACCGCCTTCATCGGCCCGTCGGGCTGCGGCAAGTCGACGTTCCTGCGCTGCATCAACCGCATGAACGACACCATCGAGGGCGCCCGGGTCGGCGGCACCATCAAGCTCGACGGGGAGGACATCTACGCTCCCGATCTCGACGTGGTGGAACTGCGCGCCCGCGTCGGCATGGTGTTTCAGAAGCCCAACCCGTTCCCGAAGTCGATCTACGACAACGTCGCCTATGGCCCTCGCATCCACGGCCTGGCCCGCTCCCGCGCCGAACTCGACGAGATCGTCGTCTCTTCGCTGCGCAAGGCCGGTCTCTTCGAGGAAGTGAAGGATCGCCTCAACGAGCCGGGCACCGGTCTGTCCGGCGGCCAGCAGCAGCGCCTCTGCATCGCCCGCGCCATTGCGGTCGGCCCCGAGGTCATCCTGATGGACGAGCCCTGCTCCGCCCTTGATCCGATCGCCACCGCCATCATCGAGGAACTCATCGACGAACTGCGCGAGAACTACACGATCGTCATCGTCACCCACTCGATGCAGCAGGCCGCCCGCGTCTCGCAGAAGACGGCCTTCTTCCACCTCGGCCACCTCATCGAGCAGGGGGACACCGAGGAGATTTTCACCAACCCGGTGAACAAGCAGACCCAGGACTACATCATGGGCCGCATCGGCTGATTGCGGACTTGAGGAGACAGCATATGCCCGCCACCGGTACCGAGCACATCGTCACCGCCTACAGCGAGGAACTCAACGCCCTCGCCCAGTCCATCGCCGAAATGGGCGGCCAGGTGGAACTCGCCATCGAGAACGGCACCAAGGCCCTGCTCAGGCTCGATCGGGAACTGGCGGACCTCACCATCATCGCCGACCAGCGCATCGACGACATGCAGCGCAGGATCGACGACATGGCGGTCTCGATGATCGCCCGTCGCCAGCCCATGGCCTCGGACCTGCGCGCCATCATCACCGCCATCCACGTCGCCAACGATCTCGAGCGTGTCGGCGACATGGCCAAGCAGCTGGCGCGCCGCTCGCTGAAGCTGGAAGGGCTCAATCTTCAGCCGACCTTCTACAACGGCGTGCGGAACATGACCGCCCTCGTCCAGCGTCAGGTCAAGGGTGCTCTGGACGCCTATGCCAACCGGGATTCCGCTGGCGCCATAGAAGTTTGCAATCGCGACGACGAAGTCGACGCCATGCACACTTCGCTGTTTCGCGAACTACTTACCTACATGATGGAGGACCCACGCAATATTACGCCATGTACGCACCTGCTGTTCTGCGCCAAAAGTCTGGAGCGGATCGGCGATCACGCCACGAACATTGCCGAACGCGCCTATTATTTGCAGACGGGCAAGCAGTTAACCAGCGAAGTCCAGGAACTTCACCGCGTCCAGATCAAGGCCTAGTCAAAACGCCACCACTTTGCACCATCCGTTTTAAGTCGGCGGAAAGGTAGCTGGAGTGGGATGCGCCGACAAAAGCCAAGCATGTCGACCCACCCCCTGTTCTCGGGGGAAGGGGCGCGGAACCCCCATAGCATCGGACAATCGCCCGGACGGAGCCCGCCATGCCCGCGACTATCCTCGTCGTCGAAGACGAAGGCGATATCGCCATCCTCTTGCGCTACAACCTTGAGGCCGAAGGCTTCCTCGTAACCACTGCCGAGACCGGCGACGAAGCCCTCCAGCACATCAAGGAGAAGCTTCCGGACCTCATCCTGCTCGACTGGATGCTGCCGGAGATCTCCGGCATCGAACTCTGCCGGCGTCTGAGGGCGCGCGAGGAAACGGCCCGCATTCCCATCATCATGCTCACCGCCCGCGGTGAGGAGGAGGAGCGGGTCCGCGGCCTTGCCACCGGGGCGGACGACTACATCGTCAAGCCCTTCTCCGTCCCCGAGCTCCTGGCCCGCGTCCACGCCCTGCTCCGCCGCGCCAGCCCCAACCTCGTCACCACCGCCCTCCGCCTCGGGGATCTCGAGCTCGACCGCACCACCCACCGCGTCCGCCGCGGCAGCCGCGACGTCCATGTCGGTCCCACCGAGTACCGGCTGCTCGAATACCTGATGCGCCACCCCGGCCGCGTCTACTCGCGCGAGCAGCTGCTCGACGGCGTCTGGGGCAACGACGTCTATGTCGACGAGCGCACCGGCGACGTCCACATCGGCCGCCTCCGCCGCGCCATCAACCGCGGCCGCGAACCCGACCCCATCCGCACCGTCCGCGGCGCCGGCTACGCCTTCGACGAACGCTTCGGCCAACGCGGATAATCCCCCCAAGGCCGAAACCAGGCGGGTCTCCCTCCCCACCCACCAGCCCGTCCCTCCCCCTTCAGGGGGAGGCCAGGTGGGGGTCCTACACCTCCGGCGTGTCCCGCAACGGCGTGTCATCCCTTAGCGGCACCGTCTGGCGCTCGATCATCCGGCGCACCACCGGCGGCGTGTCACCGCGATGCAGCGCCCGCAGCAGCTCGACATTCTCCGCGTCGGCCTTGGTCCGCCGCATGTTGTGGCGCAGGTAGTCCACCCAGGTCGGGGCATGGTAGGATTCCGTCCACACTTCCGGATGTCCCAGGTCCCGCAGCAGCACCCATTGCCGGGCTCCGTCGCGAATACGGATCTGGCGCCGCTCCGCCATCAGTTCGAGAAAGCGCGGAATGTCCTCCTGGGCGATGACATAGTCGATCATCACCATGATCGGCCCGCTACGCGGCCGGAGGTCCAGCCGGATCAGCGGCTCGTTGAAGGTGTTGAGCGGGTTCAGGTCCCGCGCGTTGAACTGCGGCAGCGGCAGCCGGAACCCGACGAGCGCGCAGACCAGCATGCCCACCCCGGCCAGCACCAGTGCCATCTCGGGGCCGAACGCGTCGGCGCTGACGCCCCAGAGCCAGCTGCCCAGCGCCATGCCGCCGAACGTGGCCGTCTGGTAGAGCGACAGCGCCCGGCCCACCACCCAGCGCGGCGAGCTGAGCTGGATCGAGACGTTGAACAGCGAGAGCGACAGAACCCAGCACGCCCCGGCCGGCAGCAGCACCAGATGGCTGAGCAGCAGATCGTCGCTGAGTCCGAGGCCGGCGCTGCTCAGCGCGAAGCCCACGCAGGCGAGCCGCACGATGACCTCGTTGCTGAAACGCTCGCGCACGATGCCGTTGAGGAAAGCGCCGGCGATTGCACCGAGCCCGAACGAGCCGAGCAGCGTGCCATAGGCCAGCGCCCCGCCGCCGACCTGTTCCGCTGCCACCGAAGGCAATAGCGCCAGTACGGCCACGGCCGACACGCCGAACAGGAAGCTGCGGAACAGCACCGTCGTCAGGTTGGGCGACAGCCACACATAGCGCACCCCCGCCCACATGGCGCTGCCGAAGCGCTCGCGCGGCAGCTGCCGCGGTGCCCGGACCGGCTTCCAGCGCCACAGCGCCGCGATCAGCAGCACATAGGAGAATGCGTTGACCGCGAACGCCGCCGCCGCCCCGGCAGCAGCCACGATCAGGCCGCCAACGGCCGGACCGACGCTGCGCATCATGTTGAAGCCCATGGAGTTCAGCGTCACCGCGCCGGGCAGGTCCTGCCGGGGCACGATGTCCCCCATCGAGGCCTGCCACGACGGGTTGAACAGCGCCATGCCGCACCCGATCAGAAAGGTGAACAGCAGCAGCAGCCAGGGGTTGAGCAGCCCCATGAAGGCCATCACCGCCAGCAGCACCGATACCAGCATCATGCCGGCCTGCGCGATCAGCATGATGGTGCGCCGGTCGAAATTGTCCGCCAGCGCCCCCGAAGCGATCGAGAACACCATCACCGGCAGGGTTGTCGACGCCTGCACCAGCGCCACCATGTTGTGGGAGTCGGTCAGCGTGGTCATCATCCAGCCGGCGCCCACCGACTGCACCAGCCCGCCCAGGTTCGATACCAGCGTCGCTGCCCACAGCAGCCTGAACGTCTCATGCCGAAACGGCGCCAGCACGGAGGTGCGCTCAGCCATTACCCACTCACAACTCGAAGGCGGACACACCGCCGGATCACCGCCACACCATGCGAAAGAAACACGGGCGTGGCCAGCCCCGGTGCGCGTGACGGCAACGATGCTGCCCCCGATCGCGTTTCAGCCGCCGCCGGATTTTCCGCTAAGCTTCGGCGCCTCACCGAGTCGGGTCGATCCTCAATGAGTTTGCCAACGTCGCAGCGGTCGAATCCGCTGTACCTCGTCGCCGCCTTCGCCAGTGGTGGTCTGCTGGCGATTGCCGTGTTTCTCAACGGCGAGGCCGGTCGCTACGGCGGGCCGATGTTCGCCTCCTGGCTCGCCCACAGCGTCGGCACCGTGGTGGGCCTCGCCTTCCTCGCAGTGATCTGGCGATACCAGCGCCGCGAATCCGCCGCTGCACGAGCCGAACACGGCAAGCCGCCGCTCTGGTCCTATCTCGGCGGCATCATCGGCGCCGCCACCGTCATGCTGACCTCGACCGCGGTGAACAGCCCGCTTGCCCTCGCCGGCACCATCGCCCTCGGGCTCGCCGGCCAGGTGGCGCTGAGCCTTGCCGCCGACTTCTGGGGCCTGCTCGGCCTGCCGAAGCGGCGGCTCGACTGGCGTGACGCCGGCGCGGTGGTGCTCATTTCCGCCGGCAGCCTCATCATCATCCTCTTCGGCCCCGGAGCGGCGCCATGATCCTGCCGGTCGTCTACGCCCTGACCGCCGGAGTCCTCGTCATCCTCAGCCGCCAGGTGAATGGTCGGCTGTCGCTGTCCTCGACCCCGCTGATCTCTTCCATCTGGAACCACCTGGTCGGCGCGGTCTTCCTCACCGTGCTCGGCCTCGTCATCGGCGGGCTCATCCCCGACAATCTGGCCGAGATACCCTGGTGGGTCTTCACGGGCGGGGCGCTCGGCGTCGTCTTCGTCGCCTCCGGCTCCTGGCTCATCACCCGCATCGGCGCCGTCAATTCGACCCTGCTGGTCATCTCCGGGCAGATGGTGACCGGCGTCGTCTTCGACTGGGTCCGCGGCATTCCGCTGACCCTCTGGGCGAGCCTGCTCGGCATTCTGCTGATCTTTGCAGGAATGGCCCTCACCCAGCGCCGGCGGTAACGGAACGCAACACGATCGTCGCAGAAGCGTCCCGTTTCGCTGTCGTCAGGCAAACGCATTGACCCCGGTCAGCGCCGCCGACACCCCCCACAGCCGCGCCGCGCCCTCCGGGTCCACCGCATGCTCCCGCACCCCGCGCTCGCCCGGCGCCCGGGCCAGCGGAGCCACGTCGCAATCCTCGCAATAGACCCCGCCAACCCCTTCCAGCCGTGGCGACGTCGCCGCCCAGACGGCCGTCGCCGCGCCCTGTTCCGGCGTCTTGAAGCTCGGAT
>JAEZHZ010000319.1 GCA_023436745.1 Pseudomonadota bacterium | reverse complement strand
GTCCGGCAGGCCGACGATGATCACCGCGGGGGGAAGGCCGCTGGTAAACTGCGCCTGGACATCCACAGGCGCGGCTTCAATGCCTTGAAACGCCACGGTTTTTACGCGTGTGGCCATGATAAATAATTCCTTAAATATGGACAAACCCTAACAAGCAGGAGGAATCCCCGCAAGAACAATAAGGGAACAGGCTGAGAGGCGGTCGCCGGAGGGACCCGGCTAGCGGCGACGCGGCTCCGGACCGGACGCATCGAGCAGCCTGACAAGCCGCACCAAATGCTCGACCACGCGCCCAACGTCCTTTTCGTCGGGCACCGGCGCCTGCATGCGGCCGAGATAGGCCCAGTAGGCGATATGGGCGATGGCCGACACGTCTTCCCGCGAGCGTCCCGCGTCGCCGAGCAGTCTTTCGAAATAGGCCAGTCGGTTGGCATCGACCTGGTCGAGCGCGGCACGGACATCGGCGTCGACCGCCGCCCAGGCCCGGAATTGCAGCTCGAGCCGCGGGGGGGTCAGCAAGGAGCGGCGCATGATGGTCGCGAAGCGGTCGAGGGGGGTCTCGTCCGGCGCGCGCGGCGGATCGAGCGCCTCAAGCACGATCTCGCGCCAGCGCTCGACCAGGGCGGCTTCGAACGCCCTGACATCGGGAAAGTGCCAGTAGAAGCTGCCGCGCGACACGCCCAGCGTCGCTGCGAGGCGGTCGGCGCGAACCGCAGGATAGCCTTGGGATTCCAGCGCCTTGAGCCCTGCATCCGCCCATTCCTGCCGGCTCAACCGCGGCTTCGAGCCCACCATCCGAGAACCTCCTAGTGCCCGACTATACAGTACTGTATGGTGAGACCCATGCCAAGGAGTTCGCCATGATCCGCGAGATCTCGTTCTACGACTTTGCCTTCGAGGACAGCATCGCCATCGCGGCACCGCCGTCGGCCGGCTTTGCCTTCTTCGAAAACATGGATGCAAACTATGTCCGCTGGCATCCCGACCACCTCAAGTTCGAGTGGCGCAATGGGCGCGGGCTGGCAGTGGGCAACGAGTTCTATTTCGAGGAACGCATCGCCGGAAAACTGCAGCGCAAGCTGACGCGGATCACCGAGGTTCGGCCGGACCGCTATTTCGCGTTCACGATGGTGAACCCGATCTTCCGCTTCTTCCTCCCGCACCTGAGCTTCGGCTTCGAGCCCGACGGCGACGGAATGGTGTTTCGAGCGGAGTTGCGCCTGCACGGAATCGGGCCCCTGGGACGACGCCTCAACAAGCGCGAGTTCGACGCGGTGGAGGTCCACATGGCCGAGGAGGGACGGAACCTGAGGGCTCTCCTCGAAGGCGCTTCCCGCCGTTAACCATAGTGCAGAATCAATGGGTTAGCGGCGAGGTTAGCGCAAGCTTTCATTAAGCGGGCCATGTTGACTCAAATCCCATGGTTTCGCGTTTTCTGCCCTCCCGTGCCCACCTGATCCATGGGCTCTTCGCCGTTCTGGCGCTGCTCACGCTCAGCGCCTGTGCGCGCAGCGGCGACTATCGTGTCAGCAGCAACGATCGTCCGTCCTCATCGAGGAGCGAGGTGGGGCCGCCCATTCATGGCGACAACCGTCCGCATCCCGGTGTCGCGCGTGCGCGCTCCATGCCGATCCAGGGCATCGACGTGGCGCGCTACCAGGAAAACGTGGACTTCCACACCGCCTTCCGCCACGGCATCCACTTCGTGTTCATGAAGGCTACCGAGGGCAAGGACTATATCGACCCGCATTTCCGCCGGAACTGGGAACGGGCGCGGGATGCGGGCATGCCGCGCGGCGCCTACCACTTCATGACCTGGTGTTCGCTGGCGTCGGAGCAGGCGGCGTGGTTCGTCGCCAACGTGCCGGCCGATCCGAGTGCTCTTCCGCCGGTGCTCGACCTCGAGTGGAACAATCACTCGAGTTGCAGGAACAAGCCAAGCCGGGCCGACGCCCTTGAAAAGATCCGGGTGATGCTCGACGCGATGGAGCGCCACACCGGCAAGCTGCCGATCATCTATACCGACATGAACTTCCACCGGGACATCCTAGCGGGTGAGTACTTCCCGAACAGCTTCTGGCTGCGCTCGACCGCAGCGGAGCCTCATGAGCGCTACCACAACCGTACCTGGACCTTCTGGCAGTACACCCAGACCGGGGTGGTGCCGGGCGTCCGCGGTGAAGTCGACCGCAACGTGTTCTACGGCGGCCAGAACGAGTGGCTGACCTTCCTGTCGACCGGGTGCGATCCGCGGGCAATAGCAGCCCTCGCTCCAACCGGCCGATGCCAGTACATCAAGTAGGGAACCATTACAGACCCAGCAAAAGCGCCAGTTTTCGCCACATTTCGGCCTAGCTGAACCAGTTGCCAAGTGCAGTTTTCCACGGAACCCACACATTCCACGGGAATGGCAGGCATCTGCACGCAACAGTTGCAGCGTCGCCACACACCGCAAAACGAATCCGCAAATGCCGGGCCAAGAAGAACTGTGGCCTAAGCAGCACGACGATTCGTCCCGCGGTTTGCGTCACAGTGCTCACCGGATCGGGAGCATTGTAGATGAATGCCATCTATTGTGCTGTAATGCTGCAACACTGTCGGTTGCTGGGGCAAGGCTCCGGAATCCTGGCACATTGTGGCCGATCGCCCCCGTTAAGACACTCTCATCGTTAACGAGTGAGAGTCCCACGGGTGAACAGAAAAGCCGTATCCGCCGTCGCCATCGCTGCAGCGATCCTTGTCTTTCCGACTGCAGCCTACGCCCAGTGTGGCGGCGCCTCCTGGTACGGCCCCGGCTTCAATGGCAAGCGGGCCGCTTCGGGTGAAGTGTTCAACGAAAACGCCATGACGGCGGCGCATCGTTCTCTGCCGTTCGGCACCAGAGTTACCGTGACCGACCAGCGCACCGGCAATCAGGTGCAGGTCACCATCAACGACCGCGGCCCCTTCCATGGCAGCCGCATCATCGATCTCTCCAAGGCTGCAGCGACCGCCCTCGGCTTCCGCAATCGCGGAACCACGTCGGTATGTCTCGCCGCATCCTGAGCCTGCGAGTTCCGCGAGTGTGATGGCCGTTCGCCGGCAGGGCGAGCGGCCATCGGCGTTCAGGCGGCGTCATTCAGCCGCTGCATCTGCTCTGCGCTGAGCTTCAGCGCTGCTCCGGCGAGGTTCTCCTCGAGTTGGTCGATCGTGGATGCGGCCGCCAACGGAATGATGGCGGGCGCCGAACCGAGCAACCACGCTAGGACCACCTGGTTGGCGGTCGTACCAGTCTCTGCGGCCACCGCGTCCAGCGCGGAGCCCCGAAGGCGGTTATCCTCGGTCCGGTAGGCGGCGTCCAGCCGTTCCGGGTGCGCATAGGCCCCCCGCAGCATCGGGGAGTAGGCGACGACGCGGAACTCGGGGTTGAACCGGATGTAGTCGAGGTGCTGGCCACGCAGCCCGCCTTCGGTGCCCCAGCCGCCCCTCAGCCCCATGGTCGCATTCCGCTTGAGGTCTGAGTCCGGTTTCGGTCGGAAGTAGCTGTACTGCTGTTGCAGCGCGACATACTCCGCCCAACCATGCTGCCGGCTGAGTTGCCGGGCCCGCTCGATGCGCCACACGCTGGTATTGGAACAGCCGATGGCCCGGACCTTGCCGGCTTTCACCAGCGTGTCGAACGCCGCCAGGGTCTCCTCGAGCGGCGTCGTGCGGTCGTCGATATGGGCATAGTAGAGGTCGATGTAGTCGGTACCGAGCCGTCGCAGCGAGTCTTCCACGGATGTGACGATCGCCTCACGGCCCAGACCCTGTATGTCCTCAAGGCCCGCACCAACACGGTTGGGCAGGGCACCCACTTTCGTGGCAAGCACGACATCGTCACGCCGGCTGCGATCCCTGAGCCAGCGGCCGAGCAGTTCCTCGCTCGTTCCGGCCCTACCGCCCTCGGGCCAGAACGCGTAATTGTTGGCGGTATCTATGAAGTTGCCGCCAGCATCGACATAGCGGTCAAGCAGCTGTCGCGCCGTGCTCTCCGGTGTGGTGGTGCCGAACAGCATCGCGCCCAGCGACAGGACGGAGACGGTCAGCGGCCCCAGCGCTGTGGTCTCAAGCATCCTCGGGCTCCCGGTCCAGGATGGAGTGGATCTCGGCCATCACCTCCGCCGGAAGCGGGCCGTGATCGAGCGCGCCGAGGTTCTCGCGCAGTTGCGCCTCACTCTTGAAGCCGGGGATCGGAATGGTCACCGGCGAGCGTGCAAGAATCCAGCCGAGGGCGCCCTGGGCGACTGTTCGGCCACCGGTGGTGAGCAGGTCGCGCACCGCATCCAGCCGCTTCAGCGTGTCGGGTTCGGGCTTACCGTCGGCAAAGAAGCGCACCCAGGAATGTCCCGCGCCGCGCACGTCACTGTTGGCTAGACGGGAGCCAACGCTGAACTTGCCGGTCAGCATCCCCATGGCGAGCGGGGACCGGTTGAGGCTGGCAAGGTTCTGCGTCTCGCACAACTCCAGTACTTCGGGGCCATCCACAAAGAGATTCAACTCCTGCTGGATGCTGGCAAAGTGCGGGAACTTCACCATTCGCGCTGCCGCCCGCGCATTGTCGGTACTCCACCCCCACCAGCGGATGCGGCCGCTTTCCGCCAGTCGCTCGAGGGTCTCGCCGACGGCGTCGGCGGCATCGTCTGGCAATTCGCCGACATGGAGCTGGTACAGGTCGATGTAGTCGGTGCCGAGGCGACGCAATGACTGCGCACTGGCCCAGTCGATATAGCTGGCGCTAAGATTGGTGCCGCCAACGGTGCGTGCGGTCTCGTCATAGCAGTTGCCGAACTTGGTGGCGATGATCGCGGTATCCCGCCGTCCGCGCAGCGCCGTACCAATTACTGTTTCGCTGTGACCAGCGCCATAAACGTCAGCCGTATCGATGAGGTTGGCGCCGAGATCGAGCGCAACCTCAATGGCGCGCACGGACTCTCCGTCATCGACGTCGCCCCAGCCGTCCGCCAGGCCATTGAGGGTAAAGTGGCCGCCGATGGCCCAGCATCCAAGTCCGATAGCCTTGGTCGACAGGTCGCTACGACCCAGTTTGCGCATGGTACTCACATTCGTTCTCCTCAGAGGCAGTGATCGAAGCCGGCGACATACCGGGCGATCGCGTCGCGGCTGACGCCCAGATCCGCCAGAATCCAGTTGTCCAGTTGGTGCAACTTGCGGATTGCGGTGCGGCGTTGCCGCCACTCAAGATATTTGCGTGTCCAGAAGTGCATGGTCGTGCTCCTTCCCAAAGGCCTGCGGCGACCTTTCAGTCTTGTCGGTGTCTGGGTTCAAACCTGCGCCGTTCTCAGCGGCGACGGGGCCATACTTCTGCTTTCGCGCCAGTGCGCGCTATAGACAAGAACGCAAGGAGCATTGCAGAACTGAAAAATGGACTTCAGTTGGGACGATCTCAGGCTCTTCTTGGATGTGGCGCGGTTGGGCGGGCTGAGCGCGGCTACCGGGACCACAGGCCTCAGCGCGGCAACGCTCGGTCGGCGCGTTACGGCACTCGAGCGGCAGGTGGGCGAAGCATTGTTTCATCGCAGTCAGTCCGGTTACCGGCTGACACAGGCTGGGGAGGACCTGCTCGCCCGCGCCGAGGACGTCGAGGCCGCGATGCTCTCCCTCAAGCGCTGGAAGGACGGCGCCATTGGAGAGCGGGTCGTGCGGGTGTCTGCCGGGTCGTGGGCTTCGGGGTTCCTCGCCAGCAACATAGGGGGACTATGGTCCGTGGACGACCGGTTCGGACTGGAGCTGGTTACGGCCA
>JAEZHZ010000314.1 GCA_023436745.1 Pseudomonadota bacterium | reverse complement strand
CTCCAATCTTCCCAAGGCCGGCAAGCCTTGGGAAACAAAGGGTCCTTCGGGGCCCTTTTTGTTTTTGTGCCCTTGCTGCCGTCACCATCCCAGGCGCTCTGAAGATGACAGCTCGCTGACAATCATGTCAGTGTGCTTTCACCTTTTATATCAGTCACTTAGCTGCAACCTTCGTTTGGCCCGCCCGTTAGGGGCGCAAGGCTGCCGGGTTGTGTCCCTCCGCCCCCGCGAATCACCCGGCAGCCCCCGCATGCACCATCGATGCGGGGGTGGATGTTCGAAGGTGGTCCCATGATGAAATCCAGAATGCTTGCGGGCATTGCAGCACTGGCCTTGTTCGCCGGTTCTCCGCAACTGGCTGGCGTGCCGATCGTCGGTGCGGCGCCGGCCGAGGCCCAGTCGATCAGTATCAGCTTCAACCTGTTCTATGACCGGCTCAAACCGCACGGCGTCTGGGTGCGCCACCCGCGTTTCAACTATGTCTGGTGCCCGACGCGCGTCGATGCCGGATGGCGGCCCTACACCGATGGGCGCTGGGTGTATCTGGACAACTATGGCTGGTACTTCCAGTCGCAGGAGCCCTTCGCATGGGCCACCTATCACTACGGCCGCTGGTATGTGGATGCGCAGCTCGGCTGGTGCTGGGTGCCCGGCACCAGGTGGGCGCCAGCCTGGGTGACTTGGCGCCGCGGCGGCGATGTCATCGGCTGGGCCCCGCTGCCGCCGCAGGGCGAAGGATTCTCGGTCTCCATCGAGGTCACCAATGTCCAGGTGCCGGATGACCACTGGTTCTTCGTGCCTGCCCCTCGCTTCGTGGCGCCGGACCTGCGTGCCGTGATCATCTTCGTCGACGAGGAGCCCGACCTCCTGGCCCGGACCGAGTATGTCGGGCCGGTGGTCGTGCAGAACAACATCGTCGTCAACAACGTCATCAACATCAACTTCATTGAGGAACAGACCGGTCAGCCGGTCCAGGTGCTCCAGGTGGAGCCTGCCGCGGAGCCCGCAGAGGAGCCCACGGAAACCGAGGGGACGATCTCGATATTCACCGGGGACATCGAAGAGACGCCGGTCGCCGACGCGCCCCCCGACGTGCTCGAGCCGCAGCAGGCTGCGACTGTGATCGAGGAGGAGGGTGGCACCGCCGGCACTGCCGGAACCCCGAACGTCGAAGACAGCGCCGACCCTGCAGCTGCTGAAGCCACTACGGACGCTGAGGATCCGGCGGATGCTGACGCTGGTGCGGACGCGGAAGCGGAAGCCGCCGCTGATGCCGAGGCCGACGTGGATTCCGCTACGGCCGACGAGGAGGCCGAGGCGGCAGCCGATGATGCCGAGGGATCGCCTGAGGCAGCTGAAGCCGACGCGGACGCTGCTGCTGCGGCGGACGAGGCCGAGGCTGCCGCTGACGAGGAGGCGGTCGACGAGGGTGCCGCTGCGGTGGAGGAAAGCGAGACGCCCTGTCCGCCCGAGCAGCTTGTCGATGGCGTCTGCGTCGACCCCGCTGCAGAGCCCGAAACGGCGGCTGACGAGGCCACGGAGCAGGCACCGGACGCTGCGGCAGACGAATCGGCTGCGGAAGAGCCGGCAGCAGAGCAAGCGCCGGCCGACGAACCTGCTGCCGAAGAGCCCGAAGCAGAAGCCCAGCCGGCGGAACCGGAGGCAGAGCAGCCTGCCGCTGAAGAGGCCGCTCCGGCTGAGGAGCCTGCGGCGGAGCCGGAAGAAGCCGAGGGCGCTCCTGAAGGCGCTCCTGCCACCGATGAGGCTCCGTGCCCGCCCGAGTTCCTGGTGGACGGGGTGTGCGTGCGGCCGCAATAGCGGTTCCACCCCAGCGAACTTGACGAAGGGGGCCGCGAGCCCCCTTCGTTGTGTCCGGCGAACCAATGGGCGCCATCGGGGCTTGCTGCTGCGCCCGGCGCTGTGGTCCTCTGGCAGGCGCGCTGGAGGAGGCGCCGGAACATGCATATCCTGATCATTGGCGCTGCCGGCATGGTGGGCCGAAAGCTGACGGCCGCCCTGTCGGCGGCGGGCCGTCTCGGAGACCGCCCGATAGAGCGCATCACGCTCGCCGACGTCATTGCACCTGAACCCGCCAACGGCGTCATCCCCTGTGATGTCCGCTCGGTCGACATCTCGCGACCGGACGCTGCGGATGCGCTGGTCGCCCGCAGGCCGGATGTGATCTTTCACCTCGCCGCCATCGTGTCGGGGGAAGCGGAACTCGATTTCGACAAGGGCTATACCGTCAATCTGGATGGCACCCGGCACCTGTTCGAAGCGATCCGTCGGCAGGGCCTGAACGAGCCCTATTGCCCGCGGGTGGTTTTCACCTCCTCCATCGCAGTCTTCGGCGCGCCGTTTCCCGACAGGATCGGCGACGAGTTCATCCTCGCGCCCCGCACCAGCTATGGCGCTCAGAAGGCTATCGCCGAACTGCTGCTGTCGGATTACTCCCGGCGCGGGATCTTCGATGGCATCGGCATCCGTCTGCCCACCATCTGCATCCGGCCGGGCAAGCCCAACAAGGCCGCGTCGGGGTTCTTCTCCTCGATCCTCCGTGAGCCCCTGGCGGGCCGCGAGGCGGTGCTCCCCGTGAATGAAAGCGCCCGTCACTGGCATGTGAGCCCGCGCGCCGCAGTCGGCTTCCTGCTCCATGCCGCCCGGCTCGATACGGGGCTTCTGGGTGCACGGCGCAATCTCAACATGCCGGGTCTTTCCGCCACGGTGGGCGAGCAGATTGAAGCGCTGCGGCGCGTGGCAGGCGATCGCGCCGTTGCCCTCATCCGGCGAGAGCCCGATCCCATGATCATGGAGATCGTCGACAACTGGCCCAGGGATTTCGATCCCGTCCGCGCAACCTCGCTCGGCTTCACCGCCGAGAACTCGTTCGACGAGATCATCCGCATTCACATCGAAGACGAAATGGGCGGGAGAATAGCGCCATGACCAGGGTGGCAATCATCACCGGCGGCGGCACCGGCATCGGCAGGGCCGTCTCGGAGCGGCTCCATGACGACGGTTTTGCCGTTGCCCTGTTCGGCCGGCGGCTGGAGGCCCTCGAACAGGCCGCAAGGGAAATCGACCCGGCGGGCAACCGGGTTCTCGTCGTGCCAGTGGACATCGCTGACCGCGATGCGCTCGAACTTGCCTTTGGCGCGGTGATCGCCCGCTGGGGCAGGTTGGACGTGCTGGTCAACAATGCCGGGATCGGCGCGCCCCCCGTGCCGCTCGAGGACATCTCGCCGGAGCAATGGGAGCGGGTGGTTGCCACCAACCTTACCGGCGCCTTCTTCTGTACCCAACTGGCGTTCCGCCAGTTCAAGGCGCAGACCCCGCAGGGCGGCCGCATCATCAACAACGGCTCGATCTCGGCCACCACGCCGCGACCGAACTCGGCCCCCTACACGGCGACCAAGCACGCCGTCACCGGCCTCACCAAGGCCGCGGCGCTTGATGGACGGGCCTTCAACATTGCTGTGGGCCAGATCGATATCGGCAATGCCCGCACCGAGATGACTGGGCCCATGTCGGCCGGCATCCTGCAGCCGAATGGCCTGACGGCGGTCGAGCCGACCATCGATGTGGACCATGTTGCCGCCGCGGTCAGCTACATGGCCGGGCTGCCGCTCGACGTGAACACGCTGACCATGACGGTGATGGCGACGAAGATGCCCTTCGTCGGCCGCGGCTGAGCCTCAGCCCTGCCGGCGTCCGCGGCGGTTCGCCGCCGAAAGGGCGAGCGCCGCCGGCAGGGCGAAGGCCATGGCGCCCCACTTGACCCGCTTGCGGGCTTGCGGGCTGTCCGCCTTGTCCTCCCCGTCGGCACCGGCCGCCTCGCCGATCGAATCGGCCACGAAGGCGCCCCGCGTGCCCAGCGGCTTGTCCTCGCCCGTGGTCGAATCCCTGGCGGTCTGGTGCTCGATCTCCGAGTTCAGCACCGCTCCAAGGATGACGATCGTGGTGGAGATCCAGAGCCAGGTCATCAGGCCGATCACCGCCCCCAGCGAGCCATAGGCGGCATTGTCGTCGGTGAAGTTCGAGACGTACCACGAGAACGCCACCGATCCGATGCCCATTGCCAGGATGGAC
>JAEZHZ010000304.1 GCA_023436745.1 Pseudomonadota bacterium | reverse complement strand
ACGGATGATATGAACGGCCTTCAAGAGCTTTCAGCTTCCACCTATCCATCGTCGCCAATGCGCGCTCCTGCTGCCGATGCTGGCATCCGGGGTCCCTTCCGGGGGGCGAACACCTTGCGGACCAGTCAGAGCGGGCTGCCGCTCTACTTCCGCGAGGGCATGCCGGTACTTCCGTCGATGAGCGCGAGGCAGGGCGCGGAGCTGTCGCTGAAGCGGCTGTTCGACGTGGTTGGGTCCGCGATAGCCTTGATTGTCCTGCTGCCGCTGTTCGCGGTCGTTGCAGTGGCGATCAAGATGACGAGTCCAGGTCCTGCATTCTTTATCCAGGAACGCGAAGGGCTCAACGGCCGCCGGTTCAGGTGCATCAAGTTCCGCTCCATGCATGTGGAGCGCGGTGATGCCAGCGGCGTCGAGCAGACCGTGAAGGATGATCCGCGGGTGTTTGCCCTGGGTCGCTTGATCCGCCGGACCAGCATCGATGAACTGCCGCAGCTGATCAATGTGCTGCGCGGCGAGATGTCCCTGGTGGGGCCACGTCCGCACGTTCCCGGGATGCGGGCTGGCGGCGTGCTCTACCGCGATCTGGTGCCTTACTACGACACGCGCCTTGTGGTGGTGCCGGGACTTACGGGCTGGGCGCAGGTGAACGGGTTGCGGGGGCCAACCGACAATGCAGATCTCGCGAGGACGCGGGTGGATCACGACATCGCGTATGTGGCGAACTACTCGCTGTGGCTTGACACCAAGATCGTGTTGAAGACGCTCGTGACAGAGTTTGTAAGCGGTAGTGGCCACTGACGCTTAAATCTTCAATAGTTCGCGCGTAGACTAAGTGCGGGAAGAGTCCTCCTGATGCAAACACGACGCTTCGAAGTCTCCGATGTTGTTGAGATACTGCCGAAGCGTCATGGCGACGAGCGGGGGTATTTCACCGAGACGTTTCGAGACGACTGGTTTCGCGAGAACGTTGCGGACGTTACGTTCTTTCAGGAGAACCAGTCCCTTAGCCGAAGCCGTGGTGTGCTTAGGGGGCTCCATTTCCAGAGCCCTCCCAGCGCACAGGGCAAGCTGGTCCGGTGCATCTCCGGGGCCATACTCGATGTGGCGGTCGATATCCGTCATGGGTCGCCGACCTATGGCCGACATGTGGCGGTGACGCTTACTGCTGAGCAGGGAAACCAGCTCTGGATCCCGGTGGGCTTCCTCCACGGCTTCTGCACGCTCACTGCGGACGTTCTGATCGCCTACAAGGTCACGGCCTATTACGATCCTGCCGCAGACCGGGGTGTACTCTGGAATGACCCCGACCTCGCGATCGCGTGGCCCGACTTCGTCGATCCGGCGCTGATGTCCGGTAAGGATCGGCAGCAGCCGTTGCTGCGCGATCTCCCCCACCACTTCGAATACTCCGGAGCCGAATGATGCGTGTGCTCGTCACCGGCGGCGCCGGCTTTATCGGTTCTGCCCTCGTCCGCCATCTGGTGCTGGTGAAAGGCTATGACGTCCTCACCGTCGACAAGCTGACATATGCGGGAAATCTCGAGTCCCTGCGGGCCGTTTCGGACAGTGGCAATCACCGGTTTCTCAGGGCCGACATCTGCGACCGCACAGCCATGGAGGAGGCATTCGCCAGCTTCCGTCCAGACAGGGTGATGCACCTGGCGGCGGAGAGCCATGTAGATCGCTCGATCACTGGTGCCGAAGACTTCATCCAAACCAACGTGGTGGGGACGTACACCCTGCTCGACGTGGCAAGGCACTACTTCGATACTCTTTCTGCCGAGCAGAAGGGGCGCTTCCGTTTTCTTCACGTTTCGACGGACGAGGTCTATGGGTCCCTCGGGAACAGTGGGCTCTTCGAGGAGACCACGCCATACGATCCGAGTTCGCCCTATTCAGCGTCCAAGGCTGCATCGGATCACCTCGCCAAGGCCTGGCACCGCACCTATGGCCTTCCGGTGCTGGTGTCGAACTGCTCCAACAACTACGGGCCGTATCACTTCCCGGAGAAGCTGATACCGCTGACAATCCTCAACGCCCTCGAAGGCAGGCCTCTGCCCGTCTATGGCAAGGGGGAGAATGTCCGTGACTGGCTCTACGTCGAGGACCATGCGCGTGCGCTCGATCTGATCATAGAGCGCGGCCGGCTGGGTGAGACCTACAATGTCGGCGGTCGCAACGAGCGGCGCAACATCGACGTCGTGCGCCGCATCTGTGCCGTGCTCGACCAGCGCCAACCACGTAACGAGCCGCGCGAGAGCCTCATCCAGTTCGTGACCGATCGGCCCGGGCACGATGCCCGTTATGCCATCGACGCCACCAAGCTCGAGACCGAACTGGGCTGGCGCGCCGAGGAGTCCTTCGACACCGGGATCGAGAAGACCGTCGACTGGTATCTCGATAACGACTGGTGGTGGCGACCACTGCGCGAACGCTACGCAGGCGAGCGCCTTGGCGTGCTGCCACAGAGGCGGGGCGCTGAACGGTGAGACTGGCAGTAACCGGCAAGTCGGGCCAGGTTGTTTCGAGCCTGGTCGAGCGTACTCCCGAGGATGTGGAGGTCGTCCCTGTCGGGCGGCCCGAGTTCGACCTCGCAATGGCTTCGCTTGACGGCGGGCTGAAGCTATTCCGATCGATTGCCCCCGACGTCATCGTCTCCGCCGCCGCCTATACGGCGGTTGACAAGGCCGAGAGCGAGCCGGAAGTCGCGGGCGCGATCAACACCGCCGGTGCCGGTACTGTCGCAGATATCGCCGCCGCCCTTGGCGTGCCGGTGATCCACCTTTCCACGGACTATGTGTTCGACGGCAGGAAGACAGAACCCTACACCGAAGAGGATCCGGTCGCGCCTCTCGGCGTCTATGGCCGCACCAAGCTGGCGGGCGAGCGGGCAGTCGCTGACGCGACGGAGAACCACGTCATTCTGCGGACAGCGTGGGTGTACTCGCCCTACGGCAACAACTTCCTCAAGACCATGCTGCGCGTAGGCGCGGAGCGGGAGGAACTGCGCGTGGTGGAGGATCAGCGCGGCAATCCCACGTCGGCGCTCGACATCGCTGATGCCATCTTCACCGTTGCAGCGGGTCTCATCAGGCGTGCGGACGACCCATCCCTGCGCGGCATTTTCCATCTTACCGGGGCAGGTGAGGGGAGCTGGGCTGACTTTGCCAGCGAGATCTTCAGCATCGCCCGAGACCTGGGCGGTCCCTCGGCAAAGGTGACGCGGATCACGTCGGCAGAATACCCGACACAAGCCGAGCGCCCCGCGAACTCGCGCCTGTCCAGCGAGAAGATCGCACGTGCGCATGGGGTCGAGATGCCGGCGTGGCAGCAGTCCACGCGGTCCGTGCTCGAACGTCTCCTGACCTCCTCCCGATCCGCCTGAAACGACTCTGTGGAGCCACCGACGACCATGAAGGGCATAATTCTTGCGGGGGGCAGCGGTACCCGGCTGCATCCGATCACCAAGGCGGTCTCCAAGCAATTGATGCCCGTCTACGACAAGCCCATGATCTACTACCCGCTGACCACGCTCATGCTGGCGGGGATCAGGGATATACTGATCATCACCACCCCGCAGGATGGGGAGGGTTTCAAGCGTCTGCTGGGGGATGGCTCGCAGTGGGGCATCTCACTCCGTTACGCTTCCCAGGAGCATCCGAACGGTCTCGCCGAGGCCTTCATCATCGGCGCCGACTTTGTCGCCGGTGGTCCGTCGGCGCTCATTCTGGGCGACAATATCTTCTATGGCCACGGACTGCCCGAATTGATGCGCGCTGGCACCGATCGAGCCGGCGGAGCGAGCGTCTTCGCCTACCAGGTCACCGATCCGGAGCGGTATGGCGTGGTGGAATTCGACGAGAGGATGCGGGCTGTCTCCATCGAGGAGAAGCCGCTGCAACCGCGCTCCAACTGGGCCGTGACCGGGCTCTATTTCTATGACGAGCAGGTGGTGGACATCGCCGCCAACCTCAAGCCTTCGGCTCGCGGCGAGCTGGAAATCACCGACGTGAACCTGACGTATCTCGAGAGGGGGCAACTCTCGGTAGAGCTGATGGGCAGGGGGTATGCATGGCTCGACACCGGCACGCCCGATAGCCTGCTGGATGCGGCTCTCTTCGTGTCCACCCTGGAGAAGCGCCAGGGCTTCAAGATCGCCTCGCCCGAGGAGGTTGCCTTCCGCATGGGGTTCATCGCCGAGCCACAGTTCCAGGTGCTCGCTGACCAACTGAAGAAGAGCACCTACGGGCAGTACCTGACGAGGGTCACCTGAATGAACCCGGCATTCCGGCGCTTCATGGGCGTCGACTTTCTGAACCAGGATCGTTCCGGCATCAGGCAACTGGTTCGCACAGCCGCAGACGGATCCTACACCTACCTCGTCACGCCCAACGTGGATGACCTGGTCAAGACTGTCGGTGGCGGGTTGCCGCCAGCGAAGGCAGAGGCGTTTCTGGCCGCAGACTACAAGGTCTGCGACAGCAAGATCCTGGCTCTGCTCGCCCGGCTGGTCGGCTCTCCGCTTGTCCACTATCCGGGCTCGGACATGGTGCGGAACCTCTTGTCGGACCGCTTGTTTTCGGCCGTCACCATTGCCGTGATCGGGCCGAGCCCGGCGCAGTTTGCCGAGCTTCGTTCACTCTACCCTGATCGTCGGCTCGTCTTCATGGAGGCGCCGATGCCGCTGATGCCCGGCAGCCCGGAATGGGACCGTTGTGTCGGTGAGCTGTTGAAGGCCGAATGGGGCGTGGCGCTCATCTGCCTGCCGCTGCCCCGCCAGCAACTGATTGCCGTAGAACTGGCCCAGCGGGGTCGCTCATCCGGCATCGCGATGTGTGTCGGTGCCAGCATCGACTTTCTCTCGGGCAAGCAGAAGCGTGCGCCAGGGTGGATGCGCTCTGCTGGGCTGGAGTGGCTGTTCCGTCTTCTTATGGAGCCGCGACGGCTGTGGCGCCGATACCTGGTCGACGGGCCGACGATATTTCCCCTGTTCCTCAAGCGAGAGGTTCTCCCCCGGCTGCGCAGGCGGACAGCAGAATGATCGAAGCCGTAAAGAGAAAGATTCGCGCACGGGCTCCGCTTCGCCTCGGCTTTGCCGGCGGAGGCACCGACCTCTCGCCCTATTGCGATACCTTCGGCGGGGCAGTGCTTAACGTCACAATCGACCGCTTCGCCTTCGCGTCGATCCTGCCTTCTGACGCGGGAAAGATCGTGTTCGCCGGCGATGATGTCGGGATGGTGGAAGCGTTCGATCTCGATGATCCGATGGAGACCGGTACCCTGGCGCTGCACAAGGCCGTGTACCAGCGGATGATCCGGGATTTCAACGACGGTCATCGCATTCCGATGATCGTGAAGACAACGGTCGATGCACCGCCGGGATCCGGCCTGGGCTCCTCGTCCGCTCTGGTGGTGGCGCTGGTCGAAGCATTCCGCATCGTTCTGGAGGCGCCGCTCGGCCCGTATGACGTCGCGCGCCTCGCCTTCGAAATCGAGCGGATAGACCTCGGCATGGCGGGCGGCCGGCAGGATCAGTATGCAGCCGCCTTCGGTGGCATCAACTTCATCGAGTTCCTGGCGGAGGACCGGGTGATCGTGAACCCCATGCGGGTCAACGACGCGGTCCGGAACGAACTCGAGTCCTCGCTTGTGGTCTGCTTCTCCGGACGCTCCCGGAAATCGGCGGACATCATCTCGCTCCAGACGGCGGGCCTCAGCGCAAAGAGCGAAACGACCATGGGCGCGATGCACCAGCTCAAGTCCGATGCCATAGAGATGAAGAGCGCCCTGCTGATGGGTGACGTCGAGCAGATGGCCGATGTGCTGAACCGCTCGTGGGTCGCCAAGAAGGCAACGGCCGAAGGGATCTCGAACAACCGGATAGACGAGTTGTTCGATCTCGCCATGCGGCAGGGTGCTCTCGGCGGCAAGGTCTCCGGCGCGGGCGGCGGAGGGTTTCTGTTTTTCCTCGTGCACCCCGAGCACCGTTACTCACTGGTTTCGGCGCTGAATGCAGCCGGTACGGTCGCCACCCCGGTCAAGTTCACCGAGCGCGGCTGCGAGACCTGGCAGTTTTGACGAAGCGCATCGAACAGTGCGTGATCCTCTGTGGCGGCCTTGGCAGTCGCCTTGGCGAACTCACGCGGCAAACGCCGAAGCCACTGCTGCCGATTGGCGAGCGGCCGTTTCTTGATGTGCTGCTTGCAGAGGTGGGCCGCCAAGGACTCCGGAAGGTCCTGCTGCTCGCGGCGTTCGAGTCCCAGCAGATCCGTAACTTCGCGCGCACCAGTACTGCGGCCCAGCAGTTCGGACTCGAGGTGACCGTTGCGGTGGAGCCCGACCGCGCCGGCACCGGCGGGGCGCTCTGGCATGCCAGAGACAGGCTCGACGACGAGTTTCTGCTCTTCAACGGCGACAGCTGGTTCGATGTCGTGCTGGCGGACGTCTCGAACCTTCTGCAGTCGACCCCCGATGCCGTGGGCGCGCTGACGCTAAGGAAGGTACCCGATGCCGCCCGGTACGGCACGGTGCAACTCGACGGCGCAATGGTCACGAAGTTTGCAACCCGTCCTGAGGGGGCAGGACCAGGGCTCGTCAACGGGGGTGTCTACGCCTTTCGCAAGGCGCTGGTGGACCGCCTAGAGCCCTCGTGCTCGCTCGAGAACGACGTATTGCCGCAACTGGCCGCCGAGGGCGAGCTCCGGGGCAGGGAGGCTTCAGGGTTCTTTCTCGATATCGGGGTGCCAGAGAGCTACGTCGAGGCGCAGACGACCATACCCGCTCAGTTGCGCCGTCCTGCCCTCTTTCTCGATCGGGATGGCGTCCTCAACCATGACCATGGCCATGTGGGAACGGTGGATCGCTTCGAATGGATCGAGGGCGCTCGCGAGGTTGTCCGGGTTGCCAACCGGGCCGGGTATTACGTGTTCCTGGTGACGAACCAGGCCGGCATCGCCCGGGGCCTCTATACAGAGGACGACTTCCATCTGCTCCACCGGCATATCGGTGGCGAACTGCTCGAGGTGGGCGCGCATCTCGATGACATGCGCTACGCCCCATGGCACCCCGAGGCGGTGGTGGAGCGATACCGGCGGGAATCGGACTGGCGCAAACCGGCACCCGGCATGCTGCTGGACCTGATGCGGCACTGGCCGGTCGACCGGGGGCGCAGCTTCATGATCGGCGACAACCAGACCGACATGGCAGCGGCCACCGCCGCGGGCATTCGAGGCCATCTCTTCCCGGGCGGCAATCTGCTCGAGTTCGTCCTCAATCACACATCGCTTGGAAACACTGGTCGGGGGGGCCAGATCATGACGCCGCTGAATCGTGCCTTGGAGGAACGTGCCATCTTCACCGCCTGGATGTTTCACCAGGCGTTGCCCCTCTGGGCCACACTGGGCACGGACTGGCAGAACGGTGGGTTCCGCGAGACGATCGACAGGCACGGTGCTTCACAGGAGGTGCCGCGGCGTACGCGGGTCGTCGGGAGGCAGATCTAATCCTATGCGGTTGCGCAAAAGATCGGCTGGGCCGGGGGAGCCGAGCGCGTGGTCGCGCACGGGGTCCGGTACCTACTCGACAAATGCATCAAGCCCGACGGTAGCGTGGTGTCGCAGACACTGGCGGATGGGACGGTCATCGATGGGAGGTTCGACCTCTATGATCACGCCTTTGCCCTGTTCGGCCTCGCCGCTGCTGCGGCGACCGGTCACCGGCGGAAAACGCTCGCCCGGGCAGCACGACGAATGCGTAACGCCATGAGGGCTGGATGGGGCCACCCGGTCGCCGGGTTCGAGGAGGCCGTGCCTCGTACACTGCCGCTCAAGGCCAATCCGCATATGCACGTCTTTGAGGCTTCGCTTGCGTGGATCGAAGCCGGGCCGGAGCAGGGCGACGATGGCTGGGATCGGCTGGCCGATGAAATCGCCGAGCTGTGCCTCGCGAAGTTCATCGACCCACTGACGGGTGCGTTGCGTGAGTTCTTCGACGGCGACTGGAACCCGGTCTCAGGCGATGAGGGGCGCATTGTCGAGCCGGGTCACCAGTTCGAGTGGGCGTGGCTGTTGATCCGCTGGGGGCTGCTCCGCAACCGGCAGGATGCCCTGGACGCAGCCGCGCGCCTGATCGCAGTCGGTGAGAACGCCGGAACGGATCCTGTGCGCGGCCTTGCCGTTTCCGAGATCTGGGACGACCTGAGGATCAAGGACGACACCGCGCGGCTGTGGCAGCAGACCGAGCGCATCAAGGCGTGGCTGGCGGCAGCCGCCATTGCCGGGACACCTGCGGAGCGCGACATCGCTCTGGAGCGGGTAGCCATGGCAACGGCAGGCCTTCGCAAGTACTGGGAATTTCCCGTGGCGGGCGGTGCCTGGGAGAACATTCTCGCCGATGGCAGCTTCAGGGACGAAGCTGCCCGTGCTTC
>JAEZHZ010000340.1 GCA_023436745.1 Pseudomonadota bacterium | reverse complement strand
GGCTGCTCCGGCTTCCAGTACGAATACAACCTCGTGCTGGAAAGCCCTGCCGACGATGACGTCGTCCTTTCCCGGAACGGCGCCACTGTCCTGATCGACGCGCTGAGCCTTGAGTTCATGGGCGGTGCGGAGATCGACTATGTCGACGATCTGATCGGGCAGTCGTTCCAGATTCGCAATCCCAATGCCGTGGCGTCCTGCGGGTGCGGCACCAGCTTCGCAGTTTAGCCAGAACCTGCACCTCGGGAACCCTTCGCCCCTCCTGCCGGTTGCCGGCGAAAGGAGGAGATGATGGCCACAGTGGTTCGCCTTACCGAAGCTCAGATCACCCATCTCTTTGACGAGATGCTGGAGATCGAAGGGGAGTTGAAGGCGCTGTACGACGACCTGGCGGATTTGCACGTTCCGGACGACATGCTCCGCCGCTTCCGCCGCCTGCACGATCGCTACAGCGAAGCTGCCAATTTTCTGCAGCGCCAACGGGATCTGGGCTCGACCGAGGGTTCCTAGCAGCAGACTCGGTTCATCGAATCCGGCATGGTGGCCCCTTGCAGGAGGACACCATGCACAACAGGATCGATGCGGCGATTGATGCTGCGATCGCTGACGGACGCATCGTCGGCGCCGAGGTGATCGTCGCCCGGCAGGGCGAGGTGCTGTACCGACGGGCAGCGGGTCATTTCGACCGCGAGGCCGGTGTGCCGATGCCACAGAACGCGATCTACCGGCTGGCCTCCGTTACCAAGCCACTGGTGGCGGCCACGGCTCTGGCAATGATCGACAAGGGGCTGCTGCGGCTGGACGACCCTGTGTCGGACCACCTGCCCTACTTCCGGCCAAAGCTGACCGACGGATCGACACCATCACCGACGATCCACCATCTGCTCACCCACACCGCCGGACTCACCTATGACTATCGCTACGATCGGCGGATCAACATGGGACTCGGACCGACCCACGGCCAGACCCTGGACGAGAACACGGCACTGATCGGTGAGCAGCCACTGAGCTTTGCACCTGGCGCGGGCTGGCAGTACTCGGTGGCGACCGACGTTCTTGGCGCCGTGCTGGCCCGGATCCATGGTGGTACGCTTGGCGAGGCGGTGGCAGCCTACGTCACCGGCCCCCTGGGAATGACGGACACCGGCTATTTCGTTGCGGACGCCCGGCGACTGGCAAAGCCCTATGCCGATGGCGACGTAAATGCGGCGCCCATGGAGGACCCGCATACCCTGCACAATCATCTAGGTGGCCCGACAACCTTCTCGCCTTCACGCATCTTCGACGCCAAGTCCTTTCACTCCGGCGGAGCCGGCATGGCGGGAACGCCGGACGACATCTTCCGCTTCCTCGAGACTCTGCGCCGGGGTGGCGACCCGATCCTCAGCAAGGAGGCCGTTTCGCTTGCCTTCTCGAATCGCATCGGCGACCTGCCGCGCGATGACGCGGGGCAACGCTTCGGATACTTCGGCGCCGTAGTTGCAGACCCGGGGGCTGCCCAGACCCCTGCAGCTGCCGGAACGGTCAACTGGGGTGGAGTGTATGGACATTCCTGGCTTGTCGACCCGGTCAATGGCATTACCATGCTGTCAATGAGCAACACGGCCTTCGAGGGCTGCCTCGGCGCCTTCCCTAGAGAGGTCCGCAACGCGGCCTATGTCGAATACTTGCTCTAGGAGATCACCATGAGCCTGCGCATCGCAACCTGGAACATAAACGGCGTAAAGGCGCGGCTGGAACTGCTGCTGCGCTGGCTCTCGGAAGAGAAGCCCGACATCGTGGTGCTTCAGGAGATCAAGACCGTCGACGAGGGTTTCCCGAGGCTGGAACTCGAAGCACTCGGCTACAATGTCGAGACGCACGGGCAGAAAAGCTGGAATGGCGTCGCCATTCTGTCCCTGATCCCCTTCGATGAAGTCACTCGCGGGCTTCCCGGTGACGACGGCGATGAACAAGCTCGGCTGATCGAGGGTGTCTTCTCGGTGGAGGCGGGAGTCGTCCGCGTCTGCAACATCTACCTGCCCAACGGCAATCCGGTTGATACGGAGAAATTCCCCTACAAGCTGGGATGGATGAGGCGGCTCGAGACCTTTGTGGAGAAACGGCTGGCGCTCGAGGAACCGTTCGTGCTGCTAGGCGACTTCAACCTGATCCCCGAACCCATTGATGCGCATAACCCCGAGGGCTGGTGGGGTGACGCTCTCTATCGGCCGGAAAGCCTGGAGCGATTCCGCACACTCAAGAATCTCGGTCTCACCGATGCGCTGCGCGCGGTGACGGATCAGCCAGCCTACACCTTCTGGGACTTCCAGGCCGGAGCGTGGCGGCGCAATGCCGGCATACGGATTGATCATCTGCTGCTGTCGCCACAGGCTGCCGACCGTCTCGAAAACGTGGTCGTGCACCGGGACGTCAGAGGCTGGGACAAGCCCAGCGACCACGTGCCCGTCGAGGGCGAGTTTACGCTCTAGAGCCCGGCGAACTGCGGGGCGATGCTGCTGGCCAGCGACAGAGCCTCCGTTCTGTCCTCAGGCGCGGCAACCGACTGGGCCCGGGCCAGCAGTTCCCCAATCCATGGGGCATCACTGGTACCACCGCAGCGAATGTGTGCGAGGTTCAGCCACATAAGTCCTTCCAGCGGACGCGCCTCGTAACCAGCGAGCCCGTTGAAGAGAAGGTCACCCAGGCGTGCCTGCGCCAGGCAGTGGCCTTTTCCGGCTGCTTCCCGCAGCCACCGCGCACTCATGACTGCGCTGACACCCGGCCCGTCTTCCTGTTGGAACAGGATGCCGAGCTGGTACTGCGCGTCAGCGTCGCCAAAATACGACGCGGCATGCTGCAGCACGCGGTAGTATTCCTCGCGATCCTGCGACACACCTGCATCGGGCACGCCCTCGCGATAGTAGTCGCCCAGCTTCACGAACGAGCGGGCAACGATATCTGCTTCCATGCCGCGCGGCGACGCGTCGGCGTATTGGTTGGCGATCTCGGCGAAGTACCCGAACGCCTTCACCGGATCCTTGGCCACGCCCTGGCCGCTCTCGTACATCGTACCGAGCTGCCACATAGCCATGGGCTGGCCGGCTTCGGCAGCATCTTCGAGGGCAGCGACATAGGCATCGCTAGAAACGCCGCCGCCAGCACCGTCCAGCATGTTGGCCATGTTGAGCGCTGCATCCATGGCCGTCTCGCCCGGAATTGGTTGCAGTTCAGGAGGTTCTTCCGCCAAGGAGTCCTGCGACACCCCAATCTGAGGCAGGCCCTCAGCCGGGATGGACTCCGGGTAGACAATGAGGCTTTCCTGCCCCAAGGCGGCACCCGCCGGCATGGCGAGCAGACCCGTCATCAGCACGGAAAGCAGGGATGATCCCCTAACGGTCCGCATGCCACTCCTTCAGTCTGTCCAGCGACAGACACGTTGAACACCCACCGCGGCGGGCAATGTGATGGCGCGCCAGCAAGTGGCTGCACCAACCCTTGTCTCTTGGGCAGCCCCCTGGGGACTGCCGTAAAGGTTTCGGTAAACTCCGTTTGTGACCGCATTTGGAGCGCTCACTCGGCGCAAGCACCGATTCAAGCCGGAGTCTGCCGCGCATGTTTCCATGCGGTTTTCGATAGTCTGCATCGGGAGGCAAGATAAGCGATCGCAGTGCCCACACAGGCACGCCGCACCAGCCATCCGCCCCCAGATGTCAATGCACCGTCTAGGGGTAGATTGTGGCGACATACATCGCCAAATCATTGCCAAAAGTAGGCATTCGCAGGAATCCGAAACGTTGTTGCCGAATCAGCACAAAGAAGAGGCGGGGCAGCATCTGCTACCCCGCCTTGAATCACTGAAATGAGTACGGCCTGTTACCGAAGGCGGGCCAGGGCGTCCTCGATCCGGCGCCGCCGCTCCACTGCCGCCTCGCGCCGCGCCCGCTGTTCCTCGATCACCTCTTCCGGAGCTTTCGCGACGAACTGCTCGTTTCCGAGCTTCTTGTCGATCTGGGCGACCTCTACGTCGAGCTTGCCAACTTCCTTCTCGAGGCGTGCGCGCTCAACGCCGAGATCGATGACGCCGGAGAGCGGCAGCGCGAAAGTCGTTTCACCGACCACGAACTGCGCCGACTCGCCCGGAACTTCCGTCTGTGGCGTGATGGCATCAAGACGCGCCAGTCGCGTGATCAGCGATGTGCCCGCGACCACCCGGCGCAGGGTCTCGTCCCCTGCCCCAACCATCACCAACTGTAACTTGGCACCCGCAGGCACATTCATCTCCGCACGGATCGAGCGGACGCTCGTGATGACTTCGATCAACCAGCCCAGTTCGGCATCAGCATCGGCATCTTCGAGCCCATTCAGGTTTGGCCAGTCTGCCAGCGCCAGTACGCCGTCGCGAGCAGGGCCGAACTTTCCGGTCTCGGCCCAAAGCTCCTCCGTCACGAAAGGCATCATCGGGTGGAGGAAGGCCAGAATCTGGTCCAGAGCCCAGGCAGCAGTCGCCCGGGTCTCTGCCTTTGCTGCCTCATCCGTTCCACTGAACACCGGCTTTGCAAACTCAACGTACCAGTCGCAGAACGTGCCCCAGACGAAGTCGTAGGCAGAGTTTGCTGCCTCGTTGAACTTGTAGTCCTCAATGCCCCTCGTGACAGCAGCGGCGGCGCGGGCAGTGGCCCCGACGATCCAGCGGTTGAGCGGCAGGCGGTTGTTGCGCGGATCGTAACCCTCGACGCGCCGGCATTCGTTCATCTCGAGGAAACGCGCCGCGTTCCAGAGCTTGGTGACGAAGTTGCGGTAGCCCTCGACACGGTTGATCGAGAGCTTCAGGTCACGCCCCTGGGCCGCCATCGCCGCCAGGGTGAAACGGGTGGCATCAGCGCCGTACTGGTCAATGAGCTTCAGCGGGTCGATGACGTTGCCCTTCGTCTTCGACATCTTCTGGCCCTTCTCGTCCCGGACCAGTGCGTGCATGTAGACAGTGTGGAACGGGACTTCACCCAGGAACTCAAGTCCCAGCATCATCATCCTGGCAACCCAGAAGAAAATGATGTCGAAACCGGTCACCAGGACATCGGTGGGATAGTACCGCTTCAGTTCGGGCGTTTCGTCGGGCCAGCCGAGGGTCGAGAACGGCCACAATCCGGAGGAGAACCAGGTGTCGAGCACGTCAGGGTCGCGCCGGAGCTCGACGCTCTTGCCGTAGTGAGCGGTAGCCGCCGTGGCGGCCTCCGCCTCGCTCTGGGCTACGAAGGCATGCCCGTCGGGCCCATACCACGCTGGAATCTGGTGGCCCCACCATAGCTGACGGGAGATGCACCAAGGCTTGATGTTCTCGAGCCATGCGAAATAGGTGTTCTCGTATTGCTGCGGAACGAACCTGGTGCGCCCATCGCGTACCGCGGCCAGCGCCGGCTGGGCCAGCACGTCAGCTCTCACCCACCACTGATCGGTGAGGAAAGGTTCGATGACGACGAGTTTGCTCTTCTCGTCGTGCGGCACCATGATCTTCTTGTCTTCGATGTGGTCGAGCCCGCGCGTGGGGTGTTCCTCGGCCAAGGCAGCCAAGTCTGCCACGATCGCCTTGCGCGCCTCGAAGCGGTCCAGCCCACGATAGCGGGCGGGAATGAAGTCAGCATCGATGATCGAGCCACGCGTGGTGAACACGTTGATCTGCTCAAGATCGTTGCGAGCGCCGACCTCGAAGTCGTTGAAATCGTGCGCGGGGGTGACCTTGACGGCGCCGGTGCCAAGGGTCGGGTCGGCATATTCGTCCGCGACGATCGGGATGCGCCGGCCCACCAGCGGCAGTTCAATGAACTTTCCGACGAGATCCTTGTAGCGTTCATCTTCCGGATGGACGGCAACGCCCGTGTCACCGAGCATCGTCTCCGGCCGGGTGGTGGCAACGATGATATAGTCGCGCGTCTCAGTGCCGATGACGTTGCCGTCCTCGTCCTTCACTGGGAACTGGTAGGTCACGCCGTCCGCGAGGGGGTAGCGCAGGTGCCACATGTGGCCCTTGACCTCGATGTTCTCCACTTCCAGGTCGGAAATGGCCGTCTCGAGCCCAGGGTGCCAATTCACCAGCCGCTTTGCGCGGTAGATCAGGCCGCGGTTGTAAAGTTCGACGAAGACCTTGGTGACTGCCCGGACCATCTGATCGTCCGGCTGACCGCGCTCGCCCATGGTGAAGCGCTCGCGGCTGAAATCAGCCGAGGCACCGAGGCGCTTCAGCTGGTTCATGATGGTGCCGCCGCTTTCGCTCTTCCACTCCCAGACCCGCTCGATGAACGCTTCGCGGCCCATGCTGCGGCGATCGAGCTGTCGTTCGGCGAGCTGGCGCTCGACGATCATCTGGGTAGCGATGCCTGCATGGTCCGTGCCGGGCTGCCACAGGACGTCCTTGTGGAGCATCCGGTTGAAGCGGACGAGGATGTCCTGGATCGTGTTGTTGAGCGCGTGCCCGATATGCAGCGACCCGGTAACGTTGGGCGGCGGTATAACGATGGTGAAGGTCTCGGCCCCGGGCGCAGCCCCTGCCCCGGCCCGGAATGCGCCAGCCTCCATCCAGGCGTCGTAGATGCGCGCCTCTACAGCAGCCGGCTCATAGGTCTTCTCAAGCATCGATCACTCGCAAACACGTTTGACCCGCCAGAGCGGGCTGGCGGGCCGTGAGGTGGCGGAACTTCAAGCAAATGCGCTGGTCTGGGTCAACAGCAAGCGCTGCCGGCAGACCAGACTATTCGCCGCGGGAGATGCGCGCGATTTCCTTCTCGACCATGCGCTCGACCACTGAAGGCAGGTGCTCATCGAGCCACTCCTTCAGCATCGGACGGAGCATGTCGCGCATCATTGCCTCGATGGTCAGCCCCGGAGAGCCTATACCGAGGGCCGACAACTTCCCGATCGAACTACGGACCGCGGCCTTCGTTGCCGGCTCCAGAAGTTCCTCGGCCATGTCACTGGTCAGGGTCGGGTCGGGAAGCGGCGCCGCCTCCGCAACTGTCATCTGGGGCGGCGGGGGCGCCGTTTCAACCACCGGCGGCACCACCCGCAAGGTCGGCTCGGGCACTGACACGGGTTCCGGCTCAGGTTCAACGACGCGCATCGGGGCGGGATCAAAGGACGGCAGGTCATCCTCTTCGGCCACAACCTCACGCTCCGGCTCGGAGAAATGCACATCCTCGGGCTCGACGAGTTCAGGAGCAGGCTCGACTGCCGTGTCGGCAAGTATCGAGTCGAAGCTGAACCCACCAGCATCATCGTCCGCATCCTTGCCGACGATCTGACTCGGCGACAACGCCAGAGGCTCGATGTCCTCGAGCATATCCTCGAGGTCACGGTCGGCCTCATCGGCGAGCAGCCTGGCCGGAGTGGCTTGCATCGGCGGCGGTGCGGACTGCAGAACCGGCCGGCGCGGTACGCCCGCGGCGTCGTCATCAGCAATGATCTGCCGGATGGACGACAGGATTTCGTCCATCGACGGTTCTTTGGCTGCGGGCTTGTTCATGGGCGCCTCTTACTCACACGGTCGACCCGGATCTCGACCGCCGCTACCGGCTCGCCCTCCCGAATCGTCCCGTTAACCTTAGACACACCATTGGCAGAATGGAATCGCCGGCCCGAACGACGTCGCCGTCTTCCACCAAAAGTTGTT
>JAEZHZ010000252.1 GCA_023436745.1 Pseudomonadota bacterium | reverse complement strand
GTTGCCGCTGCGCCGTCGAGCAGGGCGATGGCGCCTTCATGCACCGGCCGCACCACGACGCCGATAGCGCCGAGCGGGTCGGTGTGGTCGGGATCGGGATGGATCAGGCTGCCCGGATCGAGCGTACGATCCTCCATCGGCATCACCACCCAGACCTGCCCGCGCCCGCCGAAGCGGCCGGCGAGATAATCCGGCAGGAGCGTGGGTGCGCGCGGCGGAGATGCCTCTGCCGGCACCGTGCGGGGCAGGGCAAGACCAGTCCGCTCCTGCGCAACGGCTCCGGCGGCGGCCGGCGGAACGAGCCCGAGCTGAACGCTGGCCGCAACGACACCCAGATCGAGCGGCACCGGCGTGTCGGTGATGGCGCCGGACGCAAACGAACGTTGCCACGGCCAGCGGCGCGCGACGGCACCGGCCGGGCGCTGGAAGAGATGCCGCCCGGAACCCAGATAGCTCGGTGCGGCGGCGGAGGACGCGATGGCGGCAGGATCGTCCGGCGTATCGTAGACCGGATCGATGCTGAGTTCGGCAACCCCGGGGCGGGGCCGGCCGAGCAGCACGGCGACAGCATCAAGGCCGCTGGCCGCACAGGCGGTACGGCTGAGCCAGCCGGCGGCGCTGCCAGCGAGGACCATGCCGTCCATGCCGCCGGTCGGCTCGATGCGCCGGCGCTCGGGGTTCCAGCGGCTGGCGCCGCCGCTGCCGCTCCACAGGGTCAGGTCCGGCTGCCATCCGCCGCTTGCAACGAGGCTGTCGGCGGCAAGCTCTGGGCGGGAGAGCTGCGGACCCGGCAGGGACGACTCTGGCGTGAGGCGCAACCGGCCGCGGGCATAGGCAGCGGTCCCAACACGGCTGCCGGGCGCCTGGGTGATGCCATAGGCGCGCGAGAAGGCAATGAATCGTGACTCCGGGCTCGGCCGCGTATCGAGTATGCGGGTGACCCGGATGCCGGCATCGGCGGCCAGCATGGCAAGCCGGTAGGCAACGCTGCTGCCGGTGGCGACGATTGCCTCGCGGCCCGGCCACACGCCGAACCGGGCGGCGAGTTCAAACGCCTCGAGGGCGCCGCGAACGCGGGGGAGGCGGTTGCCCGGAAAGACCGGCAGGCGCTCGAGGCTGCCCGTGGCGAGAACGATGCGTGACGCGGTGATCTCAAGCCAGTAGGCCTGCGGAGTGCCATCGACGACCCGAACAGCGTGGGCCCGCACCAGCCCCGGACGGGCGATGGTCACCTCGGCGCCGGTGACGAGGGTGATGGCGTCGCTTTCCACGACGGCCGTGACGAGGTTCGCAATGGCGATTTCCGGCTGGTCCTCCCCCTCCTGACGGCCGAAAAGCACGGCATGGCCACCGGGCCGCGTGCGGGCTTCGAGCAGGGTGACGGAGAGGCCGGCACGCGCGCCGGCGAGCGCCGCCGTGAGCCCGGCGACACCGGCCCCAACCACCACCATGCCGGCGCTGGCATCATGCTGGGGGAGGTCCCCCGCGTCGGGGGAGACGATGCTGTTCGTGGGCTCCCGGTCGAGGTTGAGACTGGTGCCGCCGAACAGGCGCCGGAGCCGTGAGACGCGGGCGCCGGTGACGTACTCGGCACCGTCGGTGGCGAGGGTGCGCTCCATGGGGAGCGGATCGGTGGAGCCGGCAACGCAGATGGTCGGTGCAGAGGAAGGGCCGAGCGCAAAGGGCGAGCCGTCGACCGTGCCGAGCGTGTCGATACCCGCGGCCAGAGCGGCGCTGAGCACGGTATCGCCGGCAAAGCCGTTGATCGAGCGGCCATCGAGCCGGAAGCGGATGGGCGTCTGGCGGTCGATGGCACTGCCGCGGAACGGGCCGGCGGTCTCGCCGGGAAGGCGGAAGGGCTGGCGTTTCACGCTGCGCCCCGGAATTCGGTGGCCGCAGAGGTGGCGGCGCTGCGCCCGATGGCGCGGGATTCGAACCACGAAGCCTCGGCCGGCTCCGCCACCCCGCAGAGCCAGCGGGCGAGGGCAGGGGCGAAGAAGGCTCCGGTGACGCCGAAGCCGGCGAGCATCACCGGGCCCGTGCCATCGAGGCGGCCCGCGGCGGCTGCGCCATCCTCGGTGGCGATGGTCACGTACTGCGCACGCCCGGCGAGGCGCAGCGGGCGCTCGCTCCCAAGCAGGGCCATCAGCCGGGCGGTGAAATCCTCGGGCGCGCCGGGACCCATCGCAACCAGCCCGCCATGGGGCTGGCGGTGAAGCGTCAGGCCGGAATCGAGCTGCTGCATCACCACTCCGGCCATGGGGGCGGTGGGTTCGAGCAGGAGGGTGTTGCCGGCATGGCGACCCAGCAGCGTCGGCCATGTCTCGGCAGGGATGTGCCGGAGGAGGGCGGCATCGTCGGCAAGAACGGCCTGCCCGATGCGGCACTGGTGCTCGCCCACCGGCGCGGTGCCGCTGCCGTCGGGGTTGAGCTCGACGGGTCCGGTGAGGCGCACGACGCCGACGCGGTCGAGCCAGGTGTCGACTGCGGCCTCCAGTGGCGCCCGGTGCAGCACGACGGTGTCCCGGAGATAGATCGCGTTGCGGCCGGGGCCGATCAGGTCGGGCGGGACGCGCTCGGCGGCAATGCCGAAGGCGCAGGCCATGTGCCGGATGTGGGAGATCGCTTCCGCCGCCGCGGCGACATCCGCGAACAGGATCGGATCGGTGCGTCCCCAGGCGGAGCGGCCGCCGATACGGGACAGGAGCTTGACCGTTTCCGGCACGAGCGTGCGGAGCAGCGACCAGCTCTCGGGGCGGGTGATGGGGCCCGCGGACAGGTCGAGCCCGCGCGGCAGCCGGTAGGCGGCATCGCTTTCGGCCGCAAGCGCCACGCGCCGGCCATGTTCGGCCGCCAGCAGCCCTGCGAGCAATCGCGCCTGCGGCGTCGAGCCCAGAACGGCGAAATCGACCTCGGTATCGCTCATGCGCAGGGGCTGCCCTGTGGCAATGCGTCCGCCTCAACTGTGCGTAAGGGTGTGGTTTTTCGCCATGGTCTGCTTATAGATGGCGCCAGTCTGTCGCCCCTCGCCACCCAGCGTTCGAGGCTCATGCTGTTCTGGTTCGTCGCCATTGCCGTCACCGCCATCGCCTGCGCTGCGCTGTTTTACGCAGCCGGTCCCCGCATGGTCAACGCAGCCGCGGGCGTAACGGCCGATCCCAACAGCCATTTTCGGCTGGTGCTTGCCGGTATCGAGGCCGATGTCGCGGCCGGTCGTCTCGGCGAGCGCGAGGCCGAAGCGGCGCGGGGCGAACTTGCCCGCGAGATGCTCCGCTATCGCGCCGAAGGGGGCAGCACCACTGGTGGCCCCGCTTTCGGCCATGGCGCGCTGCTGGCTGGCCTTGCCGCAATCGCGGCGCTGAGCTTCGGCGTCTATGGCCTGCTCGGCTCTCCCGATGCGCCGGCGCAGCCCCTTGCGGAGCGCCCGGAACTGACCGCGCGCAACCTCGATCTCGACGAGGCCATCGCCCGCATCGAGGCCGCGCTTGCCGAGAACCCGGATGACCTGCGGGGCTGGAGCGTCGTCGCGCCTGCCTATGCCCAGCTGGGCCGCTACACCGATGCGGTGAATGCCTATCGCCGCGTGCTGGCGCTGGCCGGGGCTACTCCCGACAACCAGACCCGGCTCGCAGAGGCGCTGCTGCTCGAAAGCAACGGCAACGGTTCCGCCGAAGCCATGGACCTCCTGCGGTCGGCTGCAGCGGCCGATCCGCAGCATGTTCCGTCACGTCTCTATCTAGCCGCCGAACTGACCCGCTCCGGCGCCTTCGATGAGGCGGTAGACACGTGGCGGGAGGTGCTGGCGCTGGCCGACGGCACCGAGGTATGGCTTGCCGGAGCGCGCCAGGGCCTGGCGGTCGCGGAGAACCGCGGCGCACCAGTGACGGGCACACCGGACATTGGCGCCATGGTCTTCCGCCTTGCCGAGCGGCTCGCCCGTGATGGCGGCACCGTGGAGGAATGGATGCAGCTCGTGCAGTCCTACCTGGTGCTTGGTGACACCGAGGCGGCGCAGTCCGCCTATGACGATGCGGTTGCGGCTTACCCGCAGGCCTTCGACCGCGGCGAACTCGACACGCTGGCGCTCGGTGCCGGCCTTGAACTCAGGAATTCCGCGCCATGACCGCACCCGCGACGCCCCGTTCCCGCGGCTGGAGCCGCAAGCAGAAGCGGCTTGCGGTGATCGGTGGATTGCTGCTGGTCGTGGCGCTGGCGGCGGCGCTGGTGCTGACGGCGCTGCGCGACCAGATCGTCTTCTTCTACTCGCCCAGCGAAGTAGCCGCTCGCGCGGTCGATGTCGGTACGCCCATCCGTCTCGGCGGGCTGGTGAAGGACGGAAGCTGGACCCGCTCCGGAGAAAGCAATTTCTTCGTCATCACCGACGGCGGGGCAGAGGTCGCGGCGCATTATTCCGGCATCCTGCCCGACCTGTTCCGCGAAGGGCAGGGCGTGGTGGCAGAGGGTCGTCTCGGTGACGATGGTACCTTCCAGGCCAGCAACGTGCTCGCCAAGCACGACGAGAACTACGTGCCCAAGGAAGTGGTGGAGGCGTTGAAGGCGCAGGGCGAGTGGCGCCCGGAGGCCGGCCAGTGATGCGCTTCTTCAAGACCACCCGGCAGGGGTTGTTCCACAACGTCCCCGGTCGGTGCGCATGAGCATCGAACTCGGCCATTTCGCGCTCATCCTCGCCTTTGCCATCTCTGTGGTGTCGGCGGTGGGCGGCTATGTCTACTATCGCTCGGGCACGCGCGTGGCGATGGTCCTGCGCCAGGGTGCGGTGCTTCAATTCGTGCTGGTGGCGCTGGCCTTTGTGGCGCTGATCCAGGCCTTCGTCGTCTCCGATTTCAGCCTGCTGCTGGCGGTGGAGCACTCCCATTCGCTGAAGCCCCTGATCTTCAAGATCAGCGGCGTCTGGGGCAATCACGAGGGCTCGCTGGTCCTGTGGATCGTGATCCTGGTGCTGTTCGGCGCCCTGGTTGCCGCCTTCGGGCGGAACCTGCCGAACGACCTGCTGAGCCTCGTGCTGGCGACGCAATCCCTGCTCACGGCTGCGTTCACCGGCTTTACCCTGTTCACCTCCAATCCGTTCACGCGGCTCCTGCCGGCGCCGATCGAGGGCAATGACCTCAATCCCGTGCTTCAGGACATCGGGCTCGTGGTGCATCCGCCGCTGCTCTATGCGGGGTATGTCGGCTTTTCCATCTGCTTCAGCTTCGCGGTCGCCGCGCTGATCTCGGGCCGGATCGACCAGGCCTGGGCGCGCTGGGTGCGGCCGTGGACGATGCTGAGCTGGGTCTTCCTCACGCTTGGCATCGCGATGGGGTCGTACTGGGCCTATTACGAGCTTGGCTGGGGCGGCTGGTGGTTCTGGGACCCGGTCGAGAACGCAAGCTTCATGCCATGGCTTGCCGGCACGGCGCTGCTGCATTCGGCGCTGGTGATGGAGAAGCGCAACGCGCTCAAGATCTGGACGGTGCTGCTCGCCATCATCACCTTCTCGCTGTCGCTGCTGGGCACCTTCCTCGTGCGTTCGGGCATCCTTACCTCCGTTCACACCTTTGCCAGCGATCCCACCCGCGGGCTCGTGATCCTGACCATGCTGGCGCTGCTGATCGGCGGGGCCTTCGCGCTGTTCGCCTTCCGTGCGCCGGCACTGCGGCAGGGTGGCCTGTTTGCGCCCGTCAGCCGCGAAGGCGCGCTGATCCTCAACAACCTGTTCCTCGCCACGGCGGTCGGCGCGATCCTCGTGGGTACGCTTTATCCGCTGGTGCTCGACGCCCTTACCGGCACGACCATCTCGGTCGGCGCCCCGTTCTTCGATCTCACCTTCTCGGCGCTGATGGCGCCGCTGCTGCTGGTGCTGCCGTTCGGACCGTTCCTTGCCTGGAAGCGGGCCGACGTGCTGGCGGCTGCACAGCGGCTGATCGGTGCGGCCGCACTGAGCCTGTTCGTGACCATACTGGTTTCAGCCCTGGGCGGCGTGTCGATCTCGCTCGCCCCGATCGGATTGCTGCTCGGCTTCTGGGTGTCGTTCGGAGCCATTGCGGAACTCGTCGACCGTAGCCGGCTGGGCCGCATTCCGTTCGGCGAAAGCTGGCGCCGCCTGAAGGGGTTGCCGCGGACCGCCTGGTCGACAGCGATTGCCCACCTGGGGCTCGGTGTGACTGTGCTCGGCATCGTTTCGGTAACGGCCTGGGAAACGGAACTCGTTACCCGCCTCAACCCCGGCGAGACTGCCGAACTCTCCGGCTACACCATCGCATTCGACGACTTCGACACCGAACGCGGCCCGAATTATCTGGCAGAGCAGGGCGACTTCACCATCACCGCACCCAACGGGAGCACCCGCACGGCGGTCGCCGAGCGCCGCATCTATGATGCGAGCGGCATGCCCACCACCGAGGCGGCCATCCAGACCTACGGCTTCTCGCAGGTCTACCTGCAACTGGGTGAACCGCTGGCCGACACACATGTGGTCCGCGTCTGGTACAAGCCCTACATCACGCTGATCTGGTTCGGGGCGCTGCTGATGGCAGCGGCGGGCGTGCTGTCGCTGACCGATCGACGGCTCAGGGTGGGGGTTCCGAACCGGGTGGCCCGGGCCGTGCCGGAGCCGGCCGAATGAACTGGCTGCGTTCGCTCATCCTCGCTGTTGCGCTGCTGCTGCCGGGCGCTGCCCAGGCGGTAAGCCCCGACGAAATCCTTCCCGACCCGGTGCTCGAGCAACGTGCACGCAGCATCTCGGCGGAGCTGCGCTGCCTTGTCTGCCAGAACCAGTCGATCGACGACAGCGACGCCGATCTGGCGCGGGACCTGAGGCTCCTGGTGCGCGAGCGGCTGGTTGCCGGGGACAGCGACGAGGCCGTTCGCCAGTTCGTGGTCGATCGTTATGGCGAGTACGTGCTGCTTAACCCAAGAGTGTCGGGACAGACCCTGCTGCTGTGGGGCGCGGCACCGGCACTGCTGGCGGCCGGGCTCATCGGCCTGTGGCTGGCAGGACGTCGGCGGCCGGCAACAGAGCCCGAGGCGGTGGTGCTCACCGACGAAGAGCGGGCGGCTCTGGACGAACTGAAGTAGCAACCGCTCTCCGGAAGGGCCCCGGAGGCCGTGGGTTTTCGAGGCGTCGTGGGGTGATTCAGCCCCCGGCGGGCGTCCAGCAACCATGCCATGCCCCATGGACGGCGTCGTCCTGGCGGTAACCCCGCGCGGCGCGCCGGGGCGATCGACAGGCACGGCTGCCATCCATCCTCAATGCTGCCGCGAACATTGCCAAGGTTTAATGTTGGAGCAACTTCTCCGAAAGCCCGGACATTCCATATCTACGGCCTAAGCTGTTGAGGGCTTGCCGAAGGAGATGAGTTTCATGGGATCGTCCATTCTCAAGCGGACCGGTCGTTGGCTTGGGGCTTCGGCCCTTGCGCTGATGGTCGGTGTCGGCGGTGTCAGCACCGCCTACGTGATGTCCGGCACCGCGGCCAACGCGCAGGTCAAGCCAGCCGCCCAGATCACGGTGCCGAGCGGCCAGGCACAACCGGGATTTGCTGATCTGGTCGAGGCTGTTAAGCCCGCAGTGGTGTCCATTCTGGTCGAGGCAGAGCAGAGCGGGCGCAGCGTGCAGGGCGGCGGTGACCAGTTCCAGTTCAACTTCCCCGACCTTCCCGAGGGACATCCCTTCCGCGACTTCTTCGACCAGTTCGGTGACCAGTTCGGTCAGGGCGGCAGCTCCAACCAGGCACCGCGCCGGTTCATGGCAGCCGGTTCCGGCTTCATCATCTCGGCCGACGGCTACGTAGTGACCAACAATCACGTCGTGCAGGACGCGACCAAGGTGACCGTGGCGTTCGACGATGGCACCGAGCAGCAGGCCGAAGTGGTCGGCACCGATCCGCGCACGGACCTTGCCGTGCTCAAGGTCGAGGGCGAGGACCTGCCCTTCGTGACCTTCGAGGAGGAGCGCAGCCGCGTCGGGGACTGGGTCATTGCCGTCGGCAACCCGTTCGGCCTCGGCGGCACGGTGACGGTCGGCGTGATCTCGGCCTCGGGCCGTGACATCGGCGGCAACAATTATGGCGATTTCCTGCAGATCGACGCTGCGGTCAACACCGGCAACTCCGGTGGCCCGACCTTCAACACCAGCGGTGAAGTCGTCGGCGTCAACACCGCCATCTACTCGCCCAACGGCGGCAATGTCGGTATCGCCTTCGCCATCCCCGCTTCCACCGTGAAGTCGGTCGTGGAGCAGCTGGTTGCCAGCGGCACCGTGACCCGCGGCTATCTCGGTGTCGGCATCCAGGACGTGACCCGCGACATCGCCGATGGCGTGGGCCTCGAGAATGCCCGCGGCGCGATTGTCAGCAATATCGCCGAGGACGGTCCTGCCGGTCCCGCCGGCGTGCAGTCGGGCGACATCATCATCGCCGTGGACGGCGAGCAGATCGATGACGCCCTGGACCTCAGCCGCACCATCGCCGGAAAGTCCCCGGATTCGACCGTGGAACTGACCATCTGGCGCGACGGTGCCGAGACCACCGTTCCCGTCACGCTGGGCACGCTCAGCGAGGAAGAGGTGGCAGAGGCCGAGGAGCCCGGCTCCCTGACCCCGCCGGCGCCCGTTCCGTCCGAATCGAGCGTCGGGCTGAGCCTGGTGCCGAATGCCGACGGAAATGGCGGCCTGCTGATCCAGAAGGTCAATCCGGACTCGGCTGCCGCCGAGAAGGGCCTCGCCGTGGGCGATGCGATCCTGCAGGTCGACAACAAGCCGGTGAACACCCTCGAAGAGTTCGAGGCTGCCATTGAGGGCGTGCGCGAACGCGGCCTCAACACCGCGCTCGTGATGGTCGAACGCGACGGCAACTCCCGCTTCATCGGGCTGCCGCTCACCGAAAACTAAGAGTACAAGCATGGCCCCGGGATTCACGTCCCGGGGCTCACTGTATCCGCCGGCCACTGGAGAGCGTCCCGGTGAAAATCCTGCTGATCGAAGATGACCGCGAGGCGGCGAGTTACCTGATCCAGGCCCTCGATGAGGCCGGCCACGTCACACACCATGCGAGCGACGGCGAGACCGGCTATGCGATGGCATCCGGCATGGACTACGACGTGCTGATCGTCGATCGCATGCTGCCCCGGCGGGACGGGCTTTCCATCGTGGAATCGCTTCGGGCCGAGGGTGACAACACCCCGGTGCTGATCCTTTCCGCGCTGGGCGAGGTGGACGACAGGGTGACCGGCCTGAGGGCAGGGGGAGATGATTACCTCACCAAGCCCTATGCCTTCACCGAACTGCTGGCGCGCATCGAAGTGCTTGCGCGCCGCTCGAGCCCATCGGAGGCAGCTACCAGCTACAGCGTCGGCGGGCTCGTGCTCGACCGGCTGTCGCGCAAGGTCGAACGGGATGGCGAGACCATCCTGCTGCAGCCGCGCGAGTTCCGCCTGCTCGAATACCTGATGAAGAACGCCGGCAAGGTTGTCACGCGCACCATGCTGCTCGAGAATGTCTGGGACTATCACTTCGACCCGCAGACCAACGTCATCGACGTGCACATGTCCCGGTTGCGGAGCAAGATCGACAAGGGGTACGCCACCCCGCTGCTCCATACGGTACGGGGCGCCGGCTACATGATCCGCGAGTGACCGCGTGAACCGCTTCATCCAGCTCTGGCGTACCTCGACGGTTCGCCTGACGGCGACTTTCATTCTCATCTTTTCGCTCTTCGCGATCCTGCTGCTGGCCTTCATTGGCTGGCAGTCGAGCCTGCAGCTGCAGCGCCAGCAGGCCAACGACATCGACGGCGAGGTGAGGGTGCTGGAGCGGATCGCCACGAACCAGGGCATCCGGGCCATGGCCTTTGCGCTCGAGCGCATCTCGCGCTCGCCCGGGCCGGGCATCTACTATCTCGGGGATGCAACCGGGCAGTACCTGATCGGCAATATCAGCGACGTGCCGCCCGAGGTGCTGATCCAGCCCGGCATCTACAGCTTCGACTACGAGCGCGCCAACGGGCTGCCCGCAGGCTCCGACGCCATGCCCCGGCGCAGCGGCTACGCGGTGGCGCGGTCGGTGGAACTGCCCAACGGCATGCGGCTGGTGGTGGGGCGGGACGTGGTGGAACGACGGGGCTTCAGCGCCATCATCGTCCAGAGCTTCTTTCTCGGCTCGATCGGCATCATCCTGTTCTCGCTGGTCGCGGGGGGCGTGACGGCGCGGCGCGTGCTGAAGCGCATCGACACCATCCGCGACACCTCCACCAAGATCATGTCCGGCAACCTCTCCGAGCGCGTGCCGGTGACCCGCCGCAACGACGAATTCGACGGGCTCGCCACCAACCTCAACGCCATGTTCGACCGGATCGAGCAATTGCTGCAGGGGCTGAAGGAAGTGACCGACAACGTCGCGCACGATCTGAAGACGCCCCTGACGCGCCTCCGCAACCAGGCGGAGTCGGCGCTGCGGGATGGCGCAAGCGACGAGGCGCGGCGAGAGGCGCTGGAGACCACCATCGCCGAAAGCGACCGGCTGATCCGCACCTTCAACGCGCTGCTGATGATCGCGCGCGCCGAGGCGGGGGCGCCCTCCGGAGCGCTGACCGACGTGGACATCAGCGCCGTGGTCGCGGACATGGCCGAGCTCTACGGGCCGGTCGCCGAGGACCAGGGCATTGAACTCGATACCGTGGTGGAGCCGGGCGTGCACCTGCGCGCCAATCGCGAGCTGATCGGGCAGGCGATGGTGAACCTGCTCGAGAATGCGGTGAAATATGCCCAGCCGGCGGAGGGTGCCACTGGCCGCATCACGGTGGGCCTGCGCCGGGTGGGCGACCGCGTGCTGATCGAAGTGGGCGATAACGGCCCGGGCATTCCCGAGGAGGACCGCAGGCGCGTGCTGGACCGTTTCGTGCGGCTCGAGGCCAGCCGGTCCGAGCCGGGTTCTGGACTCGGACTGTCGCTGGTCGATGCGGTAACGCGCCTGCACGGCGGCAGCTTCCGCATCGAGGACAACGCACCCGGCGTGCGGGCCGTCATCGATCTGCCGGGTTAGCAGGCGGCGGCGCTTGCCGGTTCCGGGCGGGGCTTGCTACTGCTAGCGCATGCAACTCACCCCGCTGCCGTCCGTCGAAACGCCCGGGTTCGATACCTGGCTCGCCTCTCTCCCGCCGGAGCAGCAGAAGCCCATCGGCGCGGCCCGGGCGTGCCTTGGCCCGCTGCTGGAGCAGGCGCCCTACCTGCTGGAACTCGCGGTCGCCAACGCCGATTGGCTGGCCGCGGCCCTTGCCGATGAAGCAGACGGCGTGCTCGCCGACATTCTCGACGCGGTGCAGGCGGCGGGCAGGGAAGCCGCTGACGAGGACGTGCTGAGCCCGGCGCTGCGCGTTGCCAAGGGCCGTACGGCCCTGCTCGCGGCGGTGGCGGAGGCTGGACAGGCGTGGACGACGGCGCAGGCAACGGCCGCCCTGTCGGATCTGGCGGACGCCGCTCTCGACGCCTGCCTCAACCTGCTCATGCGCGAGGCGGCCGAGCGGGGCAAGCTCGCCATACCCGTCGAGGAGGCGACCGCTGCCAACTCCGGACTGGCGCTGTTTGCCCTTGGCAAGCATGGCGGGCAGGAACTGAACTATTCCTCCGACATAGACATCGTCGCCTTCTACGATCCGCAGCGAGGGGTGGTGGCGGAGCCGGCGGAGGCGACCAGGGTCTACTCGCGCATGGTGCAGCGGCTGGTGGCGCTGATGGAGGATCGGCGCACCCACGGCTATGTCTTCCGCACCGACCTCCGGCTGCGGCCGGATCCGGGCTCGACCCCGGTCGCGATCTCGGTGGATGCGGCGCTGACCTATTACGAGGCTCGCGGGCAGAACTGGGAGCGCGCGGCCTGGATCAAGGCGCGCCCCTGTGCCGGCGATCTCGGCGTCGGCGATGCCTTCCTCAAGGAGCTTGCTCCCTATGTGTGGCGGCGGCATCTCGACTTCGCCACCATTGCCGATATCCAGGCGATGAAGCGCCAGATCAACATTGCCAAGAACGTCGGCGACATCCGCGTCGAGGGTCACAACGTCAAGCTCGGCCGCGGGGGCATCCGTGAGATCGAGTTCTTCACCCAGACCCAGCAGCTGATTGCCGGCGGGCGCGACCGGAGCCTCAGGGTGAAGCCGACGGCGCATGCACTGGCAGCGCTGGCCGATGCGAACTGGATCACCCCCAAGGCTGCGACGGAACTCATCCAGACCTACTGGTACCTGCGTGCCGTCGAGAACCGGCTGCAGATGCTGCGGGACGAACAGACCCACGTGATGCCGGCGACCCCCGAGGGCGTCGCCGTGGTCGGACGGCTGATGGGGGAGCCCGACCGGCTCGCCTTCGAACGCACCTATCGGGCCGCGCTCGAGCGGGTCGTGCGCTACTACGGCGAGCTGTTCACCGAGGGCGAGAGCCTCGGCGCCGACGAGGGCAGCCTGGTCTTTACCGGCTCCGACGACGACCCGGACACCATTGAAACCCTGTCGCGCCTCGGCTTCGCCGATCCGTCGAAGGCCATCGAGACGGTGCGCAAGTGGCACTATGGCAGCTATGCCGCGACCCGCAGCAGCGCGGCACGCGCGCATCTGACGGAGCTGCTGCCGCAACTGCTCGCGACGCTGGTCCATGCCGGCAATGCCGATGAAGCGCTCGTGCGGTTCGACAACTTCCTCTCGCGCCTGCCGTCGGGCGTGCAGCTGTTCTCTCTGCTGCGCAATCACGCCAACCTGCGGACCCTGCTGATACAGCTGATGGCTTCCGCACCGCGCATGGCCGAACAGGTCATCCACCGCGCCCATGTGATGGACGGGCTGATCGACCCGGCTTTCGCCAACGACGTCACCCATCGCGAGGTGCTGATCGCCAAGGTGGATGCCTTTCTCGCCGAAGCCCGCTCCTACGAGGAGATCATCGACCGCGCCCGCATCATCGGGCAGGAGCAGAAGTTCCTGATCGCGGCAGGGCTGCTGTCCGGGACAGTCGATGCGACGGGGGCAGGCGAGCAGTTCACTGCGCTGGCGGAGACACTGGTGAACCGCCTCTTCGCCTCGGTGCGCAAGGAATTCGAACGCCGCCACGGGCGTATCGTCGGTGCGCGGGTCGCCCTGCTCGCCTTCGGCAAGATGGCCAGCCGCGAGATGACGGCTACCTCCGATCTCGACTTCATCCTGCTCTACGACGGGCCGGAAGCTGAATCGGATGGAGAAAAGTCGCTCAGCATCAGCCACTACTACGCCCGCCTGACCCAGCGGCTGGTGGCTGCGCTGTCCTCACCGACCGGTGAGGGGGTCCTCTACGAGACAGACCTGCGACTCAGACCGTCCGGCAACGCCGGTCCGCTGGCAACGAGCCTCAGTGGCTTTCGCTCCTATCACCGGGAGAATGCCTGGACGTGGGAGCATCTGGCGCTGAGCCGCGCCCGCGTTGTGGTTGCCGACGGCGCGTTCCGAGGGGAGGTGGAGGCCGAGGTCGCGAGGGTCATGGCCCGGCCTCGCGACCCCGCCAAGACCGTTGAGGACGTGCTGTCCATGCGCGCGCTCCTTGCCAAGGAACGGCCTCCGCGACACCCGTTCGACCTGAAGCTTGCCCAGGGTGGCCTTGTCGATCTGGAGTTCATCGCGCAATCGGCCCAATTGCTCGCGGGCGCCACCATCGACCGCCCACAGGCGCCGACCGCTGTGGTGCTGTCACGGCTGGAGCAGGTGGGGCTGGTGCCGAACGGGGCGCGTCTCGCCGAAATCCACCGTACTTACTCGACCATCCTGCAGGTCATGAGCGCCGCGCTGGTGTCACCGTTCAAGGATGAGGCCTGGTCGGGTGCCTTCCGCGATCTGCTCGCGGGCCTGACGCACTATCCTGACTTCTCGCGGCTCGAGCTGGAGATTGCCGGCATGCAGGCCGAGGTGCAGATCGCCTCAGAACGGTGGTACGCCCGGGCCCGTGAACTCGGGGGCGCAACAGCCTAGCGCGCCCTCAGGCCGCCATGCGTCCGTCCATCGCTGCCAGCGGCAGCGATATCGCCACGGTGGTGCCCAGTGCCGGGCTGGAATCGATGGCCAGGTGCCCACCGCTCAGCTCGGCGATGGCGCGGGCGATGGAGAGTCCAAGACCGGGGCCGCCGCCCTCGCGCGTGAAGGTGGCGTCGCCAAGGGCAAAGGGCTGGCTCAGGCTCTCAAGGCGTTCCTCGCTCATGCCGATGCCGGTGTCGGTCACCTCGATCACCACCCCGTCCGGGGCCGCGAAGGCTGCAAGGACAATGCGTCCGCCGGCAGGGGTAAAGCGGATGGCGTTCTCGACCAGGTTCCCGAGCATGCGGTTGAGGCCGAGCCGGTCGCCCTCCACGATAGCCTGCGCCGGCGCACCCAAGACGATGCTGATGCCGGCGCGCTGCGCCTGTCCGCGGAAGCGTTGTGCGACCGCCTCCAGTACCTCGTCGATCAGCACGGGATCGTTGCGGAGCGCCTTCTGGCCGCTTTCCAGCTCTGCCAGTTCGAGGATCGCGGCGAAGGAGGCCAGCAGGTTCTCCCCGGAGGATTTGATGGACTGCACGTAATCGAGGTAGCGCTTGTCGCCCAGGGCGCCATAGGTCTCGTGCCGCATCAGGTCGGCAAAGCCGATGATGTGGTTGAGCGGCGTGCGGATGTCGTGGCTGAGATGCGCGAGGAAGTTCGTCTTGGCGC
>JAEZHZ010000195.1 GCA_023436745.1 Pseudomonadota bacterium | reverse complement strand
GAAGCAGATGTGGTTGATCTGGTTCGTCTCCTCGAACCGTGACTCACCCTTGAGGAAGACCTCGATGAAGGTGCGGTTGCCGAAATCGAGATAGAAGCCGATCCGGTTCTCGCCGCGCATGAAATCGAACTTCGGCGCTACACCGATCACATCGCGATAGAAGGCTTCCACGGCGTCGAGGTCGCGGGCGAAGATGCAGGTATGGGCTACCTGTTTGACGAGCGGCATGATCTGTCCTCCACTGAAACGATACCGGTAGAGCAGGGCGCCGGTTTACTGGCAAGGGCGCTCGGAACCGACAAAATTTCAGCCACCCTCTTTCCCTAGTCATGGGGTGCGTCTAGGAGGATGCGAACCTCCAAGCTACGTCAACAAAAGGGCCTATCCGATGTCCTCCATCATCCATGTCCAGGGCCGCCAGATTTACGACAGCCGCGGCAATCCCACGGTCGAAGTCGATGTGGTGCTGGATGACGGCAGTTTCGGCCGCGCGGCCGTCCCATCCGGCGCCTCCACCGGTGCGCATGAAGCGGTGGAACTGCGCGACGGTGGCAAGCTCTACAACGGCAAGGGCGTGACCCAGGCCGTCGAGAACGTGAACACGGTGATCTTCGAAGAGGTCCAGGGCCTCGATGCGCTGGACCAACTGGCTCTCGACAAGGCGCTGATCGAACTCGACGGCACCGCTAACAAGAGCCGGCTCGGCGCAAACGCCATCCTCGGCGTGTCGCTGGCCGTTGCCAAGGCCGCTGCGGAGTCGAGCGAACTGCCGTTCTACCGCTATATTGGTGGCCCGAACGCCCACGTGCTGCCCGTGCCGATGATGAACATCATCAATGGCGGCGAGCATGCCGACAACCCGATCGACATGCAGGAATTCATGATCCTGCCGGCCGGCGCCGAGAGCCTCGCCGACGCCGTCCGCATCGGGTCGGAAATCTTCCACACGCTCAAGAAGGGCCTCTCTGCCGAGGGTCACAACACCAATGTCGGTGACGAGGGCGGCTTTGCACCAAACCTGAAGTCGGCCGACGACGCGCTGGGCTTCATCATGCGGTCGATCGAGAAGGCAGGCTACAAGCCCGGCGAGGACGTGTTCATCGGGCTCGATTGCGCTTCGACCGAGTACTACAAGGGCGGCAAGTACGAGATGGTCGGCGAGGGCAAGTCGCTCGGCTCCGACGAGAACGTCCGCTTCCTCGAGGATCTGGTCTCCCGCTTCCCGATCATCACCATCGAAGATGGCATGGCCGAAGACGATTGGGACGGCTGGAAGGCGCTGACGGAAGCGATTGGCAAAAAGGTACAACTGGTCGGTGACGATCTGTTCGTCACCAATGCCGAACGCCTGCGCTCCGGCATCAAGATGGGCGTCGCCAACTCCATCCTCGTCAAGGTGAACCAGATCGGCTCGCTCTCGGAAACGCTCGACGCCGTCGATACGGCCCATCGCGCCGGCTACACCTCGGTGATGTCGCACCGTTCCGGCGAGACCGAGGACTCGACGATTGCCGACCTAGCGGTGGCGCTGAACTGCGGTCAGATCAAGACCGGTTCGCTCTCGCGCTCCGACCGGCTTGCCAAGTACAACCAGTTGATCCGCATCGAGGAGCAGCTGGGGTCTTCGGCCAAGTATGCCGGCTACTCGGTGGTCAAGGGCAGGTAAGCAAGCGTGACGATGCGGGCCCTGGTTTTCGACCGATATGGCCCGCCCGAACAGGTGTTGCGGCTGGAGCTTGTGCCCCGGCCGCAACCACATTCCGGCGAAGTCCTTGTCCGCGTGCGCGCGGCCTCCCTCAATTCCTGGGACTGGGATCTGCTCACCGGCACGCCGATGGGCCGCGTCATGGGCCCGCTCCGGCCCCCCTTCAAAATTCTTGGCGCGGACATCGCCGGCACGGTTGAGGCCGTGGGGCAGGGTGTTTCCGCCTTCGCTCATGGTGCGCCGGTGTTCGCCGACCTCTCCGGCGGCAAATGGGGCGGCCTTGCCGATTATGTCTGCGTTCCCGCCGTGGCGTTGTCGCAGATCCCGGACGGGCTCTCGTTCACCGACGCTGCCGCCATCCCGCAGGCCGGTGGGCTGGCCCTACAGGCCCTGCGGAAGTTTCCTGGCCTTGCCGCCGGTCACACCCTGCTGATCAATGGCGCCGGCGGTGGTGTGGGAACCTACGCCATTCAGATGGCCAAGGCCAAAGGCGCGACTGTCGTTGCCGTAGATCGCCCCGGGAAGCGTAACGCGCTGCTGGCGGTGGGTGCCGACGCCTATATCGACTTCCGGTCCGAGGATTACACCTCCCGGCGCGACAGCTACGATTTCATCATCGACATGGTCACCAATCGTGCCGCCCGGGACTACGCCCGGTGCCTCAGGCCCGGTGGCCGCATGGCGGTTGTCGGCGGCACCTTTCCCGGCATCATCGGCGTTGCACTCACCGGCCGTCTTCACCGAGGAAGGTCACTCGAGGTTGTGGTTTACAAGGTCAGGCCCCAGGACAATGCCGAGCTTGCTGCTCTGGTGCGCCCCATCATCGACAGCAGCTATTCGCTGGAGGACGGTGCGAAGGCATTCCGCCGCCTGGGCGACGGCCAGCATGTCGGCAAGGTGGTCGTGACGATGGACTGAGCGGACGCTCCTACTGGAAGGCCGTTTCTGCAAAGCTCCGCAGCTTGCGCGAATGCAACCGTTCCGCCGGTTCATCGCGCAGGATCTCCATCGCGCGAAGGCCGATCTGGAGGTGCCGGTTGACCTGGGGACGGTAGAAGTCCGAGGCCATTCCCGGCAGTTTCAACTCGCCATGGAGCGGCTTGTCGGACACGCAG
>JAEZHZ010000181.1 GCA_023436745.1 Pseudomonadota bacterium | reverse complement strand
GTCGACGTCCATCCGGTCGAATGCGAGTTCACCGGAGACGACTGCGGACCCGGCATTGCGCCCAAGAGCCAAGGAACCGGAGAAGGCACTGCCGCCGCTGTCTGCCGAGATGTCGGTGAGGCGAACGTCGCCATTGCCGGCGAACCGGAGGGTCGCCGATCCCGAGATTGTGGGCAGGGCAATACCCGCCGCTCCTGCCCAACTCGCGATGGCAGTGGCGTCGAAACTGCGGCCGGTGAGTTGCCCGTCGCCGTCCAGCACACCGTTGTCGCCAATGTTGACCCTTCCGGAGAAGCCGAGGCTCGACTCGCCGAAGCTCCCGGTGAGCTGGGCGGCGAAGCCGTCCTCGGCGGACCCGTCTACCGAGGCGCTGACCAGCACGGCCCGGGCATCGGGAAAGGGCGTGGCTGCACCGAACCCGAGTTGCTGCGCCAGCGCTGCACCGTCCCGGCCCTCTAGAGACGCGGTGACCCGGAGCGCTGCCTCGGCCGCGCGGGAGACGCCGTCCGAAAGACTGGCGCGGACATAGAGTTCGCCGCTGGCTACGGGGCCCCGCACCGTAACGGTCTGGCTGCCATTGCCCTCCTGCGGCTCGACATCGAAGTACAGTTCGGCCGGCAGAAAGCGCACCATGGCTCCGCGCCAGGGCGAGGGCACACCTAGCGCATCATAGGCAGCGGCGAGGCCGGGGGCGGACGCCTCCTGCACCGCGACGGAGCCGGAGCCCGACAGGTCGAGCGTATCCAGCGCGCCACCGATGCTCCCACGGACATCCAGGGCAACCCCACCCCAATCGGCGGCGGCAAGCTGATCGAAACGCACCTTGCCCCCGGACCATTCGCCATCGGCCCGCATGCCTGTCCCGGGCTGGCCGAACAGGTGAGCGGCGTCGGCAGCGAGAGAGAAGCTGCCGGCAGGAAAGCTGACGCCGAAGCCGGTGTCACCAGCGATGTTTGGCACCAAGGCCCCCACTATGGCGCTGTGGCGGCCATCGAGGTCCTTGAACTGTGCGGTCACGTCGAGCCGCTTCTCGTCCCCGAAGCCGACCCGGAGTTCTGCGGCGGCGGCCTCTCCGCCGATGCCGAGTGTGGCGTTGAGGATGCCGAGCGCGTCAGCGGCGAGCAGCACACGGCCCTGGAGGTTCGCAGAGACGCCGAACAGAACGTTGTCTTCGGCGGGGCGGCGCCAGAGTGCCGCAAGGGCATCGACACGCTGGCTTGTCAGGCTGGCATTACCAGCGAACGCGGGCCTGCCGTCCTCCGCCAGCAGCGTGCCGCTGAGCGACAACCTTGTATCTCCCGGAAGCTGCCCCTCAAGACTCTCGATCTGCCACCGTGTGCCGTCGCTGCGCGCATCAAGGCGCACGTCGCGCAGGGCGAAGGCACGCAGCCCCACCTCCGCAAGGTCCACCCCTATGCGTCCCGGGATCGGCGGCAACGGTGGTGCCGGCAGTTCCGCCAGCATGCGGACGAGCTCATATGGGTGATCGGCCGGGTTCTCGTTGGCATCTCGGGGCGGCAGCGAAAACACCCCGCCGGAGACCACCGCATCGAAGCCCAGCCGCTCGCCCAGTTGAATGCTGGCCGCACCGCTGAGCCGGGTGCCGGCACGGTTCTCATCGGGCTGCAGCGTGTAGCTGGAGAGGACGATCCTGTCGGTGGAGCCGGCAACCTGCGCCTCGAGGATCAGGTTTCCGCGGATATCCTCTGCGGCTTCAGCTGCCGGCGGCCGCTGCCGATAGGTCAGGGTGCCGTCGAACTTGGGCGCAACGCCCGCCACCAGCATGCCTTCGGTGGTGAAGGAGAACGCCCCGCTCTGCGCGTTGAGGAACGCGGACACACGGGCTGCACCGGCCTGGTCGGGTGCAGACGAGTTCAGACGCAGCGAGTATCGTTCACCGTGGTAGCTGCCGGCACCATTGAACTGCAGCGGCCCGCTCATTGTGGAGAGTCGCAACTGCCCCTCGATGCGAGTGGCCTCGAAGGTCTGGTTCGTCCGGCGGTCGAACAGGCGGAGTGTACCGTTGCGGATATCGGTATCGCCGAGCGCAACCCCACTGGTGTCAGCTGCAAGCACCACGCCGCTGCCGAACAGCCCGCTCTCGTCGATGGTGAAATCGACCACCGGCCCATCGAGAACGAAGCGCTGCAGCACGTAATTGTCTCGCAGGAAATCGATAAGCGAGAACTCGGCCTCGACTGCATCCACCGTGGCGGCGGGCTCCTCCGGGGAGCCGACAAGGACATTGGTGAAGACGAGCCTCGGCTGGGGCAGCAGGGAGAAGTCGATATCGCCGCGGATGGTGACAGGCGTGCCGAGCAGCCCCGAGGCGAGTTCCTCCATGCGTACGCGATAGTCGCCCCAATGGATGAACCGCGGCGCAATGAATGCGCCGGCAAGCACGATGATCGCCAGCGTGCCGACGATGATGTAGATGCGGTTGAGCACGACGCCGGTTCACCCCTGTGCAGTGCGCCAGAGTGTAGGCATGCCGCGCCCCCGCGCAAGCCCGCCGGGAGCCCGAAATCCGTGTACCGGATGACGGATCGGTGACGCGCCGGCATCCTATACAGGGCCGGCTGCTGCGCCTATATTGCAGCGAGAACAAAATGAGATTCGTCAATCCCCGCGCTGCGCGGCCCTTTGGGCCCGGCGCAGAGGAAAGGCCCTGAATGCCCTCACATGCCAATCCGCTAGAGCGTCCGGCTCCCGGGCCGATCACCAGCCAATTGGCGCGATCACAGGCGCCGGACTACCTCAAGGGCCTCAACCAGGAACAGCGCGACGCCGTGCTGACCACGGAGGGTCCCGTGCTGGTGCTGGCCGGTGCGGGCACAGGCAAGACGCGCGTGCTCACCACGCGCATCGCCCACATTCTGCGCGAACGAAAGGCGTATGGTAGCGAGATCCTGTCGGTGACCTTCACCAACAAGGCTG
>JAEZHZ010000160.1 GCA_023436745.1 Pseudomonadota bacterium | reverse complement strand
CAGCTGGGGGGCCGTCACCGTGGTGCGGTAGAGACCCGGCGTGTGGAGATATCCATAGGGCAATGTGCTCTCGTGCTTGCTGTAGCTGGTGGAGCGCACCTCGACCTGGGGGTAGCAGGCGCGGACGCGGCCTGCGGGCACGCGCCCCTTCGCCAGCGCATCCAGGTGATCCCGGATGAAGCTGGTGTTGCGGCTGTAGATGAACGCCAGATGCTCCCACGCCTTGGCAGGATCGGTGAAGGACTTCGTTTCGAGGCGGGGCGGGGAGATTGTGGTCATCGCAGGTCTCGCATCGGCTACGGTTTGCTCTCCAATGACAGGTTCTGGCGCGCGCTTCAACGCGGTGGGGCATCGCCCATCACATAGCGGTGAGCGCACCTTTTCTCGCCGTATTCCAGAACCATCTTTCAGGCAGTTCACTGGACGGCAAGCGACCCATGCAAACCGGTGAACTCGGAGCCTGCCGGCCACTTGTCCCCCAAGCCCTCAACAGCGTGGCGGGTGGAGCTCCCCAAGGGCCGTGCTGCACCCCCGTGCAGTACGGCCCTTTCTATTTCGGGGCCCTCCTCCGATCACTGGTGCTCTCCTGAGCAGATCATATGAACCGTGAGTAGTGGACGCAGGGCCCACGGTTTTCTATGGCTGGGGCAGGCGCATTCCGGAGACTCGCATGACCGCAACCCTGATTGACGGCAAGGCCTTCGCAGAGGGGCTACGACATCGCATTGCCGATCATGTCGCGCGCCTGAAGGCCGAACATGGCATAACGCCAGGTCTCGCAGTGGTCATCGTGGGCTCCGACCCAGCCAGCCAGGTTTACGTCTCCAACAAGTCGAAGCAGACGGTGGAAGTGGGCATGGCCTCCTTCAAGCACGAACTGCCCGAGGACACCCCGGAAGCCGACCTGCTGGCGCTTGTTCGGCAGCTCAATGCAGATCCGGCCGTACACGGCATTCTGGTGCAGCTGCCCGTGCCGAAGCATATCGACCCCGACAAGGTCATAGAGACCATCGATCCCGCCAAGGATGTCGACTGCTTCACCCCCGCAAATGTGGGCAAGGTGCAGATCGGCCTTCCGGGTCCGGTCTCGTGCACGCCGCTCGGCTGCCTCATGCTGCTGCGCGACCGGCTGGGTTCGCTGGCAGGCCTCAACGCCGTGATCGTGGGACGCTCCAACCTGGTGGGCAAGCCCATGGCGCAGCTGCTGCTGCGCGAGAACTGCACGGTGACGGTTGCCCACTCGCGCACGCGCGACCTGCCGTCGCTGCTCCGGCAGGCAGATATCGTCGTTGCCGCTGTCGGCCGGCCCGAAATGATCCGGGGCGAGTGGATCAAGACTGGCGCCACGGTCATCGATGTCGGCATCAACCGCATCCCGGCGCCCGAACGAGGCGAGGGCAAGACCCGTCTCGTCGGTGATGTCGCCTTCGATGAAGTGGTAGAGGTGGCGGATGCCATCACGCCCGTGCCGGGAGGCGTCGGGCCCATGACCATCGCCTGCCTGCTGGCAAATACCGTAACCACCGCGTCACTGATCAACGGACTCACGCCGCCGGGCGACCTCACCGCATGATCGACGGTACGGCCCACGATCCCGGCGGCAGGGTGAGGCTCGCGCTGATGCCGGGGGTCAGAGGCGACGCCGAGTTCAGCGACCATGAGCATCGCCAGCTCATGCGGCGCTGGGTCGGGGAGACCTTTCCGGATCGGTACATCATGTTCATCGGCATGAACCCGTCGACGGCCGACGCCACCGTCAACGATCCGACATGTGCCCGCGAGTGGGGCTTCGCCCAGCGGGAAGGCTACGACGCGATGGCCAAGGGCAACGTGGGGGACTATCGAGCCACGAACCCCAGGATGCTGCTCGCGCCCGGGGTTGTGGCGGTGTCCCCCTTCAACCTGCCCTCGCTTCGCGCCGCGGCCCGCAAGGCCGACAAGGTCGTGCTGGCGCATGGCAAGCTCAACAGGGCCCTGGCTGCCGCCGGGCGCGAACTGGTCGAAGTCCTCCGCTCGGACGGGATCCCGCTCTGGTGCTTCGGAGTCAATGCCGACGGTTCGCCGAAGCACCCGCTCTATCTGCGTCTCGATACTCCACTCATTCCGTTCCCCGGATAGCCCATGCCCATCCCCTTCTTCGACGGCCACAACGACACCCTGCTGAAGTTGCTGGAGTTCGGGCCCGGTGCGGAGCAGCGGTTCATCGAAGGCTTGCCTTCCGCCCATATCGACCTGCCGCGGGCCCGCGAGGCGGGCATGGTGGGCGGGTTCTTCGCGATGTTCCCGCCGCCGCTGCGGGGATCGCTGGCGACAGCCGTGCCTGCCGGCTCCACTCAGGGCCTGCCCCCCGAGCTCGATATCGCCCCGGCGCAGCAATCGACGTTCGGGATGGCTGCGGTGCTGCTGCGGCTCGAGAGAATGGGTGTGCTCTCCGTCTGCCGGTCGAGCGCAGACATACGCGCCTCGATCGCCGCGGGCCGGCTCGCAGCCGTGTTTCATCTCGAGGGTGCAGAGGCGATCGATCCGGACCTTCAGGCGCTGGAGGTACTTCATGCTGCTGGACTGCGCTCCATCGGCATCGTCTGGAGCCGGGCCAATGCCTTTGGGACGGGGGTTCCGTTCCGCTATCCCGCCGATCCAGATATCGGGCCCGGGTTGACGGATGCAGGCAAGGAACTGGTGCGGGCCTGCGATCGGCTGGGCGTCATGATCGATCTGTCACATCTCAATGCCGCTGGTTTCCGCGATGTTGCCGCTGTCAGCACCAAGCCGCTGGTCGCGACCCATTCCAACGTGCATGCGATTTCACCCCATGCCCGCAACCTGACGGACTGGCAGCTTGCTGCCATCCGGGAGAGCAGGGGCGTGGTGGGTCTGAACTTCGCGACCGGCTTCCTGCGCGAGGATGGCCAGATGCGTGCCGATACGGGCCTCGACATCATGGTCCGCCATGTCGATGCGCTTCTGGAGGCTCTTGGGGAAGACGGTGTGGCGCTCGGGTCCGATTTCGACGGGGCGCAGATTCCTGCCGACATCGGTGACGTCACCGGCGTCCCCAAACTCCTCGAAGCCTTGCTCGAAAAGGGTTATGGCGAGCCGCTGGTGCGCAAGATCGCCACCGACAACTGGATTTCGCTGCTTGAGCGAACGATCTGCTGATCAGCCCTCGCACTGCGTTTCGCCGCATGCCCGCATGTTGGCGATCCGGGCGCGCAGTTCATCGACGCCGATGGCACCGGGAATGATCTCGTTACCAATGATGTAGGTCGGCGTGCCGGTGATGTTCAGTGCCTTAGCGATCTCGTAGGAGGTCTGGATGGTCCGGGCGACCGTTTCCGTGCCCATGTCCATTTCGAGTGCCACCCTGCTCAGCCCGAGGGAAACGGCCGCGTCCAGGGCCACGTCCTTGTTGACCTGTCCGCGCGCGGTGAAAAGCGCTT